>NZ_CP034442.1:1605000-1926555 GCF_007475365.1 Streptococcus oralis subsp. dentisani | reverse complement strand
TCAATCAAGGTAAAGGCAGTTGCATAGACCTTGTAGCTGATTTGTGGGAAACGTCCATTAAAGAACTCTGCTGTCGACACAATCAAGCCAACTGTCGTTGTGAAGCAGGTTACAGTTACCATAACAGCAAGGAAGAGTTGAGCTGTTGAACCAAAGATTTCCTGAGTAGCTTGCGACAAGATATAAACACCTGGTGTTCCACCCTTCATTGCTTCTGCTGGTACCGGGAAGTGATTTCCAAGGAATCCTAAACCGATGTAAAGAGAGCTAAAGGCAAGAGCTACAACGATACCAACCACCCAAATAGTTGAAATGTACTCTTTCTTACTTGAGAATCCAAGTTGTTTCAAGGTTTGAACAGCAATGACACTGAAAGCCACTGAGGCAAGAGCATCCAAGGTATTATACCCTTCTAGGAAACCTGTCCCAAAAGCAGAGGATTGATAGGCTTCTGAGGCCGCTTGAGGACTTGTTCCACCATACTTGAAGGCACCTAGTACAACCAAGATAACGATCAACAAAGCAAAGACTGGTGTCAAGATACGTCCGATCCGATCCAAAATCTTTGATGGATTGAGTGAAATCAAATAAGCCGCTGCAAAATATAGTACGGTAAAGACAATCAATCCAAGTCCTTTATTCGCATCTGATAAAAGGGGGCTAATCCCGACTTCGTAAGCTGTTGTGGCTGTACGTGGAATGGCAAAGAAGGGACCAATCGATAAATAGAGGACTGCGAGATAAAGCGTCGCAAACCAAGGTGAGATTTTCTTAGAAATCTCATAAATGTATCCCTTAGGATTGAGAGTTCCAATAATGAGAGTCAAAACGGCGATACCGACGCCTGAAAAGACAAAACCTGCAATGGCAGGAAGAAAATGTTCTCCAGATAGGGCACCTAGAGAAGGCGGAAAAATCAAGTTCCCCGCACCAAAAAATATTCCAAACAGGAGCAAACCTGTTAGGGCACCTTTTTTAGCCATAAAGAATCTCCTTCATATTTCTAAAATACTGACCTAGTATATCACGAATAAGAGTATGAAAAAAGCATCACGAAGTAAATATTGAATGTTTTCAATATTTTTAAAAATAAGAATTATCTAAAAACAAAATCCTCCTACCTAGTACACACCAAGTAGGAGAAATGCAAAATTTTAAAGATTTTCAAAGGCCGTCATACCACCTTGAACATTGATGACCTTATATCCATGCTCCTCTAAAAACTGGCAAGCACGAGCTGATCTCATCCCAGATTTACAAATAACATAATGTAACTGCTCCTTGTCCAACTGCTCATAAGTATCAGCCAGTTGACTAAGCGGTAAGTTGTGTGCACCTTCTAAATGAAGCATCTTGAACTCTTCTATTTCTCTCACGTCCACTAGAGAAAGCTGACCATTTTGGTAAAGCTGATAAAATTCATCGAAGGAAATTTCTTTCATTCTTTTTCTCCTTTTTGATGCCTTTAAGGCAAAGTTAAAAACTCATAGGTAAATCCAATTGAATCTAAAAATCGGAACAAGTCTTGGGTTTTAATAAAAATAGTCTTTTCATTGGTATTGGGATGGAAAGTCATGATCTCTTCTGACGAAATATCCTTGTCAAAGTATACCTGAATATCTTTTTCTGCATTATTTAACAAACCAAAAGGTGAAACCGTCCCTGCTGGCAGGTTCATTTTTTCAGCCAAAGAATCTGCTGAAGCCATGCGAATCCGATTAGCTCCCACTTGCTCTTTAAAGTCATCCATATCCAATGGTTTATGATCATCCATGATGAGCAGATAATACTGGGTTTTCTTTTTGTTGGTCAAAAACATGGACTTGGTTCGAACTCCTTCTAGGCCTTCAATATAGCTATCCGCCTGCTCTGTCGTAAATGCAGGTGGATGCTCTACCACATCATAGACGATACCCAACTCTTGCAACTTATTAGCTACTTGTTGATAAGCATCCATAGTTTTTCTCCTTTATTGATGAATAATCTTTTGTACCAATGCTTGCAATTCTGGCACCACTTCTGCCTCAAACCAAGGATTTTTAGCCATCCAGATTTGATTACGGGGAGAAGGATGAACCAGAGGGAAGAATTCTGGTAGATAGTCTTTGTAGCGTTTTACCCGTTCTGTTACCTTGCCACTAACTTTCTCATGTAAATAGTAGGCTTGGGCATACTGGCCAATCAAAAGGGTCAATTCAATATTGGGACATCCTTTGAGGAGTTGTGGATGCCATTTTTCGGCAAAACCTTTACGAGGTGGAAGGTCGCCTGATTTTCCATGTCCTGGGAAATAAAAGTCCATAGGAATAACTGCAAACAACCCTGAATTGTAAAAGGTGTCTTCATCAACACCTAACCACTCACGCAAGCGATCGCCGCTCTTATCCTTCCAATAAATCCCAGCTTCTTGTGTTTTAAGTCCAGGAGCCTGACCGACAATATTGATGCGAGCAGTTTTTGGCGCCGCAAAGAGAGGTTCGATTCCGCGTTCTGTGTAGCTGGCATTCTGTGGATCCACCATAATGGCCTGCTTGATTCTTTCGATTTGAGACATCTGTTTTCCCTCCAAAAAGAAGTCCAAGCATAAAATCTCAGACTTCTATAGCTTTATTTGATCAATTCATAAATAGCTTCTGCATAAATTGCTGCTGCTCGGAAGAGATCGTCCAAGGCGATAAATTCATTAGCTTGGTGCATGGTATCGATTGAGTCTGGGAACATAGCACCGTAGGCAACCCCACGTTCCAGCAAGCGACCGAAGGTACCACCACCGATGACTTGTTCATGACCTTGAAGTCCAGTTTGTTTTTCATAGACATTCAACAAGGTTTGCACAAGTGGATCTTCCATTGGTACATAGTGAGGGGTGTGACCGTGTTCAGAAAGGCTAACAGAAGCAACTGGCAAGTTTTCAAGGACTGACTTGATTTGTTCTGGACTTGTTCCTTTGGGATAACGGAAGTTGAGGGCAATGGTATTGTCAACACTTGCTTCGTCAAAGCGGAAGACACCCGCATTCATAGAAAGGGCACCCATCTTTTCATCCACATGAGCCACCTTGAGATTTTTACCCTCATGGTCGTTCAAGAGAATCTTACCAGCGATGTCGAGGTAGTCTTTGGCTGGTCCAGCAAAGTCAAACTGACTGAGGAAAAGGGCAAGGTAGGTCGCACCATTGACGCCTGAAGCAGGCATAGCACCATGGGCTGATTTACCAATCACAGTCACCTTGTACTGGCCGTTTTCTTCTTGGAGTTCTCCTCTAAGTTTGTGCTCCGCAACAAAGGCATCTAGTTTAGCTTGCAAGTCAGCCAAGTCTCCTGAAACGACTGCTGTTGCTGACTCCGGTACCATGTTTTCACGCAATCCACCTGTAAAGCTGTGAAGACGAGCAGCACCTGTATTTTCACCTGCAAAGTGGAGGTATTCTGTGATATTTCCTTTTTCACCATTGATGATAGGGAATTCAGCATCTGGAGAGAAACCAAAGTCTGGTTTTGCTAGTCCTACGTGCTCAAAGTAGTAGTCCATATCTGCCCAGCCTGATTCTTCGTCTGTTCCGACAATGAAACGAACTTTCTTAGAAGTTGGAAGGCCCAATTCTTTGATGATTTTCAAACCATAGTAACAAGCTGTTGTAGGTCCCTTGTCATCTGAAGCACCACGCGCATAAAGACGACCATCTTTGATAGTTGGTGTGTAAGGATCTGTGTCCCAACCACTACCAGCCGGCACCACGTCCATGTGAGCAAAGATTCCGAGAACTTCTTCTCCTTCACCAAACTCAAAATGTCCTGCGTAGTTATCAACATTCTTAGTTGGATAACCATCGCGATCTGCGATTTCAAGGAATTTTTCCAAGGCTTTTACTGGACCAGGTCCAAATGGATGCTGCGCATCTGCTTTACTATCATCACGTTCTGAGTTGATTTCCAAAAGGCTAAACAAGTCAGCCAAGAGGTCTTCTTTGCGTTTTTCTACTTCTGCTGTAAAATCAATTGCTGTCATTTTTTCTTCTTTCTATCTTTTCTCGATGATTTCATCTACTGGCAAGCGGTAGCTTGGTTCCAATTTTTCATCTGTGTAACCCACTGTGATCAAAAGTTCTGGACGGAAACGATCTTCGATATTCAAAACCTCATTGGCCTTTGATTTGTCAAATCCAAGAATAATGTTAGAACCGATTCCTTGGTCTGTCAGAGCCAGAACCAAGTTCATGGCAACCAAACCTGCATTGAGGGCTAGGTAGTCACTGACTTGTTGCTCACTGTAACGTGCAAACTCGGCAGGCAGATTCTTCATAAAATATTGAAGTTGCTCTTCAGAGAAGTTATTAGCACCACCAACTCGGGCAATCTTGCGGGCACGTTTGGCAAGATCTGTATCTGTAAACAAGGCAATGGTTACAGGTGCTGATGATACCTGCTCAAAGTTCGAACCATAAGCCAATTTTGCCAATTCAGCATTTTTCTCACGAACGACCACAAATTTCCAAGGTTGGCTGTTGTGAGCGCTTGGGGCCAAGGTTGCGATTTCGATAGCCGTACGCACATCTTTGGGATCCACCGGCTTATCAGTGAAACGCTTAGTCGCATGACGTTTTTTATTTAATTCAAGAAATTTCATAATCGATTTCCTTTTCTAATTCTACTGCTTCCATTCTACCATATTTTGAAAGAGCTTGCAGGGATTTTTCATAGAGTTAGTACTTCTTTCAAACTCTCTGCTATTAATTTGGAGCTATTTAAGTAGGTATCGCTTTAGATTTGAAGCAATCAAAAAGCAGGTGATCGAACACCTACTTTCTTATATTATTGACCAGATGTGTATGGAGCAATTGCTTTATAAGCCGCTTCCAGCGCTTTCTTCATTGTGTCACGTCCAGTTTTCAACTGTTGAACAAATAGAGTACGAGTTTGTTCTGGCACTACTGTATCATCAGAACCAATACTTGAAAGACTTTCGTTAAATGACTCTCTTACAGTCTCCATAGACTTAAGCGCTGGTTCAACTTGGGCGTTATATGCTTCTTTTCCACTCTCTGGAATTTTCTCCCCAATTTCAACTGCATGCTTTTTATAATTGTCGACTAATTTGCCAAAGACTTTCTTCACATCTCCAACAGTTTTAGCATTGTCAATTTCTTCATCGGTGATCAAAACCACCTCATTATTTTCTGTCTTTGAACTAGACGTTGTTGATGAAGTCTCTGAAGAAGAAGTTTGTTCTACAGAGCTTGAAGTCTTAGTCGAAGAGTCAGACGTTGTTTTCCCTGAACATGCTGTTAAAACAACAACAGATAAAAGAGCCATACTGGCTGTAATAATTTTCTTCATAATGTTCTCCTTTTTATTAAGAATTAAGTTCATTGTATAACAAAATAATTTCAATGTCAAACTTTAGCTAAGCCATCTTTTCTTCCTTATTGTCTGACTCTTTTCTAAATAATTCGGCTACCACCTCACTTCAAATTAAGGGCGTCCATTTTATTTCTAACTTTGCAGAAAATCAAAATAATCTTTCACATCCTCTACATATCCATGCTTTTCGATTAAACTAGCTAAAAGTTCCAGATTGTGCCCCCGATAGTTGTCTTCTCGTCGTAGCTCTTCATACATTTCGATAAAGGGAAGGCCTTTGGACTTGGCCAATTCTAGCTCCGCTTCATAATCATAAGCGACTTTACGAAAATGGATATTGACCAATTCCCCATCTTCAACTTCTATCACGGCATACTGAGCACGGTGATTTTTTAACGCCTCCCAATCAAAATAGGGCATGCCAATCGAACCTGGATTGATGATTTGTTGCCCTCGGCTTCCATAACGAAGCAACTGCTTGTGGACATGACCGTAAACTGCTACATCTGTCTCCTCATCAAGTAGCTGGTCAAATTTCTCCGTATCATTGTCAACCAGCAAGTCTCCTCCATAGTTTTTGTCAGGTAAGTTGTGAGAGAGCGAAAAACGCAGCCCATCAATTTCTTTCTTCGCAACCATAGGCAGGCTCCGCAGCCAAGCGATCTGATCGGGATCCATTCGCTCCATCAAATACTGCGTCATACGCAAGAGCTGAACTTCCTGTGGGTCTTCTAAGCCATATTGCCCATCTAAAGCCTCAAGGACACAATCATCCCAATTGCCTCGAACACTTGCTGTGATAGGAAGTTCATTTAACAGAGCGACCAAGTCATTTGCACCTGGACCCGGGAGGAAAATGTCTCCCATGAGCCAATATTCACTGGCTCCTTGAGTTTTAGCATCTGCAATTACTGCTTCTAAGGCTGTCGCATTGCCATGAATATCTGATAAAATTGCGATTTTATTGTTCATAATGGTCTCCTTCCGTTTGGTAATATACTTGTTCTTCCGCCACTTGAGCCAACTCCACTTCTTCCTGCGGGTTCAACTTGGTTTGCACAGCTTCTGCGACTGCTCTTGGCACCCCAACTTCGACAATCTCATCCACACTGGCTTCCTTGATTTTAGTTAGAGACTTGAAATGTTTCATAAGATTCTGCTTACGTTTAGGCCCCAATCCTTCAATCCCATCCAGTTGTGATGAAAAGGAATTTTTGGAGCGCAGTTGGCGGTGGAAAGTGATAGCAAAGCGGTGCACCTCATCCTGGATGCGTTGGAGGAGGAAAAATTCCTGAGAATTGCGAGATAACTCCACTACTTCCAGCGGATCTCCAAAGAGCAGCTCGTGGGTTTGGTGCTTGTCATTCTTTTGCAGACCTGCAATAGGAATATCCAAACCTAGCTCTTCTTGAATGACCTGCTTGGCAATATTGACTTGACCTTGTCCCCCATCAATGACAATCAAATCTGGAGGGGTTAAACCATCACGTTGAACTCGGCCATAGCGTCTGCGAATGACCTCTCGCATACTCGCATAATCATCAGGCCCAATGACAGTCTTGATTTTGTATTTACGGTAGTCTTTTTTACTCGGTTTGCCATTAACAAAGACCACCATAGCTGAAACAGGGCTGGTTCCCATGATATTAGAGTTATCAAAGGACTCGATGCGGACTGGGGTTGGGATTTGGAGCAAGCGTCCTAGATTTTCAATAGCCCCTTGGGTCTTTTCGACAGATTTTTCTAGCAGATTGAACTTCTGCTCCAGACTAACACGGGCATTCTTTATAGCTAGATTGACCAGCTGTTTTTTCTCACCACGCTGAGGTTTGAGAATCTTGGTATCCACCAAGACCTTGACTGCTTCTTCATCGATATCCTGCGGAATCAATACTTCATTGGGAACCAGGTGAGATTTTTCTTGATAGAATTGTCCCACATAGGTCAAGAAGTCCTCATCCGGATCATTGTAGTAGGGGAAGAGATTGACGTCCCGCTCAATGAGCTTGCCCTGACGGACAAAGAAAACCTGGACACACATCCAGCCCTTGTCCACATAGTAGCCAAAGACATCACGGTTTTGGAGGTCTTTAGACATAACTCGTTGCTTGGTCCGAAGCGTTCCAATAGCCTGAATCAGGTCACGGTATTCCGCCGCACGTTCAAACTCCATACTCTGAGCTGCCTTTGTCATCTTACCCTTGAGGTCATCAATGATTTTGTCATCCTGCCCTTTTAGGAAATCAGAAACCTCCTGGGCCATGGACTTGAAATAAGCCTCATCTTTTTTACAGATGGTATGGGCCACACACTGGCCGATATGGTAGTAAAAACAGACCTTAGACGGTGGATTAGTACACTTGCGAAAAGGAAAAATCCGATCTAAAAGCCGCTTGATTTCATTGGCTGCCCCCACATCTGGATAGGGACCAAAGTAGAGACCACCGTCCTTTTTGACCTGACGGGTGATAATCAAGCGAGGATAGCGTTCATTGGTGATTTTGATGAAAGGATAAGACTTATCATCCTTGAGCATGATATTGTACTTGGGCTTATTTTCCTTGATCAGGTTGATTTCTAGGAGAAGAGCCTCAATATTAGACTCAGTGACGATAAATTCAAAATCTACAATCTCAGACACCAGAGCCTCCGTCTTGGTATCATGACTCCCGCGAAAATAAGACCGCACACGATTGCGCAGATTTTTAGCCTTTCCTACATAGATAATGGTGCCATTTTTATCCTTGTGAATGTAACAACCAGGGCTGGTCGGCAAGAGCTCCAGTTTTGATTTGATTAAGTTATTCATAGTTCCATTATAGCAAAAAGGCCGTAACAGGACGAACAAAAAGCCCCACCCACCGCTTGATGGAGGAGCTTTGATTTCATTTCGGATTGCACTGACTTCATCTAGTCGCTACTGGTATAGAGTTCTTGAACAGCTGTCACATCCCGAGGCTGAATTCCATAGTAGGAGCCTGCTGGCTGCATGACAGAAATCTCGTTGGTATGATCCAATCCGATAGCATGCCCCAGCTCGTGCTCCGCTGTGTGCACGATCCGTTCATAAGAATAACCATAGTTTGGATTGGATAGATAATAGTGATTCAGGCGAACCGTTACAGATATAAATTGATTGGTTAACAGATTGGTTTGACTCTCAGCTTGACCTGCTACAGCGGTCGATCCATCATTCATCTCACTTGCCACAATATCTGCCTGACTAGGATCCGCAACCACCTCAAAGGTAAAGGCTCCCGTTTGATTCCAGTTTTTTATGGCTTCTGCATAGGTACCTTGGAAGGTCTCATCCATTTGAGGCTCAATATAGATGCGAGCTGAGGCCTGAGCCCACTTGCCTTCTGCATATTGGTGACTGTCTGTCTGAGACAAGACTTCCAGCGTTCCCGTCTCCTTCCACTGATTCCAGCCACCTTGACCAATCTGGCTCATTTTTTCAACCTGATTGACCGCAGAATGAAAATCACCTGCCAGATACCAAACCACTCCAAAGGCAATGAGCAGTAGAATGACCACGGTCCAAACCAGACGCCAGAAGAAACGCCAAATTCCCAAAAGAAATCGGAAGAATAGTCGAATAATCCAGAACATGACGTTCCACCTTTCATAAAAATAAGAACCTATCTTAAAATCACATTCTACTTGATCAAGATAGATTCTCTATTTTACTGAAAAAAACTGAAAGAAACCTAAACACTGACTCTTCAAACTCAACGTCTTAATAATTTCTTTAACAATTGAATACACTTATATTTCAATGGAGATGGATAATAACGAAATGTTCCAGGCTTACGCACAATATAGCCATTAAAATTTTGTTTAAAGCGTAATACGCCATCACTGCCATCAAAAATCCCCTGAATACCTAAAAAATTATACTTAGAAATACCACGCCTGATACTTTCCACCATCACATATTCTTGAAGAAGAGCAGGTGCATAGAATTTATTGAACTCCGTATAAGAACCACTAAAAAGATAAGTCGTTTCTTGAGGCATATAGACAAATAGACTACCAGCCAAAACCATATCCTGATGACCATATTTCTCAATCAATTTACATGCCTCTGCCTTACGAACATCAAAGGTTTCCAATTGTCGAGATAGTTCCCTTAACTCTTTTTTCTTTTGTGCCGAATCTGGATACTTCTCAAGCAAAGATAATAGCGCATCCTTTTGTTTTATTAATTGACTTTGCCTGTTTATTAAATTTGTTAAATACTCTGAAAAATTGAGTATCGCAATCATAAACTCAGCGCGCTCTCCAAAAGAATCATAAAAATGCTCATAATATTCTAAACTTTTATCACTATATTCTCTACGTTCAGAGGTTTCTTTTGTTATATCTTTAAAAATCGGAAGTTCCTCGCGTTTCAACTTTTTCAGCTGAATACCAAAAGTCTGAGATTTTTTGACTAATTGTTTCCCCTTTTTGCTAAAACTTTGAATCAAATTCTCTTCATTCAATTCAGACAAATCTTTACAATAGAACCAATTTGGTTCCCCAGCCGGATAACCCGTCTGCAGACCATCATATTGGTAACCAAGATCTGTCAAAACCGAAATAGAGTCCACTTTTTCTTCTGTACTTGGATTTCCATCGCTATCAAATTTCTGATAGATTTCGTAAGGTTTTACAACCAACTCCAATACACCATTTTGCCTTGCATATTCCTTTAAAGCAAGATAAAATTCCGAAAGAAACTCGTTTTTAGTATAGATTGGGCCCGAATTGATTTCCATATGAAATCCACCTAGCATCGGCAAGCAATAAACTAGAGCCGCAACCTGAATTTCTCCTTCCTGTTTCAAAGAAAGGTAAGTTACTTTAGCTTCCCTTTTTTCTAGCAAATCTCCCATCTGGACAGACTGCATAAAGGAACGACAAGGAACCGTTTCCGAATAATGTTGAAACTCTTCTTTAGTGAGTGTAGTCAGTGTCATATACTTACTTTCTATGATATTTTTTTCTTAATTTTTTACGCAGATCAAAGACAAGACTAATTACAGGATATAGGGGGTGAGTAGGCAGTGTGAACTCACCAAAGTACTCTTCAATGGTGGGATTAAAATTTGATTTAAACCGATAAAGGCCACCATCTCTAGCGTGCTCAATTCCTCCAAGATTTTGCCATAGAGAGCCACGCTCGAAAGCATGATGAGCCGTCTGATACCAAGTTAAAATTGGCGCATTATAGCGTTTAAATTCTTCATCCATACCCGCATATAGATTGACAGAGGTCTGGCCAAATTCTAGAGTCAAAGTCGCTGCTAAGGGAGCAATCAAAACACCTGCAGAAATATGTTTTTTCAAAAACGTAATTTCCTCGTCTAAACGTTCTTTTTCTTTCAATCTAGTTTGAAATTTTGAAGACTTAGCTGTATTTACTAAAGATTGAATAAAAATCTGATTCTGAGTCCACTGTTCTTCTAATTCTTGCAAACGCTCAGATAAATCAAGAGTTGAAAGTGTGATATAGGCATGATTTTGAAAAGTTAACAATAAATTTCTGTAATAAGCTTCATTCCTTAAGGAAATATTTTTACGTGCTTCTGTTTTCTTCATCAAAAGAGAAAAAGAATCCAGCAATTCTATTCCGCCAAACTGAACCTTGATCCCCTTATTCTGTGCTGTTCGAATAGCTTGTTTTGTTGACTTCGAAAGTTTATCTTCACCAAAATTTTCCTTATATATTTTCGCCTGAATACGAGGCTGAATAGTATCAGCCATCCCAGTTGTTTTACCAGACCAAATAAAACCCAACTCTCTGAGGTATTGAAGTGTTACTAATGTTTCTGAATAATCTGAGTCTTGTTTATTAAGAACTGTTTTACTTAAACAAAGAGTCGGATCAATTTTGATAAATAAGGCACGTTTTCTTTTTGCAATATCTCTAAGTGAAGCAAATACAAACTCCACCAAAGCCCTGTTAGTATAATCTATAATGGGTCCCCTAGCAATATAGCACATCGTGAAGCCAAAGGGCAAGGATCTATAAAGCAAACTGGACACACCTACCAATTTATCATCCTTGTAAAAGCCAACTTTTTCATTTTCCCATTCACTTTTCACACTCGCCCAAGCGCTACTTTGCAATATATTCACTAAAGGACTCTGTCTAACAAACTCATCGTGTTCTTCATCAGGAATATCAACTTGATAACGATACATTTACTTTCCATTCTTTTTACGATAAATATTAGCTTTATTTTACTATTTTTTTGAAAAAAAAGAAAGAAAAAATAATTGGGTCCCTTGCTCTGTCACCTCACTAGTATTAATAAAATCAACTTAAGCGCTCTTCCAAAACAAAGTTAATTGGTAGAGTAGCCAAAAAACGCTCCAATTGTTTTTCCCAGTAGTACCACTCGTGCTTACCTAGACTATGACTATAGGTCACCTCAAAACCTAGTTTTTTGAGGTTTTTCACTGCGAGATTATTGGCAGAGTAGAGATAGTCTTGCTCCCCACACCAAGCCCAAAGTTTGGTTTTTTTATCCGATTTCGCAGCCATGCTTTCAAGCGAATGAGGGCTAGCTGTCCAGTCTTTAATCTCTCCAAAAACTCCTCGCCAGTAGGCAAGTGATCCCAGATCCTGACTTTCAGGAGAAAATTCTTGAAAACTGAGCGCACCAGAAAAACTAGCCGCATGAGAAAAACGATTCGTCGATAGAGCGAGTTTAAAGGAGCCGTAGCCACCCATGGAGAGACCTGCTATGAAGGTCTTTTCTCGCTTGCTGGTCATATTGGGAAAGAATCGTTTCATGACCTGAGGTAACTCTTCTGCTAGAGCTGTATAGTAGTTATAGCCATACTGAGTATCTGTGTACCAGCCATTGCTAGTATTGGGCATGATGACAATGAGATTGGTCCCGCGCAACAAGCGTTCGACATTAGTTCGCTTGAGCCAGCTATTTTGATTTCCTGACATTCCGTGCAAAAGGTAAAGAACAGGAATATCTGTGCAATCTGGTTCAGTCACTCGACTAGCATCTGGATAGAGTACAATGACGCCCCACTCCATATCCAAAACTTCTGAGTAATACTCAATATTCATAACTGCCATGGTTTTCTCCTTTTACTATTCTATAAGAAAAAGCCGAATTTCGACTTTTTCTGTAGGTATTCTGCTTATTATTTTGCTTCCATCACGACTGGCAAGATTGCTGGGCGACGCTTGGTTTGATCAAAGAGGTACTTGGTCAGATTGTCACGAACCTTGCCTTTGAGATCTGCCCAATCAAAGTCATCACCTTGAAGATACTCTTCTACAGTTTGGTTAATCAATTCTGAACTTTCACGGAGAATATCACGGCTCTTCTTGAGGTAAACAAATCCACGCGTATGAACACGGGCCTTGGCCACAATTTTCTTCTCACGACGGTTGACAGTGATCGCCACGATAAAGATTCCATCCTCTGACAAGACCTTACGGTCACGAAGGACCACATTTCCAACATCCCCGATGGCATTTCCATCAATCAAGACATCACCTGCAGAAACTCCTCCAGCTGGAACAAAGTCCCCATGTTCATAAGACATGGTCGTTCCCTTTTTAGGGATGAAAATGCGCTCTGGCAACATCCCAACTGCCATGGCAGCCTTGGCATGCGCATCTAACTCACGGTATTCCCCTTGGATAGGGAAAAGGTATTTTGGTTGCAAGAGATTGATCATCAACTGCAAATCACGCGCATTTCCGTGTCCTGATACTCGCAAACTTTGGGTAATGAGTTTCACCACACCACCAGCTTGGTAGATCATGTTTTCAACACGCGCCATGACGGCTTCTTTGGCGATAGATGGAGTCGTTACGATATAGACCAAGTCCCCATCTTTGATTTCCACATAGCGGTGGCGACCGATAGACATCTTACGAAGTCCATTGATCGGTTCACCCATACGACCTGTCTCAAGGATAATCAACTCATGGTCTTCAAAACGAGACATTTCTTTTGGTTTGATCAAGAGACTTTCATTAGCTAGAGACAATTTTTTGAGACGAATCGCTGTTCGGACGATATTTTCAACATCAAAACCAGTCAAAACAACTCGGCGACCTGTATCTGCAGCCGCATCAAAAACCTGCTGGATACGAGAGAGGTTGCTGGCAACTGCTGCAACGATGATACGACCTTCCCAGTCTGCAATTGTCTGGGTAATTTCGTCTCCAACTTCGCTCTCACTCGCTACCTGGATATTGCTATCCGCATTCGCAGAATCACTGAGGAGCGCCAAGACACCCTCACGACCGATTTCTGCCAAACGGGCAAAATCCGTCGCATAGGATTTACTAGCCGTCTGGTCAAACTTGAAGTCACCTGTGTAAACAATACTACCTTTTGGAGTTTTCAAGACAACTCCCAAACTTTCCGGGATGGAGTGAGTTGTACGGAAGAAGGAAACTACAGTTCCTCCAAAGTCAATTTCTGTATCCTCATCAATCACATGGAAGTCATTGAATTTCTTAACCGTATCATTTCCTTTGACAAAGAGTTTTGCCAACTCGATAGTCAACTCAGAGCCAAACACAGGCACCTTCGCTTCTGCCAAAAGGTAAGGCAGAGCACCAATGGCATCCGCATGCCCGTGGGTCAAGAAGACCCCTGCGATACGGTCGCTATTTTCAAAAAGGTAGTCCATATTGGGAATGACGACATCAACCCCAAGTTGTTCATTTTCAGGGTATTTAAGCCCCGCATCCAAAACAAAAATAGAACCATCGATTTCGGCGATGTACATATTTTTCCCATTTTCTCGTACACCACCTAGTGTTGTTAAACTAATATTACTCATTTTTCCTCCGAAACTTAATTATCTTGATTATAAGGTAAGTTTACCCTCTTATTCTAAAAGTTCTAAAACTTTCAGCCGAATCTTTTCCTACCATTATACCATTTTTTTGATGATTTTCAAAATGAAGATTTGTTTCCAAAAAAGAGCTGGTTGCCCAACTCTGTCCTACCTTCTAGTTTTCTGCCATTAAAAAATCATACATTTCCTGCACCGTACCCAGCGCCATCATTTCTTGATCTTTAACGGTTTGTTTGAGATTTTGGTAAATCCGACTTTCTCCTATCTCTCGCTTTGGCGCTTCCTTATTGACTGTCATGACACCATCTTTGATTGTCACAAAGCCCAGTTCTTCAAAGACTTGAATCATCTTGACCAGCAAGATTTGTTGGATATTGAGATAAGCCGCCAAATCCTTAAGCTTGTAGCGAATATCAAACTCTGGGAACTGGTAAATAGTCTTGTACAATTTTGCAAACTGTTCTCTAGTTCCATAACCTGTCAGATAGTAGGCCTTGTCAATGTCGTTTTTGAAATAGACTGCAGAGAAATTTTGTTCCTGAAAAACGGTCTTAAGCAAGGTAATATCCTCAGGAATGGTTTTTACAACAACCGCCTCACTATTCGTCAAATCCGGCACTTCTCCAGCGAAGTCCAAGACTGGAACCCCTTCTGGCAAGGCTGCGTTCTTCCCACGAATGTTAAAGAGTTGAACGCCTTCCACACGCGCATCCACCATCATCAACTGGAGGGCAGTTTGGCCATTCCATTGATTGACAGACAAGGTGACTGCCAATTCAAGATTTTTTGTTTGAGCAAACTCTGTTACCCATCTACCTTGTCCAAAGGCCACCACTTCAAAACTCGCCTCACCCTTGGAAATTTTTAGTTTGAGGTGGGCATTGCCTGCTCCCATGGTACGGGCACTTTCGACATGAAAATCCTTGATATAAAAGACAGGTTTCTGATTGTCCATTCCAAAAGGTGCCAAGCGTTCAAAGCTTTTAACCGTTTCCAAGCTAAGAGTCTCCAAATCTAGCTCTTCATCTAGATTTAACTTGTTCTTACCACTAGCATCTGCACCTTTTTCACGGACATAGTCTTCCAAAACCTGAGATAAATCTGAGAGCTTCTCAACTTCCAGCGTCATTCCTGCTGCACCAGCATGGCCACCGAATGCGATGAAGAGATCTCGATGAGGATCCAGAGCTTCAAAAATATCGACTGCTTCCACACTACGAGCACTACCCTTGGCACGACCATCTTCTATATTAAGAACGATAACTGTCTGCCCCAATTCCTCTAGCAAGCGCCCAGCTACGATACCCAGAACCCCAGGATTCCAGCCTTCCTTGGCCAAAACCTGGACCTTCTTCTCAGGATCCACCATGGTCTTAGCTTCTTCATAGATTGATTGGACGATTTCCTTACGTTCTTCATTTTTCTGGTGAATCATGAGGGCAATCTCATGCGCTTCCTCGTCGTCAAATCCAGTCAGCAAATCAATGGCAGGGTTGGGATCATCCAATCGCCCTAAGGCATTTAAACGAGGGGCAATCTGGAATCCAACCGTTTCTTCTGTCACTTCATTCGCAGCAATCCCAGCCATGTCCAGCATTTCTTGCAGGCCAATGCGCTGAGTATGTCCCAGCATTTCCAGACCATATTGAACCATGATACGGTTTTCATCTGTCAAGCTCACCATATCTGCAATGGTACCGATAGCGACCAAATCAAGCAATTCCACTTGCACTTCTTCTAAAAGGGCACAAGCCAGCTTAAAGGCCACTCCGCAACCAGCTAACTGTTTGAAGGGATAGTCCGCATCTGGATGTTCAGGGTGAACAATCGCATAGGCATCAGGAAGGGTTTCCGGCATAGAATGGTGGTCGGTCACAATGACATCCACTCCCATAGACTGGGCCAATTCAATGGCTTCATGGCCAGCAACCCCATTATCCACTGTCACAATCAAGGAAATGCCCTCTTGCTCGATAAAATATTTATAAACACTGGCATTTGGTCCATAGCCATCGGTAAAGCGATCGGGCAGGTAAACACGGCACTCGGCGCCAAGCTGTTCCAAACTTTCCTTCACAATCGAAGCCGAAGTCATGCCATCCGCATCGTAGTCTCCATAGATGAGAATGTTTTCTCCTTCTTCAATGGCCTGACGAATCCTTTTCACTGCCTTGTCCATATCATGAAGCAGATAGGGGTCATGTAAGTCCTCTAAAGAAGGTTCTAAAAACTTCTTTAGACTTTCTTCATCCTGAATCCCTCTTTCAAATAATAACCGAGCCACCTCGGGACCCAGTCCAGCCTTCTTGGCTATCTTTGTAAAATCCGCATCTTCAACCTGCGGGGCAAACTGCCATTCATAAGTAGGTGTTATCAAAAAGACATCCACTCTTTCTAAGAATTCTATCGTTTCATTATAACATGATTTAGGCATTTTCTCTATCCAGATTGCTTTTTTATAAAATTTTAGTGAATTTTTTTCAGATATGATTTGACAAGAACATTCTTTTGTTGTAGAATCATGTTATAAAATCTAACACAAAGGAGATCTCTCATGGCTTTAGTAGAATTTAAACACGTCGAAAAATATTACGGAGACTACCACGCACTCCGCGACATCAATCTCCGTTTTGAAAAAGGACAAGTTGTTGTCCTGCTTGGACCTTCTGGTTCTGGAAAGTCCACTCTTATCCGTACTATCAATGGTTTAGAGGCTGTTGACAAAGGAAGTCTCCTAGTCAATGGACACCAAGTAGCAGGTGCCAGCCAGAAAGATTTAGTTCCTCTTCGTAAGGAAGTCGGCATGGTTTTTCAACATTTCAACCTTTATCCACACAAAAACGTGTTAGAAAACGTGACACTTGCGCCCATTAAAGTTCTAGGAATTGATAAAAAAGAAGCTGAAAAAACAGCCCAAAAATATCTGGAATTTGTAAATATGTGGGACAAGAAAGATTCCTATCCCGCCATGCTATCTGGTGGACAAAAACAGCGGATCGCCATTGCTCGTGGTCTTGCCATGCATCCGGAACTCCTCCTCTTTGATGAGCCAACATCTGCTCTTGATCCTGAGACTATCGGAGATGTTCTAGCAGTTATGCAAAAACTGGCACATGACGGGATGAATATGATCATCGTTACCCACGAAATGGGCTTTGCCCGTGAAGTTGCTGACCGCATTATCTTTATGGCTGACGGAGAAGTTTTGGTGGATACGACAGATGTCGATGACTTTTTCGACAATCCAAGCGAACCTCGTGCCCAACAATTCCTCAGCAAAATTATCAACCACGAAAGTGACAAAGTCAAATAAGGAGGAGCCTATGAAAAAGAAACTCTTTTTATCAGCATTATTGATTAGCCTTTTCAGCCTTGCTGCTGCCAAACCAGTTCAGGCTGATACCAGCGTCGCAGACATTCAAAAAAGAGGCGAACTAGTTGTCGGTGTCAAACAAGACGTTCCTAATTTTGGTTACAAAGATCCCAAGACAGGAACTTATTCTGGTATCGAAACGGATCTGGCCAAAATGATTGCAGATGAGCTCAAGGTCAAGGTTCGCTACGTTCCTGTTACCGCTCAAACCCGTGGCCCACTTCTTGACAATGAACAGGTCGATTTGGATATCGCGACCTTTACCATCACAGAAGAACGCAAAAAACTCTACAACTTCACCAGTCCCTACTATACGGACGCTTCTGGCTTTTTGGTCAATAAATCTGCCAATATCAAAAGCATTGAAGACCTGAATGGCAAAACCATCGGAGTTGCCCAAGGTTCCATCACCCAACGCTTGATTACCGAACTGGGTAAAAAGAAAGGTCTGAAGTTCAAATTCGTAGAACTTGGTTCCTACCCAGAATTGATAACTTCCCTTCACGCTCACCGTATTGACGCCTTTTCCGTGGATCGTTCTATCCTGTCTGGTTACATCAGTAAACGGACAGTACTACTAGATGATAGTTTCAAGCCATCTGACTACGGTATCGTCACCAAGAAGTCAAACACCGAGCTAAACGACTATCTTGATAACTTGGTCACTAAATGGAGCAAGGATGGTAGTTTGCAGAAACTCTATGACCGTTACAAGCTCAAACCATCTAGCCATATCGCAGATTAAGGAGGACACCCCATGACAGATTTATCATCTTGGACAGCCTATTTTCAGGATTTTGGACAATTTTTCAATGGTTTCCTCTTCACTCTTGCCCTAGCGATTGGATCCTTTATCCTCGCCATGGTTTTGGGCATCTTCTTTGGGGCCATGTCAACTAGTAAACGCCCATTCTTGCGTGTTTTGGCTCGTATCTTTGTCGAATTTTACCAAAATACTCCCCTCTTGGTGCAGTTTGTTATTGTTTTTTATGGGTTGCCTCTTATCAGTGAACACACCATCATGATTCCGATTTATTGGACAGCTGTTCTCTGCGTGGGACTCTATCACGGCGCTTATATCGCTGAGGTTATTCGTTCAGGGATTCAGTCTATTCCTAGCGGTCAGATGGAGGCTGCCTTGTCGCAAGGTTTTACCTATATCAGTGCCATGCGCTTGATTATCTTGCCTCAGGCCTTCCGTATCATTCTCCCTCCTTTGACCAACCAAATCGTCAACCTTATCAAGAACACCTCTACAGTTGCCATCATCTCTGGTGTGGACTTGATGTTTGTGACCAAGTCTTGGTCAGCTCTCAACGGAAATTACATCCCTGCCTTTCTAGGTGCTGCCCTACTCTACTTTGCCCTTTGCTTCCCTGTCGCCCAGTTTGGTCGCAAGATGGAGCAAGCCAATAAAAAAGCCTATTCACTTTAGGAGGTTACTATGGAATCTATTTTAGAAGTTTTGACCCCAGATAACCTAGTCTTTATCTTTAAAGGCTTCGGCTTGACCCTCTATATTTCTCTGATTGCCATTGTCCTTTCTACCCTTATAGGGACAGTGCTAGCCGTCATGAGAAATGGGAAAAATCCTACCTTACGGATCATCTCCAGCATTTATATCGAGTTTGTACGTAACGTTCCAAACCTTCTCTGGATTTTCACCATCTTTTTGGTGTTTAAGATGAAGTCTACACCAGCAGGTATTACTGCCTTTACCCTTTTTACCTCAGCAGCCTTGGCTGAGATTATCCGAGGTGGTCTCAATGCCGTGGACAAGGGCCAGTACGAAGCAGGAATGTCGCAAGGATTCACTTCAGCCCAAATCCTCTACTACATCATTCTCCCACAAGCGATCCGTAAAATGCTGCCAGCCATCATTTCTCAGTTTGTGACCGTGATTAAGGATACTAGCCTTCTCTACTCTGTTATCGCTCTACAAGAACTCTTTGGCGCTAGCCAAATTCTCATGGGTCGCTATTTCGAGCCAGAGCAGGTCTTCAGTCTTTATATCCTGATTTCCTTGATCTATTTCAGCTTTAACCTAGCAATTTCAAGTCTATCTCGCATGCTAGCCAAACGTTGGCAACAAGCTGCAGAATAAAAAAGAATGTGAACTCAAAACAAGAGTTCACATTTTTTGTTATAAATGAAAAAGCAACAACTTAATACTATGCAAACGTTTTACTTTTTGATAAAATGACTTTAAAACCATAAAGCAAGGAGAAAAATCATGATCCAAGAACTTTATAAAGAATTCTCTCAATTGGAGCAAGTAGAAGCTATCGCTCTTGGTGGTTCACGTGCAGGACAAGACTACGATCAAAATTCTGACTATGATGTCTATACATATCTCAACTCTCCTATAGATGAGACGATTCGCCAAAACATTCTGAGTAAGTACTGTTCTTATATGGAAATTGGAAACCAGTTTTGGGAGTTAGAGGACGACTGTGTACTAAACAACGGTATCGAAATCGAGTTGATTTATCGTTCGCTGGAGTCGTTTGAACAAGAACTAAACTCAACTGTTTTTCAGCATCAAGCCCAAAACGCTTATACAACCTGTATGTGGCACAATCTACTCCATAGCAAAATCCTATACGATCCGAATGGACGCTATGCTTCGCTCCAAAGAGCCTACCAGATTCCCTATCCACAGGAACTCAAAAAGCATATCATTGAAAGGCAACTCCTTTTGCTAGAACAAGCCATGCCTGCCTTCTCTCACCAAATAGAAAAAGCTATCAAACGTCAAGATCTTCTCAGCATGAATCATCGTACAAGTGAATTTTTTGCTTCCTACTTTGACTTGTTATTTGCGCTCAATGAGCAAACCCATCCTGGTGAAAAACGAATGTTGGAGTACGCAAAGACCAATTGTACTCTCCTCCCTAAACAATTTGAAGAAACTATTCGCAAGTATTTCCAACTACTCTATCAACCACAACAAGGAGAACAAGCGATCGTAACCTTGCAAACTATCCTGAAGGAACTAAAAGCCATTTTGCCATAAGCAAAATTGAATAATAATGACTACATGAATTTTACAAAAAATCTCCTAACGGAGATTTTTTTCATATATTACCATAAAATACCCCTATAAGAGAAAATCAGAGCTAAAATCAACAAAACATAAAAGGCGATAAAAATCCATTTTATCTTCACACATAGGGCAATATATTCTCTGATAAAGGCCGATGGGATATAGTAGGCGGCTGTACGGCAACCAAGACCATCTCCCTTCATCCCAATACGGCGAGCATAGGTACTGGTACGAAAAACATGGTAATCATTGGTCACAAAGAGAAAACGTGGACTGGTCACCAGCCTCTCTCCCATTTCTTTTGAGAAGAGAAGATTCTCATAGGTTGTCGTTGAGTCTTCCTCTAGGAGAATTGCTTCTCTCGGAACATCCGTCTCTTCCAGCAAATAATTACAAATTGCCTGAGCTTCGGAAATCTTCTCATCCCCACCTCGACCACCACTTGCGATGATTTTAACATTGGGATTGAGAGACTGGTGATAAGCTTCTACTGCCTTATCAATGCGACTCTTCAGTAAGGGAGTCACTTTTTCTCCATTCAACAAACCTGCTCCGTGAATGATAATAAAATCATAATGTTTTTTCTTAGGAATAAAAAGATACAGAATAGAATAAAGCAGAAATCCTGCAAAGGCAAAACCAAAAATCAAATACGAATAGATCAGAAAGAAAAAGAAAATATTCGCTAGATGATTGGTGTAAAACAAGCCCTTGGTATCGCTCACTCGAATCGCCATGATCACAAAAAAGAATAGAATCACGCAGCCTAATCCTAGAGACAAATAATTTGCCTTGGATTTTCCTTCTTTTTTCAATAACACAAATCCATTATAAATCAGGAAAAAGCCACTTAGAAAAACTAAAAGAGGTAGCAGGAGAAAAATCCCTGCAAAGAAAACCATGTGCACTTCTTCCTGCCCAGCTTCATAAAAAAGATTGGCAATAGACAGGTAAGAAAAGAGCAGAGATAAAAGCAAAAGAGCTGGATTCCAGAGACTACGATTGTCCCTTAAAAACGAAACGAGAAAAAGTAGGACAAAAAATCCTGTGATAAAGTACATAGTCTCCTCCTTTGATGACTACATTGTACCATAATTATGGTAATAGAAAAAGAGGAGCCTAGCCCTCTTATTTTACTATTCTTGCTTCTGCATCTGCCACAACCTGAGCCAGACTCGTCTGACGAAGTTGGTTTTCCATCGCCTCTTGGATATCTAGTAGTTTTTGATCCAAAACTTCATGGATATTGGCCCCTACTGGACAGTTAGGGTTGGGATTATCATGGAAACTAAAGAGTTTACCAGATTTTCCTAAACATTCAACAGCCTGATAAACATCAAAAAGGCTGATATCTTGGAGGTCTTTGATAATCTCGGTACCGCCCGTCCCACGCGCAACTGATATCAGTTCAGCTTTTTTGAGTTGGGACAAGGTTTTGCGAATAATGACCGGATTGATCCCAACACTGGCTGCGAGAAAATCACTGGTCACCTTGCTTTCCCGGCCCTTGATAGCAATGATAATTAGCATATGGGTCGCAATGGTAAATCGGCTTGAAATTTGCATCTTTTTCTCCTTTCACATCCTATCTGATACTTATTATACCCTTTTACGTTGTAATGTCAATTATTACCACTATCTAGCCATGCATCCAACTCGGCATCATGCCCCTGTTCTTGAGCAATTTCATACAGAAGTTCCTGATTATGAGTATGGTGAATTCCATTTATCAAACTTTCATAGTAAATCTGGAAATAGGGGAGTTTTAAATCCTTAGCCAACTGCAATTCGGCTTCTACATCATAATCCACTCGACGAAAATCAACATCAGACAAACCTGCCTCATCAAACTCTAAAATCATATATTGAGCTCGCAGGTCCTTACGCAACTTCGCATCTAAAAAGAAGGGTTGCCCAATCGATCCTGGATTAAGAATCAACTGTCCGTCACTTCCGTAACGAAGAAACTGTTGGTGAATATGGCCATACACTGCGATAGAAGCATGTGGCTCCGTCACCAATCTATCAAAATCTTCTTGTTTTCCCGTATGAATCAACTCTCTACCCCAGTTTTTATCAGGAAGATGGTGAGTGATTCCTACTGTCAAATCACCAAACTGACGATGAACTTGCATAGGTTGATTGTGGAGGTCTTCGATTTCTTCAGGGCTAATCTCTTCTAAGATATACTGGCATTGGCGTAGGAGATAGCGATGACTAGCTTTTGTTGGATCTAGCTTGCGATGCAAACCACGCCAGAGACTATTCTCCCAATTTCCCAGCACTCTTGCAGTGATGGGCAAGCTAGCTAAGAGATCCAATATCCTTCTACGTCCTGTTCCAGGCATGAGAATATCTCCCAAAAGCCAATACTCTTCTACCTCTGCCGCTCTTGCATCAGCCAGTACGGCTTCCAGAGCTGTCATATTTCCATGTATATCTGAAAGAACTGCTATTTTAGTCATTCTTTCTCCTCTTTTCCTCTTACTTCTTCTGTTAGTATTATAGCAGAAAACACTGCAAAAAATCACTATCACTACTTACCTGATCAACTTGTAAGAGCTTCCAAATCGTGCTATAATATAGGTAGAGAGCTCCCCTTCATTTAGGATTATATGGTATTCAACCTCTCTCAATTTTTGCAGATTGGAGGACTATTGCCATGCGGAACTACCTTAAGTATATCCCATACTACCTTGTCATATTCTTCTTTTACTGGCCTCTCTATGAGTTGCTGTTACTGCTGATTTCTGACCCTTATACGCTGAAAGGACTTTACATTTATAACATCATCCTCTTTTCACCTTTGGCAACCTTCATCGTATCCCTTCTTTATAGCTACCGTTTCCAATTCTCACTGTGGTGGCTGCTCGGTATTGCTCTTCTCTATTGCTTTACCATCATCACTTTCAATGAATTCATTCTCGTTTATTTCCTAGCTTATGAACTCTTTGCCCTACTTGGTATGGCTTCAGGTTCCGGTATTAAATATATGCTCCAGCAAGGGAAAAATAAAAAACTTTCACAAAATCCTTGAAAAATCTCGCAATCATGCTATAATAATGCATAGAGACAAGTCACTTAGTCCCTTTCTACTAGAGAGTGCGTGGTTGCTGGAAACGCATAGAAAGCCTAAACTGATACTACTCTACTGGCTTTTATGAAAACATAAAACGGTGGCTACGTTAAAGCCAATCAGAGGTGTCCCTCTTTTTTGAGGAACATAAATGAAGGTGGAACCACGTTGCGACGTCCTTTCGAGGATGTCGTTTTTATTTTGTCAGAAGGAGGAAGAATGATGCTTTATATGATTGGCGGATCGCCTTGTAGTGGAAAATCAACAATTGCCTCACTTCTTGCTAGACAGTATCAACTACTTCATATCAAACTGGATGATTTGGTAGAAGAGATGATGAGTCAAGCAAGTGCAGACTCACAGCCGATTTGCCTTCTGAGACAGGACAGAAGTCCAGAACAAATCTGGATGAGAAGTCCAGAAGAGATGGCAGATGAAGAATGGCGCTTTTATGAAGAGATTTTTCCTTATGTGAAATCTTACTTGATAAAAAATCAAGATAGACCCCTCTTGGTGGAGGGGGCAGGACTTTTGCCTCACTTGGTAAAGGGGCTTGAATGCCCAGCATCTTCCTATCTATGCTTGACTCCGACAGCTGATTTTCAGAAAAAGCATTATAGACAGAGAGAATGGGTTCCTTATGTCTTAGAGGGTACAACCAACCCTGAGCAAGCTTTTGAAAACTGGATGCAGCGAGATATTCTTTTTGCCCAAATGGTGCGTAAGGAAGCGATGAAATTAGGTTATTCTAGTCTCGTAACAGATGGTAGTCAATCAGAGAATCAGAATGCGGAAGAAGTTGCTCGGCTCTTAAAATTGTCCAACAAAAATAGAATAAATATTTAAGGAGAAAACCATGATTAAGATTACTTTCCCAGATGGCGCTGTTCGTGAATTCGAATCTGGCGTGACAACTTTTGAAATTGCCCAATCTATCAGCAATTCCCTAGCTAAAAAAGCCTTGGCTGGTAAATTCAACGGTAAACTCATTGACACGACTCGTGCTATCACTGAAGATGGAAGCATCGAAATCGTGACACCTGATCACGAAGATGCCCTTCCAATCTTGCGCCACTCAGCGGCTCACTTGTTCGCCCAAGCAGCTCGTCGCCTTTTCCCAGATATTCACTTGGGTGTTGGTCCAGCTATCGAGGATGGTTTCTACTACGATACGGATAATCAAGCTGGTCAAATTTCTAACGAAGACCTTCCTCGTATCGAAGAAGAAATGCAAAAAATCGTCAAAGAAAACTTCCCATCAATCCGTGAAGAAGTGACGAAAGACGAGGCGCGTGAAATCTTTAAGAACGACCCTTACAAGTTGGAATTGATTGAAGAACACTCTGAAGACGAAGGCGGTTTAACTATCTACCGTCAAGGCGAATACGTGGACCTTTGCCGTGGCCCACACGTTCCGTCAACAGGTCGCATCCAAATCTTCCACCTTCTCCATGTAGCTGGTGCTTACTGGCGTGGAAATAGCGACAATGCCATGATGCAACGGATCTACGGTACAGCTTGGTTTGACAAG
This sequence comes from Streptococcus oralis subsp. dentisani, assembly GCF_007475365.1. Classification (NCBI taxonomy): domain Bacteria; kingdom Bacillati; phylum Bacillota; class Bacilli; order Lactobacillales; family Streptococcaceae; genus Streptococcus; species Streptococcus oralis. The sequence continues at coordinate 1,901,334 of NZ_CP034442.1, read as the reverse complement.
AAAGACTTGAAGAACTACCTTCAAATGCGTGAAGAGGCCAAAGAACGTGACCACCGTAAACTTGGTAAAGAGCTTGACCTCTTCATGATTTCTCAAGAAGTTGGACAAGGTTTGCCATTCTGGTTGCCAAATGGTGCGACAATCCGTCGTGAATTGGAACGCTACATTGTCGATAAGGAAATAGCTGCAGGCTACCAACACGTTTACACTCCACCACTTGCCTCTGTAGAGCTTTACAAGACTTCTGGTCACTGGGATCACTACCGTGAAGATATGTTCCCAACCATGGACATGGGAGACGGTGAAGAGTTTGTCCTCCGCCCAATGAACTGCCCACACCACATCCAAGTCTTCAAACACCATGTTCACTCATACCGTGAGTTGCCAATCCGTATCGCTGAAATCGGTATGATGCACCGTTATGAAAAATCTGGTGCCCTTACTGGTCTTCAACGTGTACGTGAAATGTCTCTTAACGACGGTCACCTCTTTGTTACTCCAGAACAAATCCAAGAAGAATTCCAACGCGCCCTTCAGTTGATTATCGATGTTTATGAAGACTTCAACTTGACTGAATACCGCTTCCGTCTCTCTCTTCGCGACCCTCAAGATACTCACAAGTACTTTGATAACGATGAGATGTGGGAGAATGCCCAAACCATGCTTCGTGCCGCCCTTGATGAAATGGGTGTGGACTACTTTGAAGCCGAAGGTGAAGCAGCCTTCTACGGACCAAAATTGGATATTCAAGTTAAGACAGCCCTTGGAAAAGAAGAAACCCTTTCAACTATCCAGCTTGACTTCTTGCTTCCAGAACGCTTCGACCTTAAATATATCGGAGCTGATGGCGAAGAGCACCGTCCAGTTATGATCCACCGTGGAGTTATCTCAACCATGGAACGCTTCACAGCTATCTTGATTGAAAACTACAAGGGTGCCTTCCCAACATGGCTGGCACCACACCAAGTAACCCTCATCCCAGTATCTAACGAAAAACACGTGGACTACGCTTGGGAAGTGGCTAAGAAACTCCGTGACCGTGGTATCCGTGCTGATGTGGATGAACGTAATGAAAAAATGCAGTTCAAGATCCGTGCTTCACAAACCAGCAAGATCCCGTACCAATTGATCGTTGGGGACAAGGAAATGGAAGACGGAACTGTCAACGTTCGTCGCTATGGTCAAAAAGAAACACAAACTGTCTTAGTTGATGACTTTGTTCAAGCAATCCTAGCTGATATTGCCAACAAATCACGCGTTGAGAAATTCGATATTATATAATTCTCAAATTTTACTGACCAATAATTTAGCAATCCCTATTCGAATTTTATCATAAGAGATAAAACCTGAGATAAAATCCCAGCTACCTAAAAAGCAACAACTGAAATAGTTGTTGCTTTTTTATATTTTATTAACCTGAGCTAGTCGTGATTGGTCAAACCACCACAAATGGTATCCTCATCAACAATCCTTTCTATCCACTAACTGTTGGATATAGGATATCCTCCCAACATTTGCTTCCATGAGTTAGATAAGTTCAATATCCTCAATCCTTGTCTGCTTCATTTTCTTTTACGAGATCTTTTTGTGAATCTTTTTCAGAGAGTTTTTGATTGATATACTTGTTAATGTTTTCATAAAATTCCTTGGTCATCTCACTATCTAATTTTATCGAATTATGGACTTGATTGACTTTTAATTGAACAGATTGAATACCGTAAGAGGCTTGTTTTTGATGGAGCGTTTCTAATTTTTCTTCTGAAATCGGATCTCCAACAACCGTTAAGACCAATTCATTGTTCCTTGACTTGTAGACTTGATTAATGACCGTGTGATTAGCGAACTCTTTTGCTACAAACTGTTTGATTCCTTCTTTTCGCGCTTGATCTATCGTCAGAGTGACTGCTGAATAACTGGCTGGAAGAACCAATAATACAATCAAGGATATCAAGCCAATTTTCATTTTAATGTTTAGCTCTTTAAATGAACTTAAGGGAGATTTTCTCATCAAAATTCTTGTTCCAATAATGTTGGCTAGCATGATAAAGACACAGTTGATCAAGAAAAGATAGAGAGCCCCAAATAAAAATCGTACATTCCCGTTAGCTAAACCATATCCTGCAGTACAGATAGGTGGCATCAGAGCTGTTGCAATGGCTACTCCTGGCACGATATTGTTTGCTTCTTTTTTCCGTGACCCAATTACACCTGCTATCCCACCAGCAATAGCAATGAGAACATCCCAAATGGTTGGAGAGGTTCGTGCAATCAACTCGCTACTTGCATAAGATAAGGGGGAAATCCAGAAATATAAAGTCGAGACAAGCAAACTGACCAATACTTGAGTAAATAAAACCTCTAGAGATTGCTTGATTAAACGCATATCAAAAATAGCTAAACCAAATCCGAGTCCAACAATCGATGTCATAAGAGGGGAAATCAGCATGGCTCCAATAATGACAGCTGTTGAATTCATATTTAAACCTATAGAGGCAATAAAAATCGCACACATCAAAATCACTGTATCTCTTAATCGAACATGAAGATCATCATATAATTTCTCACGATATTCACGTGTTGAATAATTTCTGGTCATTGGTTACTCCTTTTATTTCATATAATCTTGTTTCTGCTTGGATGATGGTAGAGAGACTTCTGTTCAATCTTACATATTTTTAATTCTCACCTGTTATGTTTTTGAAAATTATCCTTTAAGCATCCGTCAGTCTATCCTTAACATTATATCAAAAATTTTACAGTCTTTCTCTGAAGAAATCTATCAATTTAACAGATAGGTAAGATTATCGTTAACATCATGGTCGCATCAACTACTTCAATGACCTTGAGAATCAAACTAAGCATATGATAAGAAAAGGCCAAATGGAGGAAGGCAAAAATTACAGGAAGAAAGAAAACGGTCAAGATTTGCTTGTTAATGGTTTGCTTGATCTGCTTTTGATCAGGACCTACCCTTTTCAAGATGATAAAGCGTTCGTGATCTTCATATCCCTCAGAGATTTGTTTATAGTGGATAATTAATACTGCACCAACCATAAAAATAATAAAAAGGAAGATACCGATAAAGAAGAACTCACCAAAAATCTCATTGATTTGCTCACTGGTAATTGCTCGAACAGAGCCGTAAACAAGACTAGCCTGATCTTCAAAACGTAATATCGATTTATTAAGACAGTCTGGATAATCATCAGCTAGTTTCAACTGTCCCTCTTCGCTTACAGTCACATCCATCCCACCAGCGAGTTCACTAGTAATTTCTGCATTTTGATGTTGCACCCACCAGTTCTTAGGAAGGATTGAAGATTGGATACGACTAGATAATTATAGTCTGATGTTAAAAGAATAGCTTGATTTTGTAGATGACCTTTCACAAAGTCTGGTTGATTTTTATTTTTTAACCGGAAACGCCCAAGCAAATAATTTACTAGGATACACAGTTAAAGGTAGAAAAGCCCAGTTGTCTTATCCTGGGCTCTTATCTATTATGCTCACTCAATTCTCAGATTTATATCGGCAAACTTGATTCTTACTGTCGTTCCTGTCCCGACCTCAGACTCGATACGAATCTGGTGGCCAAGTTCTTCAGAAATTTTCTTGGATAGGTAGAGTCCAAGTCCAGATGACTGCTGGGTCAGGCGACCATTGTAGCCTGAAAAACCACGTTCAAAGACTCGGAGTACATCACTGTTTTTAATCCCAATCCCCGTATCCTTGATACAGAGCTCCTGACCCTCCATATAAATCTCTAGTCCACCTTCCTTGGTGTATTTGAGGCTGTTTGAGAGGATTTGTTCAATGACGACCAACAACCACTTCTTATCGGTCACGATGGTTTTGTCGAGATTATGTAGATTGACTGTTAGTCCCTTCTGGATAAAGAAAAGAGCGTACTTACGAACCATCTCCTTGACCAAGTCCTCCACTTGGACCTTTTCAAATACCAAGTCATCGTGGAAGCTTTCTAAACGAAGATACTGCAACACCAGATTGGTATAGGAGTCAATCTTGAAAATTTCCTGTTCCAGTTGCTGCTTGACCTCCCGATCAGAGACTTCTGCTACTAAAAGGCGACTAGCCGCAATGGGCGTCTTGATCTGGTGAACCCATAAGGTGTAGTAATCAAGCAAATCCGTCAGCTTACTCTGCGCTTCAGACTTCTTTTGATATAATTCAGATTCACGCTCTTCGAGCTTTTCTGCTAGCGCACATTCCAGAGGAGACTTGGGGTCTCGCTCAGCATAGAGTACTTCCTGTCGATAAACCTGAGCTTCTGCAAATATATCCCAAGCCAAAAATAGGAAGGTCAAAAAACTACTGAGCAGCAAAAAATAAAGAAAATAAGATCCTAGACTAGCAAACAGAAACTGAAAGAGTAGGACAAGAAAACCCAACGAAAAAATATAGATAAAGATGCGACTACGAGAACGCAGATAGGCTAGAAAAAATAGTTTCCAATCAAGCATGTTTCAGTCCGTATCCTATCCCTTTCTTGGTTTCGATAAAGCCTGCCAAGCCTTGTTCCTCAAGCTTTTTGCGCAAACGAGCAACATTAACAGACAGGGTATTGTCGTCGATAAAAAAGTCGCTGTTCCAGAGTTCCCGCATCAGGTCATCACGCGCCACGATATTGCCCGCATGTTCAAACAAAACCCGCAAAATTTGAAATTCATTCTTGGTTAGGCTCAGGACTTCACCTTGATAGTGCAGATCCATAGACTTGGTATTGAGAATCACACCTGCATACTCTAGCAAACTTTCATCCCGCCCAAACTCATAGGAACGGCGTAATAAGCCCTGAACCTTAGCCAAAAGGACCTGCTGGTCAAAAGGCTTGGTCACAAAGTCATCCGCTCCCATATTGATCGCCATGACGATATCCATAGCCTGATCTCTCGAAGACAGAAACATAATGGGCACCTTGGAAATCTTACGAATCTCCTGACACCAGTGATAACCATTAAAAAGTGGCAAACCAATATCCATGAGGACCAAATGAGGTTCCGACTGGACAAATAAACTCAGCACTTCCATAAAGTCTTCTACCAAAACGATCTCAAATCCCCACTCAGAGAGCAATTTCCCAACTTGTTGCCGAATGACTTGGTCATCCTCTACTAGTAAAATTTTGTGCATGCGCTCCTCCTTTACTCTTGTTCAAAATATCAAATACCCTAATAAAAAATCTATGGATTAGTATCTCAACTATTTGGCTATCTATTTTTCAAATCCAAATTAGGAAACGATAGCTAAATAGAGAATAATCCCATTGATATCATACCTTATTTTTAACTATAGTTCCAGCCTTATCCTATTTTTCCTTTTTGTATTCATTTAGTTAGCATTTCTTTCACTTATTTAATAGATCTAGCCTTCTTATTGACAAGCCAGCTAGGATTTGTTAAAATGTGAATGAACAAAATAATTTATTCATTCATAAAACAAAGGAGGCTAAATCAGATTGGACAAAAAACAAGCTTTAAAGACAGCGGCCTATGAAGTTTTTTCGAAAAAAGGTTACAAGGCGACAGGGATTTCAGAAATTGCTAGGCAAGCTGGTGTGGCAGTCGGCTCTTTTTATAACTATTACGAGAGTAAAGAAGCTATTTTTCTAGACATCTATATAGATGAAAACAACCGTGCACGCCAAGCTATGATCGAAGAACTGGATTGGGAAATTGACATGATCGACCTCATTGCTCAACTCTTTGCTCAGTCCAGAACTCTCGTTTCTTCCAATAAAATCCTTGCAGAATGGTACAATCCTGCCATAGCAGATGAGTTGCACAGCTACTATTCCTCGGAAGAAGGCAAAGTCGCAAATCCATTTCATCAGTTTCTAGTTAAAACTTTTACAAATCGTATGCAGGCTGAAGGGTACTCGCCAGAAAAGATTCAAGATATTTTACAGGTTTATAATCTGTTTTACTATATGGATATGCATATCACAGAAAAAGATTTTCCAAATATTGGTAAAACTGTTGAAATACTTGCAACCAACTTCATTAAAGGAGTTCTAAAATAAAGAATGGATTTCTTTATTTTTTGAAAAAAATGAATGAATTTTCTTCAAGTTCATTCATAAAATTAAGAACAGGGGTCATAAAAAATGAAAAGAGGTAAAAAAATGTTCATTATCATTCTATCTACACTTGGAGTCCTAATCCTTATAACTTGGGGTGCCATCGCTTATCTTGGACGAAGCCAGACATTATCGATAAAATCCATCGAAAACCCCATCGGAGATCTATATTTAATTCATATCACAAAACCGAGTCATCAAATCTGGAAAGCTGGGGCTTATGCTAAGTTTACACTCCCTGATACCTCGTCTACTGCTAGTAAATATGAAGCTAAGGGAGAGCAAACCAGTCGATGGCTAACCATTGCCTCCACACCTGATGAAGATGAAATTCTCATTTTGACTCATAATAGTGGTAGCAACTTTAAGAACACCTTGACACATTTACCGGCTGGCAGTGAGATTGAGATGAGTTGGCTGGATTCCTCTTTGACTGTTAAAGATACGAATAAGCCACTAGTTTGCTTTGCATCTGATGTCGGCATTTCTGCTCTACGCCCCCTTATCAAAGAGTGGGCTGGTAAATGCCCGATTATACTCAATCATTTTGACAAAGGAGTTACTATTTTCGATAATGAGATGAAAGAACTGGCTCAAAAAATACCGAATTTTACTTATAAAACTAACGATGAACTTTCTCAAAGTCAAGAATTTTTAAAACGTGCTATTGATGAATACGGCAATCAAGCCAGCTATCTCATCACAGGTCAGCCTGATGATGTAAATGAGATGAAGAATTTTTTAAAGGAAAATGGAGTCGATAGCAAAAATATACAAGTAAGCTCGTTTAGAGGTTTGAAATAGGAGCAATCTGTCTTCTATGTATTTCAATCAAACCCTACTAGGTCATTCGAACAAGTCTACTAGCTAATTCTTGGTAAATGTGATAGGATAGACATAGAGAAAGGAGCTTTTATGGCCAATATTTTTGACTACCTGAATGATATAGCATACGATTCCTTTTATGACCTCCCCGTGAACGAGTTAGATGTTCTTGCCCTGACTGAATTAACCTACCTTGCTTTTGATGATGTAGTTGCCCAAGAACCAAAGCGTCTCATAGAACTAGCACCTCAAATCCCTAGAGAAACGACTATGTTGACCAATAAAAACCGTCTCCAGTTATTGGATCAGCTCGTTCAACACAAACGGTTTAAAAATTGCAAGCTCTCAGACTTTATCAACGATATCGATCCTGAATTGCAAAAACAGTTTGCAGCCATGACTTATCGTATCAGTCTCGATACCTATTTGCTTGTTTTTCGTGGAACTGATGACAGTATCATCGGTTGGAAAGAAGATTTCCATATGACCTATATGAAGGAAATTCCAGCTCAAAAACATGCTCTCCAGTATTTACAGGACTTTTTTGCCCAACATCCCAACCAAAAGGTTATCCTGGCAGGGCACTCAAAAGGGGGCAATCTAGCCGTCTATGCTGCCAGTCAACTTGATCCAAACTTACAGAAAAACATTGTCGCTGTCTATACTTTTGATGCGCCCGGACTTCACAAGGAACTGACAGAAACAGCTGGCTATCAAAACATGATGGAAAGAACGAAAGTATTTGTCCCACAAGGTTCTATCATCGGGATGATGCTGGAAATCCCTGATAAGAAAATCGTCGTTCGAAGCACTGCCCTTGGTGGTATTGCCCAGCACGACACCTTTAGTTGGCAGGTTGAAAACAAACACTTTGTCCAACTGGATGAGACCAATAGTGACAGCCAACAAGTCGATACTACTTTCAAGGAATGGGTTGAAACAGTTCCTGACGAGGAACTGCAGCTCTACTTCGACCTCTTTTTTGGAATCATTCTTGATGCAGGTATCTCCTCTATCAACGATCTTTCTTCCTTCAAGGTCATTGAACACATTCACCATCTCTTTGTCCAAGCTCAATCCCTCACTCCCGAAGAAAAAGAAACCATGGGACGCCTAACCCAACTCTTGATCGACACCCGCTACCAAGCTTGGAAAAATCGTTAAGGTAGGAAAAAGACCTTCTGATACCCTAAGCCCTCTCTTCTGTGTTATACTGGTATCAGTACATTCTTTGAGAGAGGAAATCCTATGAAAATCCATAAAACCGTGAATCCCGTTGCCTATGAAAATACCTACTACATAGAGGGGGACCAACACCTGATTGTGGTCGACCCTGGTAGCCATTGGGAAGCTATTCGCAAAACTATCGAAAAAATCAACAAACCCATCTGTGCAATTCTCTTGACCCACACCCACTACGACCATATTATGAGCCTTGACTTGGTCAGAGATACTTTTGGAAATCCCCCAGTCTACGTCGCAGAAAGTGAAGCCAGCTGGCTCTACACTCCTGTAGACAATCTCTCTGGCCTCCCACGACACGACGATATGGAGGATGTCGTCTGCAAACCAGCTGAGCACACCTATGTCTTTAACGAGGAATACTGGATCGAAGAATTCCGTTTTACAGTATTGCCAACACCTGGCCACTCTATTGGCGGTGTTTCTCTGGTCTTTCCTGATGCTCATCTAGTCTTGACGGGAGATGCTCTATTCCGAGAAACCATCGGACGGACCGATCTTCCTACCGGTAGCACGGAACAACTCCTCCATAGCATTCAGACGCAACTCTTTACTCTTCCTAACTACGATGTCTATCCTGGGCATGGTCCAGCTACGACTATCGCTCACGAAAAGACTTTTAATCCCTTTTTCTAGCAAGCAAAAAACCAAGGAAAATTTCCTTGGTTTTTGTCTTACCAAATAATCACACGGTCCTCTGGTGAACGCCACATACCATCGCCTTCTTTGACATCGTATGTTGTAAAGAAGTCATCGAAGTTTGGTACTTGGACATTAACACGGAGTTTGGCAGGCGCGTGCACATCGACACTGGCCATGAGTTTCATCAACTCAGGACGGCCTTTCATACGCCAGATACGAGCAAAGTTGTGGAAGAATTCTTCAGCAGAGAAGTCTGGTTCTCTCTTGGCAGCTTCAAGGGCTGCAGCAATTCCTCCCAAGTCGGCAACGTTTTCTGATACGGTTAGTTTTCCGTTGATACTTGCGCCGTTAGATTCTTGGCCATCAAATTGGTCGATAACTTTCTGCGTTTTTTCTTTAAAGGCAGCATAGTCACTCTCTGTCCACCAATCCTTGAGACTACCATTTTCATCAAAGGACGCGCCATTTGTGTCAAAGGCATGAGAAATCTCGTGGGCAATAACCGCACCAATACCACCGTAGTTAGCCGAAGACGACTGATGCAAGTCATAGAAAGGCGCCTGTAAGATAGCAGCTGGAAAGACAATCAAGTTCTTCTGAGGATTGTAGTAGGCATTAACCATGTGAGCTGGCATTCCCCACTCCTTGTAATCAACCGGCTGGTTCCACTTGCTCCAGCTGTGCTTGATTTCCACACACGCAAAGGCTAGGGCATTCTCAAAGAGGCTGGCTGTTTCATCCACTACCTTGTCCTTGTAGCGTTCTGGCAATTCCTCTGGATAACCGATATAAGGCTTGATGACATTGAGTTTGACAATGGCCTTGTCACGCGTTTCAGGTGTGAGCCAGTCGTTCTTAGCCAAGCGTTCCTTGTAAACATCAATCATGGTCGCTACTTTTTTCTCTACGTCTGCCTTAGCTTCTGGAGAGAATTTTTCATGCGCATACCAGAGACCGAGAGCTTGCTTGAAAGGACCTTGAGCCAAGTGATAAGCCGCCTTGACCTTGTCCTGAGCTTCTGGAACACCTGAAAGGGCACGTCCATAAGCACCTGACAAGACACGAATCTCATCTGTGAGATAGCTAGTTGAAAGATTCACCACAGCCAAAATCAAGGTTGCCTTGAGCAAAGGCCATGCTTCTTCACTATAGAATTGGTCTGCTGCTTGCCAGAAACGTTCCTCGTCTACGATAACCTTATCTGGAGTTTGTCCAAGAACTGCTTGGAAGAAGTCATCTAGAGGTAGGGCAGGGGCAAATTTCTTGAAATCTTCATAAGCGTATGGATGGTAGAGTTTGGCATATTCTGAACTTTCTTCGTTAGAAAGCACCACAGCCGCAATGCGACGGTCCAATTCCAATCGTTTCTCTAATAAGTCTGCGATTTCCTCATCTGAAAAATCATAGGCTTTGAGAAGATTTGTGGTACTTTCCTTCCACAAACCTAGCAACTCCTCACGTTGAGGATGGTCTTCAGCATAGTAAGTCGTATCTGGCAAAATCGTCCCTGGTGCACTTGCCCAGAGAACATTGGTTCTGGCATCCATAAAGTCTGGTGAAACACCAAATGGCAAGAAGTTTGGTTTACCAGCTAGTTCAAACGCTGCTAGTTTGCTGGTAAAATCTGCAAAACTCTCCAAATCTTGGTATTCCTTAAGTAGAGAAAGGACAGGCTTGATCCCATCTGCTTCTCTTTTGTCAAAATCACGTACCATGCGATGGTACTTAACAAAGTTGGCGAGGATAGCATCCTCTGGGATATCCTCACCTACCAACCACTTGTCCGTAGTCGCTAGCATCAACTCTTCAATTTCCTCATCAAGGTCAATAAAACCACCTGTTCGAGATTTATCAGCTGGAATCACAGCTGTTTTTTCCCATTCGCCATTGATTGCATCATAAAAATCGTCTTGATAACGTGTCATCTTGTTCTCGCTTTCATATTTTCACTTATTCCTAGCTTAGCAAAAAACACTTGGGAATGCAATTAAAAATATGACTTACCCTCGTCTATCATTCTTTATTTCAAGATGATAAAATGGCATCGCTTTCACTATTTAAAATAAATTAAAAGACTAGATTATTTTAAATTTTTCAAAAATTAACTTGACTTAATTTTTTTTTTAATGTATATTAAAATACAGGAGGGAGGAATTTGTTATGATACGTATTGAACACCTCAGCGTCTCCTACAAAGAAACGCTGGCACTAAAGGATATCTCACTAGTGCTCCACGGACCAACTATTACCGGAATTATTGGTCCAAATGGTGCTGGAAAATCAACTTTATTAAAAGGTATGTTAGGAATTATCCCACATGAAGGTCAGGCCTTTCTCGACGACAAAGAAGTCAAGAAATCTTTAAATCGAGTTGCCTATGTCGAGCAAAAAATCCATATCGACTACAATTTCCCTATCAAGGTCAAGGAATGTGTCTCTCTGGGACTCTATCCATCCATCCCGCTCTTCCACACTTTAAAGGCCAGCCACTGGAAAAAAGTGGCAGAAGCACTTGAAATCGTTGGACTCTCAGACTATGCTGATCGCCAAATCAGCCAGCTCTCAGGAGGACAATTCCAACGTGTTTTGATTGCCCGCTGCCTAGTGCAGGAAGCTGACTACATCTTTCTAGATGAGCCTTTTGTCGGGATTGACTCGATCAGTGAAGAGATTATCATGAATACGCTGAGAGACCTAAAAAAATCTGGTAAAACAGTTCTCATCGTCCATCATGACCTCAGCAAAGTCCCCCATTATTTCGACCAAGTTTTGCTTCTCAATCGAGAATTAATAGACCTTGGTCCGACCGAAGAAACCTTTACCGAGGTCAATCTCAAAAAGGCCTACGGTAGCAAACTCTTTTTCAATGGAGGTGACCTATGATAGCAGAATTTATCAATGGATTGCAAAATTTCCATTTCCTACAAAACGCCTTGATAACAGCTATTGTCATCGGAGTTGTTGCTGGAGCTGTGGGATGTTTTATCATCCTACGTGGGATGTCTCTCATGGGGGATGCCATCTCTCACGCAGTTTTGCCCGGCGTAGCCCTTTCCTTTATCCTGGGAATTGATTTCTTTATTGGAGCCATCATCTTTGGCTTGATGGCTTCCATCATCATTACCTACATCAAGGGAAACTCTATTATCAAGAGTGACACTGCCATTGGTATTACCTTTTCATCTTTCTTAGCCTTAGGTGTCATCTTGATTAGTGTTGCCAAGAGTTCGACAGACCTCTTTCATATCCTTTTTGGGAATATCCTCGCTGTCCAAGATACGGACATGTGGATTACCATTGGTGTGGGCGCAGTCATTCTCTTGATTATCGGGATTTTCTTTAAACAACTATTGATTACATCCTTTGACGAGCTTCTGGCTAAGGCCATGGGAATGCCCGTTAATTTCTACCACTATCTGCTCATGGTGCTCTTGACCCTTGTGTCTGTCACCGCAATGCAAAGTGTTGGAACCATTCTTATCGTGGCCATGCTAATCACTCCAGCCGCGACGGCTTACCTTTATGCTAATAGCCTAAAGAGTATGATTTTCCTTTCATCAACCCTAGGGGCAACCGCTTCTGTTGTGGGACTCTTTATCGGCTATAGTTTCAATCTCGCAGCAGGATCGAGCATCGTGCTCACATCCGCCAGCTTCTTTCTAATCAGTTTCTTTATCTCTCCTAAGCAACGATACTTGAAACTGAAAAACAAAAAAATCATTAAATAACGGGGAAACCCTTCTGGAGGAATCTAATGAAAAAATTAGGTACATTGCTTGTACTCTTTCTTTCCGTCATTGCACTTGTAGCATGTGCTAGCGGAAAAAAAGATGCAGCTTCTGGTCAAAAACTGAAAGTTGTTGCTACAAACTCAATCATCGCTGATATTACCAAAAATATCGCTGGTGACAAGATTGATCTTCACAGTATCGTTCCTGTTGGTCAAGACCCGCACGAATACGAACCACTTCCTGAAGACGTTAAGAAAACCTCTCAAGCTGACTTGATTTTCTATAACGGTATCAACCTTGAAACAGGTGGCAATGCTTGGTTTACCAAATTGGTCGAAAATGCCAAGAAAACTGAAAACAAAGACTACTTTGCAGTTAGCGACGGTGTAGAAATCATCTACCTCGAAGGTCAAAATGAAAAAGGCAAAGAAGATCCACACGCTTGGCTCAACCTTGAAAATGGAATGATTTATGCTAAAAATATCGCTAAACAGTTGATTGCAAAAGACCCTAGCAACAAGGAGTTCTACGAAAAAAATCTCAAAGACTATACTGAAAAGCTAGACAAACTGGACAAGGAAGCCAAAGAGAAATTTAACAATATCCCTGCTGAGAAAAAACTCATCGTAACCAGCGAAGGATGCTTCAAATACTTCTCTAAAGCTTACGGAGTTCCAAGTGCCTACATCTGGGAAATCAACACAGAAGAAGAAGGAACACCTGAACAAATCAAGACCTTGGTTGAAAAGCTTCGCCAAACAAAAGTTCCATCACTCTTTGTTGAATCAAGTGTCGATGACCGTCCAATGAAGACTGTTTCACAAGACACAAATATTCCAATTTACGCACAAATCTTTACTGACTCAATTGCTGAAGAAGGTAAAGAAGGTGACAGCTACTACAACATGATGAAATACAACCTTGACAAGATTGCTGAAGGTTTGTCAAAATAATCCATTAAAAACGTCATTCTCACCGAATTGGCGTTTTTTGTTTTCACTTTCCGGTCAAATCATTGGAAAAATCTGACAATTCTCGGTAAAATAAAAGAAAAAAGAATGGAGTAATTTATGACCACTTTTCTCGGAAATCCTGTAACTTTTACAGGTAAACAACTGCAAGTCGGAGACAAGGCACTCGACTTTTCCCTCACTACAACCGATCTCTCTAAAAAAACGCTAGCTGACTTTGATGGAAAGAAAAAAGTCTTGAGTGTTGTCCCTTCTATCGATACTGGTATCTGCTCAACGCAAACACGTCGATTCAACCAGGAACTTGCCAACCTTGACAACACCGTCGTTCTTACCGTTTCTATGGACCTACCATTTGCCCAAGGACGCTGGTGTGGGGCTGAAGGTCTTGAGAATGCCATTATGCTTTCAGACTACTTTGACCATTCTTTCGGACGTGATTATGCTCTCTTGATCAACGAATGGCATCTCCTTGCACGTGCCGTCTTTGTTCTCGATGCTGACAATATCATCCGTTATGTAGAATACGTTGACAATATCAACACGGAGCCAAACTTTGAACCTGCCATTGCCGCTGTTAAAGAACTGGACTAAAATCAAAGCCATTACGGCAGAAGGCTAGAGAAATCTAGCTTTTTTTGATATACTAGATGGAGAGAAAAGACAAGAGGGAACGAATGACGCCAAATAAAGAAGACTACCTAAAATGTATTTATGAAATCGGTACGGAGATGCAGAAAATCACCAATAAAGAAATTGCTGCCCGTATGCAGGTCTCTCCACCTGCCGTAACAGAGATGATCAAACGCATGAAAAGTGAAAATCTCATCCTCAAGGATAAAGAGAATGGCTACCTATTGACAGATATTGGCCTCAAACTGGTCTCTGAGCTCTATCGTAAACACCGTTTGATTGAAGTCTTTCTAGTTCACCATCTCGACTATACCAGCGATCAAATCCACGAAGAAGCTGAGGTCTTAGAGCACACTGTCTCTGACCTATTTGTAAAGAGATTGGATAAACTGCTTGGCTTCCCTCAAACCTGTCCCCACGGTGGAACCATACCAGCCGAGGGAGAACTCTTGGTTGAAATCAATAACCTGCCACTAGCAGCCGTCCAGGAAGCTGGATCCTATCTTCTGACTCGCGTTCATGATAGCTTTGAACTACTCAAATATTTAGAAAAGCACGCAATTCATATCGGTGATCAACTCCAAGTCAAGCAGTTTGATGGCTTTTCCAATAGCTTTACTCTAGTCAACAAAGACGAAGACCTCCAAGTTAGTATGGATATCGCCAAACAACTCTATGTCGAAAAAATCAACTAACCCCTTATCCCTGAAAGAAGTTCATTTCAGGGATTTTTTGTTATTTTGCTTGTAAGTCCCATTCGTTTGGTGTAGAATGAAGCTAGATAAAAGAGGGAGGTCTTCCTATGAAAAAACTCTTTAGAATACACTTCGCAGCCATTGCACTCTCCGATTTGCTACTATTTGCATTTTCTACCACTAGACCCGAGACATCTTGGGACTGGCTCTTACTCTCTGGCTTCATTTTCATCCTTGCTCAGGGACTACTGCTGTCTCGCTTGGTCTTCCGACTCAAAAAACATTTCTCAGAGATTTATCCTCAGATGAACAAAAAAATTCGCCTTTATTACTTAGAGATTCTCTCAGTTGACCTTCTATTATTTGTCTTTTTAGCCATCACTGGCCCTCAACATTTCTACTCTCTTACTCCAGTCTTTACTTCCTGTCATTCTACTTTTTATTATATAACGGCTAGTCACCTAAGAGAAAACTATCCCGACTTTTACAACAAACATATCTCTTTCTGGGAGTGTCTATAAACAAAAACCAAGCCGACTGACTTGGTTTTCTTATCTATTTTTAGTATCAAGGATAATGGTGACTGGTCCGTCATTGACCAGCTCAACCTGCATATCCGCTCCAAAGATGCCTGTCTGAACGGGCACTTCTTGCGCTAGCTTTTGATTGAGAGCATCATAGAAATCTGATGCCATATCAGGCTTGGCTGCACCTGTAAAGGCGGGACGATTGCCTTTCTTGGTATCTGCAAAGAGGGTAAACTGAGAAATAGAAAGAATTGCGCCCTCAATATCCTTAACAGACAGATTCATCTTGCCTTCTGCATCAGAAAAAATTCGCATGTTGACGAGCTTTCGGACAGCATAGTCCAGATCTTCCTCTTGGTCCTCTGGTCCTACTCCGACCAACAATAAGAGCCCCTGATTGATTTTTCCCTGAACCTGACCTTCAATACTCACTTGAGCTTTCTTAACTCGTTGAACGACGATTTTCATAAAAATCCTTTCTAGATCTTAGCCATTGGTCCGTTTGACAGAGTAGACCTCTGGCACACTCTTAATCTTATCCACGACTGTGGTCAGTGTAGAGAGATTTGAGATTCCAAAGGACACATGGATATTGGCAAATTTCATATCCTTGGTTGGTTGGGCATTAACGGTTGAGATATTCTTAGTTGTGTTGGAAAGAACTTGCAGAACATCATTTAAGAGACCTGTACGGTTGAGGCCGTAGATATCGATGTGAGCAATATATTCCTTGCTTGAGTATTGGTCTTCCCATTCCACATCAAGGAGACGTTGCTCGTAGTTTTCTTGGGCGCGAAGGTTCATACAGTCCACGCGGTGAATGGCCACACCACGCCCCTTGGTAATGTAGCCGACAATATCGTCACCAGGCACGGGATTACAACACTTAGCAATCCGAACCAAGAGACCTGAGGCACCTTCAATAATGACACCGCCCTCATGCTTAACCTTGAGGGTTTCTTTGTTTTCAACCTTGACCTCGCCGCCTTTGACAAGCTCTTCTGCTTCAGCCCTAGCCTTGGCACGTTCCTCCTCACGGCGTTCCTTTTCAGTCAGACGGTTAAAGACAGTAATAGCACTGATTTCTCCAAAACCAATGGCCGCAAAGAGGGATTCTTCTGTCTTGTAGCTGGTCTTTTGAAGGACTTGGTCCATGTGCCGCTTGTCCATATACTTATTAGCCACATAGCCATTCTCTTGGAGTTGATTAATCAGCAGTTCGCGTCCCTTATTAACAGACAATTCCTTGTCTTGATTTTTAAAGAACTGGCGAATCTTGTTGCGTGCCTTGCTAGTCTTAACCATGTTGAGCCAGTCACGACTCGGGCCAAAGGAGTTGGGGTTGGTGATAATTTCAACCTGATCCCCTGTCTTAAGCTTGGTTGTCAGAGGAACCATACGGCCATTGACCTTGGCACCAGTTGCTTTTTCACCGACTTTGGTATGAATTTCATAGGCAAAGTCAATCGGGCCTGAATCTTTTGGAAGGGAACGTACAGCCCCATCTGGGGTAAAGACGTAAATCTCCTCAGCTAGGTAGTTTTCCTTAACAGAATCCACAAATTCCTTGGCATCATCAGCCTGGTCTTGCAACTCAATCATTTCCTTGATCCAGTTCATCCCGATAGCTGATTCTTTGCTGTTGACCTGCCCCTTGATTCCTTTTTTATAAGCCCAGTGAGCCGCAACCCCGTACTCAGCCACTTCGTGCATTTCCTTGGTACGAATCTGGAATTCAATCGGGCCTTTTGGTCCATAGACAGTCGTATGGATAGACTGGTAACCATTGGCCTTACGGTTAGCAATATAATCTTTGAAGCGACCTGGCATGGGTTTCCAAAGTTCATGCACATAGCCCAGCATGGCATAGACATCACTCTGGGTATCTAAGATACAGCGAATAGCAATCAGGTCATAGATTTCCTCGAAGCGTTTCTTTTTATCCTGCATCTTGCGATAGATAGAGTAGATATGCTTGGGACGGCCATAGATTTTCCCTTTTAGATTGCGTTCGGAAGTGTACTCCTCCAACTTTGTCACGACTTCATCGACCAAAGCCTCACGCTCTCTGCGTTTTTCTTTCATCATGTGAGTGATCTTGTAAAACTCGGTCGGATTGAGGTAACGGAAGGATAGGTCTTCCAACTCCCACTTGACGCTGGAAATCCCCAGACGATGAGCAAGCGGTGCATAGATTTCCATGGTTTCTCTGGAAATGCGCTCCTGCTTGTCTTTTCGCAGGTGGTTAAGTGTTCTCATGTTATGCAAGCGGTCAGATAGTTTAACCAAGATAACGCGAATATCCTCAGACATGGCCATAAGCATCTTGCGGTGATTTTCCGCTAATTGCTCCTCAATTGATTTGTACTCGACCTTACCAAGCTTAGTCACCCCATCAACAATAATGCGAACATCATGACCAAACTCTTGCTCTAAATCATCCAAGGTCGTATCCGTATCCTCAACTACGTCATGCAAAAAACCACAGGCAACTGTCACAGCATCTAGCTTGAGCTTAGCTAAAATCCCTGCCACCTGAATGGGATGAATAATATAGGGCTCGCCAGATTTACGATACTGACCACTATGGCATTCAACTGCGTAAACCAAGGCTTTATGTACAAAAGCAACATCTTCTTTCGATAAATATTTTTGCGTTAAAGCGACAACCTCATCGCCCGTCAAATTCACTTCTTTCGGCATCTATTCTCTCCAATTCTTCCTACCATTTTATCACTTTTTTAAGAATATTAAAACTAGAAAAGCCTGTTTTCATGCCTAGCCTAAGCAATTAAAAGAAAAACACTGCAAGAGAGACTCTGCAGTGCTTTGTTATTTTATTTATCTTAGTAAACTGTTTTTTCAGTTTCTACATCGAAGAAGTGTGCTTTGTTCAAGTCGAATCCAAGTTCAACCGTTGCACCTGTTTGCAAGTAGTCACGAGCATCCACTTTTGCAACAAATTCATCTTTACCAACTTGGCAGTAAAGGTGAGATTCTGAACCAAGCAATTCTGATACTGAAATAGTAGCTTTGACAACTGATTCTGGGAATGTTTCAAGGAAAGCAGGTTCTGCATTCACATCTTCTGGACGAATACCGAAGATCAATTCTTTTCCTTCGTAGCCTTTTTCACGAAGAACTTTCAAAGCACCTTCTGGAACTTTCAAGCGGAAACCGTCAGAAACAATTTCGCTACCAACCAATTTCACGTTGATGAAGTTCATAGCTGGGCTTCCGATGAATCCTGCAACGAACTTGTTAACTGGGTTTTTGTAAACTTCTTGAGGTGTACCGATTTGTTCAACACGTCCGATAGTACCTGTACCAGCAGGGTTCTTAGTTGCTGACATGATAACGATACGGTCAGCAAGAGTCATTGCTTCTGTTTGGTCGTGAGTTACGTAGATAGTTGTAGCTCCGATACGGCGGTGGATTTTCGCAATTTCAGCACGCATAGATACACGAAGTTTGGCATCCAAGTTTGACAAAGGTTCGTCCATCAAGAATACTTTTGCATCACGGACGATGGCACGACCCATGGCAACACGTTGACGTTGACCACCTGAAAGGTCAGCAGGTTTACGATCCAAGAATTCTTTCAAACCAAGGATTGCTGCTGCTTCTTGCACACGTTTATCGATGTCTTCCTTGCTGTATTTACGCAATTTCAAACCGAAAGCCATGTTGTCATACACAGTCATGTGTGGATAAAGAGCGTAGTTTTGGAATACCATAGCGATGTCACGGTCTTTTGGAGCTACGTCATTGACAACCACGCCATCGATAGATGCAGTACCTTCTGTGATGTCTTCAAGACCAGCAATCATACGAAGAGTTGTTGATTTACCACATCCTGAAGGACCTACGAAAACGATAAATTCTTTGTCTTTGATGTCCAAGTTGAAGTCTTCAACTGAGTAGTGTTCGCTGTTTGGATATTTTTTGTAGATGTTTTTAAGATTTAATTCTACCATCGAGGTGAACTCCTTCTGTCTTTTGATAGTTTTATTATAGATGAAAACGCTTTACATTTCTATGGCAAGGTGACTAAAAAAATTAAAAAGTTCTGTGCAACTTGCACAAAACTTTAGAGAATATCTGGTAAAATCAACTGATAACACAAGGTGAGATCCGTCAACTCCTTCAACTGCAGTCCTGTCAATTCTTCCCATTTGTCAATCTTGTATTGGAGAGAATTGCGATGCAGATAGAGTTGCTGGGCTGTTTTAGTTAAGACAGCACTATTTTCCCAAAGGGAGAGAATGATTTCCTGAATCTGATCCTGATCCAAGATCATCTGGTGCAGGCATTCTTTAATGACCCTCAGGTCCACTAGTCTTTCTCCCATACTCCAAAGATAGAGCTGTGAAAAAGCATGAACACCTTGGTGACCCTGACGCCACCAAGTCTTAAACAAGTCTCGCTCTGCTTTGATCAAGTCTGATAGGGCTTGAGGGCCTGTCTGAAACCACACCTGCCCCAACATGATAGACAGACGAAGACCAAAGTCATACTCAACTGCTTCAATCGTATCAGATAAAATTGATCGTACAGAGGTGTACTTATCTTGTTGAAGCACGAAAACATAATCCTGAGCCCCGACCTGTAGCACTGTTTGGCAGTTGGGAAAAAGAGTCCGCATCATGTCTAGCCAAGAGGATAGATTTTCCTGTTGGAAATAGGAAAGATGGCAATAAGCCAGCTGAATCTTTTTGAAAGCTTGCGGTGCCTGCCCCTTCCCCTCAATCAGATAGGGATACCAAGGATTGAGTGAACGAGCCTGCTCCTGCTGAGTCAAAAGGGCAACCAGCTGCTTTTCACGCTCGCTGAGCCCAGCTTCCTCCAGTAAAATCCACTGCTGAGAGGCTAAAGGGAGAGTGAGATAGCCTGGTTTCTCTACTGGCTGATCTGAAATCTGAGCCTCAGGAAACCAGTCCTGTAGTTCTTTTGCAAGCATTTCTACTCCTCCACTTTTTGGATACACCAAGAGATTAAGGTTTCTAAGCGCTCTATATTTTCAGTCAGATGAAGATAGCCCATGACTGCTTCAAAACCTGTAGACATGCGGTAAGTCACCACATCAGCATTTTTAGCCTTTGTATGACTATTGGTATTGCGACCTCGTTTATAGATTTCTTCTTCCTTTTCCGTCAAGACATGCTCCTCCAACATGAGGGCAATCAGACGAGCCTGAGCCTTGGCTGAGACATACTTGGTCGCCTCTTGGTGAAGTTTATTGGGTTTGGTCATACCTTTTAGGATGAGGTGACGGCGAATATACATGGAATAAACCGCATCTCCTTCAAAGGCTAGCGCAATCCCATTAATGAGATTGACATCAATCACGTGTCCACCTCACTCCATCTTTGGTGTCAAGGAGCTTAATCCCTTGAGCAGCCAGTTGATCTCGGATTTGGTCTGCTGTCGCAAAGTCACGATTGGCACGCGCTTCTTGTCGTTTTTGGATCAAGGCTTCGATCTCTGCATCCAAAACTTCCTCAACAAAGACAATACCAAAGACCTCTAACATAGCCGCAAGAGATTTCTTAACACTTGCATCATAGTTGCCAGAGTTGATCCATTTGGCCATTTCAAAGACAACTGTGATACCATTGGCAGCGTTAAAGTCCTCATCCATAGCTGCAACAAACTTATCTTTAAAGGCTTGTAACTCTTGAATATCTACAGTCCCAGAAAATGGTTGCTCGTAAGTGTTCTTCAGATATTTGAGATTAGTCTCGGCATCACGCACAGCTTTTTCCGTAAAGTTGATTGGCTTGCGGTAATGCTGAGTAGCAAAGAAGAAACGAAGTACTTGCCCATCAATAGTTTTGAGGGCATCATGTACAGTAATAAAGTTACCCAAAGACTTGGACATCTTGACATTATCGATGTTGACAAAGCCATTGTGCATCCAGTAGTTGGCAAAGGTCTTACCTGTTTTAGCTTCTGACTGGGCAATTTCGTTGGTATGGTGTGGAAATTCAAGGTCGGCTCCACCACCGTGGATATCAATAGTATCACCTAGAATCTCTGTCGACATGACCGAACACTCGATATGCCAGCCTGGGCGACCATGTCCCCAAGGACTGTCCCAGAAAATCTCACCTGGCTTAGCTGCCTTCCAGAGAGCAAAGTCCACTGGATTTTCCTTACGGGCGGTCTCCTCATCTGTCCGACCAGAAGCACCCAACTCCAAGTCTGCCAAGGTTTTGTTGGCTAATTTGGCATAATCGTGAGACTTTTCGACGCGGAAATAGACATCCCCCTGACTCTCATAGGCATAGCCTTTTTCAATCAAGTCTTCCACAAAGCGGATAATGTTAGCCATAAACTCGACTACACGCGGATGGCGAGTCGCAGGCTTGACACCCAAGGCAGTCACGTCCTCACGAAAGGCCGCGATATACTTGTCCGCAATCTCCTGAGGCGTGATGCCTTCTTCCCTTGCGCGATTGATAATCTTATCATCCACATCCGTGAAATTGGAAATATAGGCAACTTCGTAGCCACGGTATTCAAAGTAGCGACGAATGGTATCAAAGGCTACTGTTGAGCGGGCATTGCCGACATGGATATAGTTGTATACAGTTGGCCCACAAACATACATCTTGACCTTGCCGTCCTCGATTGGGACAAATTCTCGCAAATCACGAGACATGGTGTCGTAAATTTTAATCATGCGGTCCACTCCCTTCTCTATTTCTGACTTTTTCGGCTGAAAACCAGCTCTGCAAAAGGGCCAAATTGTCTGAGGCTATCCAGTTGGTAAAAGCGCTGCCCTTCCTCTTGGGTAAAGAGGGAAACCCCCTTTCCTAGGATAAGGGGCGCTATCTGAATAATGAGGTGGTCGAAAAGATCCGCATTCAAGAGCGGTCCTACCAAGGAATTACCACCAACCACAAAGACATTTTTGCCTTTGTCAATCTGGTGAACAAAGTCCACCACATCCCCAGCTACTGGCTGATAATTGCTGACAGGCAGGTGCCTATCATGCGTAAAGACATAGTTTTCCGTAGCTTGATAAAAACTTTCTACATCTTGCAAATCTTGGATTTCCTCAAAGGTCCGCTTGCCCATGATGGTGATATCCATTTGCCTGTAAAAGTCATCATAGCCTGTATCCTCTACAGAACCAAGCTGATGCAGCCAGTCTATCCTGTGCTGGCTGTCTGCCAAGTAGCCATCCATGGTGATACAGCCGTAAAAATATACTGCCATTCTTGTAGTTACCTTTCTAGTTCCTTTGCTATTGTCAAAGCGATAGTGAAAAAAGTCATGGCATCAGCTGTCCGCTCTTCATGGCGGGCATCCCAGGTTCGGTTATGATGATCCACATAGTCAGCTGTGTAGAAGAACTGATAGACTTTACTCTTGCGAAATTGACTCCAAGCCATGATAGCCGAAGCTTCCATGTCCACCACTTTGGCTCCAGCAGCCAAGCGACGCTTGACCTTATCAGGCGTTTCTCGATAAAAGGCATCAGTCGTCCAAGACTTGGTGCGGATATGCTCAATGCAAGATTTGTTCAAAGCTTCTTCCATGGTTAAGAGCAAAGTTTCGTCATAAGCTATCTCATCACTTGCAGGAGCGTAATGGTAACTTGTACCTTCATCACGTAGAGCTGAACTTGGTAGGATAATCTTATCTGCCTGAATAGACTGATCTAGAACTCCGCAAGAACCCAAAATAATAAAGTTCTTAAATCCTCTTGCTTTGAGTTCTTCTAAGAGTCCAACAACCATCGCGGCTCCAATCGTAGCTATAGCAACTGCTACCTTACTCCCATCTTTCTCATAGATATACCATGGAAATCTACCATTTAGATTGGTTAGATAGCCGCCTTCGTAAACATCTTCAAACTGCTTTACTCGTTCAACGATTTCTCCATTAAAAGATAAAATAATCGTGTCACAGATTTCCCCACCACCACGAATACTTCTATCAGTTGGTTCGATAACCGCAGGTACATTTTCGAATTCTTCTAATAGCATTTGCCTAACCTCCTACCCAAGGCATTACTACCCTCTACAATCCCGACGATCTGTGGCTGGCTTCTCTAGCATGCTCGAGTTTATTGACGTAGTATTCTCGTTTTTCTTCGACTTCGTGGATCGTTGGCTCATCCTTCTGTCCATGAACTCGGACAATCTTAGCCGGAATTCCGACCACCGTCACATCACTAGGTACGTCTGCCACAACAACTGCTGCTGCACCAACTTTGGCATTTTCACCGATTTCTACCGGTCCGATGACTTGGGCATGGGCTGATATGAGCGCCCCTTTTCGGACAGTCGGATGGCGTTTGCCACAGTCTTTCCCTGTCCCACCGAGAGTCACTCCATGATAGAGCAGAACGCCTTTTTCAACAATCGCCGTCTCTCCAATCACCAGACCTGAACCATGGTCGATAAAGACACCTGAATCAATCTGGGCACCTGGATGAATCTCAATCTGGGTCCAAAAGCGCCAAAACTGACTATGCATCCGAGCCAGGAGTTTGAAGCCGTGCTTCCAGAGAAAATGCGAGAGACGGTGGGCAGCTAAGGCCTTGACACCTGGATAAGTCAGCAAAACTTCCAAACTGTTGCGTGCCGCTGGATCATTTTCTTTTACAATATCAATGGTTTCGCGCCACCATCCCATACATTTCTCCTTTTCTTATTCTGAATCTTTTGGTGTTTCTGTAAATTCTTTCTTAGGTTTGTGGTCCTTGTGATGACGTGGACGGTGAGGTCGCTCAGACTTTTCACCTTTTTCATCGTGTTCTGGTTTTGGTGGACGAGGAAGAAGAGCCTTCATAGAAGCATCAACACGTCCTTTTTCATCAATCTTGATAACCTTAACATCTACTTCATCACCAATGGCTACCAAATCTTCTACATTGTTCGTACGAGTCCAAGCCATTTCAGAAATGTGCACAAGTGCATCTGTCTTATCAAAGAGGTTGACAAAGGCACCAAATTTCTCGATACGAACAACCTTAGCATGGTAAACTTCATCCACTTTCGCTTCACGAACCAAACCAGCGATGATTTCTTTGGTTCGGTTAATGGCATCCTGGTCGCTAGAGTAAATGGACACATTACCTTCTTCGTCAATATCAATCTTAACGCCTGTTTCAGCGATAATCTTGTCAATGGTTTCTCCACCCTTACCGATGACAATCTTGATCTTGTCCACATCAATCTTGATGGTATCAATTTTCGGTGCAGTTGGAGCCAATTCTGGACGAACTTCTGGTATCGTTTCTTCAATCACATCAAGGATTTCAAAACGGGCTTTCTTGGCTTGGGCAAGGGCTTCTGTCAAGATTTCCGCAGTAATCCCTTGGATCTTGATATCCATTTGTAGGGCTGTAATCCCTTCACGAGTACCGGCAACCTTGAAGTCCATATCTCCAAAGTGGTCTTCCAAACCTTGGATATCTGTCAATACTGTGTAGTTGTTTCCATCTGAGATGAGACCCATGGCAATCCCTGCTACTGGCGCCTTAATTGGCACACCACCAGCCATAAGTGCAAGCGTTCCCGCACAGATAGAAGCCTGAGAAGAAGAGCCATTTGATTCCAAGACTTCTGCTACCAGACGGATAGCGTAAGGGAATTCTTCCAAACTTGGCAAGACTTGAGCAAGGGCACGCTCACCGAGAGCACCGTGACCAATTTCACGACGACCAGGCGCACCGTAACGACCCGTTTCCCCTACAGAGTATTGAGGGAAGTTGTAGTGGTGCATAAAGCGTTTCTTGTATTCTGGGTCCAAACCATCGATGATTTGCGTTTCTCCCATTGGGGCCAAGGTCAAGACAGAAAGGGCTTGAGTTTGTCCACGAGTAAAGAGACCGGAACCGTGCACACGAGGAAGGAAGTCAACAACCGCATCCAAAGGACGGATTTCATCAACCTTACGACCGTCAGGACGAACCTTGTCTTCTGTGATCAAACGGCGCACTTCAGCGTGTTCCATTTGTTCCAAGATTTCAGCCACATCACGCATGATACGGTCACATTCTTCGTGGTCTGCATATTTTTCTTCATACACAGCAGTCACTTGGTCTTTGACTGCTTGAGTTGCAGCTTCACGAGCCAATTTTTCTTCTACTTGAACCGCTTTTTGGAGGTCGCTGTTGTAGGTTGCGATGATTTCAGCCTGCAATTCAGCATCTACATGAAGCAATTCCACTTCCGCTTTTTCCTTACCAACTGCCGCAACGATTTCTTCTTGGAAGGCAATCAATTCTTTGACTGCTTCATGCCCTTTCAGAAGGGCTTCCAACATGATTTCTTCTGACAATTCTTTGGCACCAGACTCTACCATGTTGATAGCGTGTTTGGTACCAGCTACTGTCAATTCAAGAAGCGAACGCTCTGCTTGTTCTTGACTTGGGTTGATGATGATTTCACCGTCGACATAGCCAACTTGTACCCCAGCGATTGGGCCGTCAAATGGAATATCTGAGATAGAAAGAGCCAAGGATGAACCAAACATAGCTGCCATCGGTGCAGATGCATTTTCATCATAAGAAAGGACGGTGTTGATAACTTGGACTTCGTTACGGAAACCTTCCGCAAACATAGGACGGATTGGACGGTCAATCAAACGCGCTGTCAAAGTCGCATCTGTTGAAGGACGTCCTTCACGCTTCATAAAGCCACCAGGAAACTTCCCAGCCGCATACATTTTTTCTTCGTAGTTGACTTGAAGTGGGAAGAAATCCCCAGTTGCCATTTTCTTAGACATGACAGCAGCAGTCAAGACAGTTGACTCACCGTAACGCACGACAACAGAGCCATTTGCTTGCTTAGCAACCTGGCCAGTCTCTACAACCAACTCACGACCTGCAAAAGTCGTTTGAAACACTTGTTTTGTCATTTTAATCCCCTTTGGATTGATGAAATTATACGCCTTGCCTACAAAAATCAGGATACAAAGGGCGTAAAGAATCCCGTATGAAAATAGGAGATTGACGCAGTGTGCGATGCACACTGGGAAATCTATCTTTTTCACTAGGGATTTAGCCCGTGTTCAACTATCTAGATACTTTGAAACATCTAAGAATAATATTCTCTAGCATCTGTCTATTTTTGTTAGATTTAAATTGCTAAAAATCTTTTTATACCCTCATCTTTGTATCAAGTACGTACAGAGTCTATTTTATCATATTTTTCTTAAAAAGTGCGGGCTTTTCTATTAAAAAGGAACCATCCCCCTCGCTTGAGAAGAATGGTTTGCTTTTTATTACCCTAAAGACTGATGATTAAACAAGGCATTGGTTGCTTGGTGGATGTATTTTGCTGTTTCAGAATTGTTCATGGTGTAGAGATGCACACCTGCGACATCCTGGGTTACCAAGTCCACGATCTGATCCACTGCATAGGCAAGTCCTGCTGCTCTGAGCGACTCAGGGTCATGCTCATACTTGTCTAAGATGGCCTTAAATTTACGTGGAAGGTGGATATTCTCACACGTTTTCAAGAGACGAAGGGCTTGATTACGGTTCAGAATGGGCATGATTCCCGCATGAATAGGAACATCAATCCCTGCCAAGGTACACTTATCTTGGAAATCATAGAAACGCTCATTATCAAAGAAAAGTTGCGTTACGAGACTTGAGCAACCTGCATCCACTTTTTTCTTGAGATTTTGAATATCTGAGATTTGGTTTGGCGAGTCAGGGTGCCCCTCTGGATAGCAAGCTCCTACAATATCAAAGTGAGGGGCTTGTTCCTTGATGAACTCAATCAAGTCCGTTGCATAGCGGAAATCCTTTTGCGGTTCCACATCAGGAATGATGTCCCCACGTAGAGCCAAGATTTTTCGCACACCAACCTTGTCCAAGTCCGCAAGTGTCTCTGCAACTTTTTCCTTTGCCAGATAGATGGCTGGCAAGTGGGCAATGGTTGGAATCGCCAAGTCATTCTGGATAAAGTCTGCCAAACGAACCGTTGTTTCCTTGATATTGAATTTATTATTGCTGGCAGTCACACTGATAAAGTGTGGTGTCAGCTCCCGCATATCCTGCAAGGCTGAAATAATTTTATCATTACCCACAGCTGGGTTTGGAGGGAACACTTCAAATGAAAGTGACGGCGTTTGGCGTGACATAGTCATTATCCTTTTCTTTTTGATTTCATGATTGCTGAGCAGCTAGGGCCAAGCAGTTCCTTGATTAGTCAGTGTCACGAGAGAAATCTTATCTTATAATTTCTCACGCGCAGCTTTTGCTGCTTCGACAAGGCGGATCAAGCTTTCTTTTGTTTCTGGAATACCACGTGTTTTCAAACCACAGTCAGGGTTGATCCAAACTTTCTTGCTTGGAACTTTGGCAAGGATAGCCTCGATTGTATGGTCGATTTCGCCTTCGTTTGGCACACGAGGAGAGTGGATATCGTAAACCCCAGGTCCCACTTCTGTTTGGAAGTTTTTCGCTTTGAGTTCATCCAAGATTTCAAGGTTTGAACGGCTAGCTTCAAAGGAAATAACGTCCGCATCCATGTTGTCGATAGCTGGGATGATATCTGTAAATTCTGAGTAACACATGTGAGTGTGGATTTGAGTGTCTGGCGCTACTGTAGAGTGTACCAAGCGGAAGGCAGGAATTGCCCAGTCAAGGTAGTCTTCGTACCAGTCGCTACGACGAAGTGGCAATTTCTCACGAAGAGCAGCCTCGTCGATTTGGATGATTTTTACGCCAGCAGCTTCAAGGTCAAGAACTTCATCCTTGATGGCAAGAGCGATTTGAAGAGTTGAGTCCTTGATAGAGATGTCTTCGCGTGGGAATGACCAGTTCAGGATGGTAACAGGTCCAGTCAACATCCCTTTAACAGGTTTGTCAGTACGGCTTTGTGCGTAGCTAGACCATTTGACAGTGATTGGGTTGAGACGAGTCACATCACCCCAGATGATTGGTGGTTTCACCCCACGCATACCGTAAGATTGCACCCAACCATTCTTAGAGAAGAGGTAACCTGACAAGTTTTGACCGAAGTACTCAACCATGTCATTACGCTCGAACTCACCGTGTACCAGCACGTCAAATCCAACTTCTTCTTGCCATTTGATCCATTCGTCGATTGTTTCAGCAAGGAAGGCATCGTATTCTTCTTGGGTCAATTCACCCTTACGGTAAGCCAAACGTTTAGCACGAACTTCTTTAGTTTGAGGGAATGAACCAATGGTTGTGGTTGGAAGAGCTGGCAGTTTGAAGGCTTCTTCTTGGATAGCTTCACGTTCAGCAAAGGCTGGCAAACGAGTGTAGTCAGCGTCTGTCAATCCAGCGATACGCGCACGAAGTTCTGCATTTTCACCAACACGTTCAGTCGCAAAGAGTTCTTTGTTAGCTGCAAGAGCTTCTGCACCTTGACCATTGCGGATAGCATCCAAGTCACGAAGTTCTTCCAATTTTTCAACCGCAAAGGCAAAGTGGTTCAAGATAGCTGGTTCAAATTCTTCGTTAGCAGTTGTAAATGGCACATGAAGAAGTGAACATGAGCTTGTCAAAACAATGTTTTCAGCTGGGATTTGCTCAAGAACAGCCAAGCTCTTTTCGTAGTTATTACGCCAGATGTTTTTACCATTGACGATACCTGCATAAAGAGTCTTGTCAGCTGGGAAACCACCTTTAACAAGTTCAAGAGTTTTCTTACCTTCAACGAAGTCAAGACCGATAGCATCCACTGGCAAGTTTACAAGGTCAGCGTAGACATCACGAACGTCACCGAAGTAAGTTTGAAGCAATACTTCAAGACCTTTTTTATCAGCCAAAAGTTTGTTGTAGAGGTTCAAGAAGAGAGCTTTTTCTTCAGCTGTCAAATCTTTTACAAGAGCAGCTTCATCGAGTTGGATGCGAGTCGCACCAAGTTCAGCCAATTTAGCAAAAACTTCTTGGTAAGCAGCTACAAAGCTATCTACGAAGTCTTCTGCTTTCACACCTTCTTCAAAGTCTGACAATTGAAGGAAAGTGAATGGTCCTACAAGGACTGGACGAGTGTTGAGACCAAGTCCTTTTGCTTCTTGGAATTCGTCAAAGATCTTGTGACCTGCAAGTTTGACTTGAGTGTCTTTTTCAAATTTAGGAACGATGTAGTGGTAGTTGGTGTTAAACCACTTCTTCATCGGAAGGGCGCGCACATCCCCTTTTTCTCCTTGGTAACCACGCGCCAAGGCAAAGTAGCGCTCAAGGTCAGTCAAGTCCAAGTTTTGAACTGAAGCAGGCACCACGTTGAAAAGGAAGGCTGCATCTAGGAAGTTATCATAGTGAGAAAAGTCATTTGATGGGATTTCAGTGATACCTTTTTCTTTGACAATGTTCCAGTGTTTCGCGCGCAATTCTTTTGCTGCGGCAAGGAGTTCTTCTTCTGAGATTTCTTTTCTAAAGTATTTTTCAGTTGTAAATTTTAATTCGCGGAATTCGCCCAAACGAGGGAAACCGATGATCGTAGTTGACATGATGTGTCCTCCAAAATTTGTTGTTGAAACTATCTTAACAGAAAAGAAACTGTCTGTATAATTGTAAATAATTAGGCTTTGATATAGTTTGAAACTATATCACTTTTTTGAACAAAAGAAAAAGACTTGAGACCGGTGTCTCAAATCCTTTGTATTGCTTGTTTTGTGGCTGTATTTTAGTTGGAATGCTCAAACGAGCTATTGACAATTCTTCTAAGTGACTATGGCTTGCTATTAGAAAAGACTATAGGTCTATCCCCTTCTCTCGGAGATTTGCCAGACACTCCTCATAGTATCTTGCATCATGTTCGCTATAGATAGGATTCCCCAACTTTTCCTCAGGCAAGTCTTCATAAGCTGGACAAATTTTACCTCGGTAGTTTTTATCCAGCCACTCTGGACTGACCTTATAGCCTCGGTTAGCCATCTCCTTCATGATCAAGTCATGGTAGGCATAGAGACGATAGGGCGAATGGGTAAAGACATAGTCCACTGTCGCATGCTTTCTACCCCAGCCATTGCCACGCAGGGCGCAACACTCCCGATGTTGCCCCAAAAGTTGAGGACGGGGAAGTTGTGAAATCAAAGCCTCATGCCAAAGTCTCATGGGCGTCTCCTTTCAGTAAAGTCGAATGTTGCAAGTAGGTATTGGGATAGCGATCCAGCAAGTCTCGAGTCTTAGCGATCAAGTCTTTCTTAGAAGTTTGACCAAAGCGGTAGCGATCCAGCAAGAGCATATAGTCCTTGCGCTCAACATCTGTCGCTTTCTTTTTGAAATAGCCCCAAATATGCTGAAAGGCATTGCAAACCTGACCCCTGTGTTCTGGGATTTGACAGGCACGGTCGATTAGTTCTTGAACATGACTTACCTCCACCACTTCATTCTTGAGATATTGGCGAATCTCATTGTAAATATTGCTGGAATGGCTCAAAACAAGGTATTTATTTCTAGCCCAGAGTTGTTGACACTGGGATTTTTGATTAGTTTGTTCCATGTTTCTCTTTACTTTCTATCAGTTTCCAGGAAATATGGAAACAAAATTGTATCTTGGTCTTATTTCAAAAAATAAGCGAATTATGAGCGAATAAAGAAGCTATCATTACTAACTGTATGGAACATTTTCATCTTCTACAAATTTCCATAGATTCAAGAAACAAAGTAATAATTTTCTTTTAATTCACGAAAACGGTCAAAACTGAGAATACCCTCATTTTGTAGTCTGCCTAAAACGACGCTAGGATGAATATCTATCTCCTCTGCAAAACGTATGATATCCGACTTATCAAAGTTTCCTTTTTCAACAAAAGCCTGATAGTCTTCTGGTCTTATTAAAAGATCTTTTGCAAACTGATCTGCCTCTTCCTCAGAAAGTCGGTAGGATTCGCTATTTCCATCATCAGATGAAAAATCATTCTCCAGAATATGTCCTATCTCATGGAAAAGTGAGAACCAGAAAATATCTGATGCTTTGTTTCGATCCGTGAGTAAAAGCAAGGCACTGCCATTACTGAATTTTTTAGTTGCTCCATTCAGATTGGCATTTGGCAAAGCAGGTAGACCGACTAAAACAACACCACAATCAAGTAAGATATCGTACAAGCGCTGTGGAAAGATTTCTGGGTCCTGTCTGGTCAACTCTCTCAAGGCAGGCAAGCTTTTCTCTAACTTTCTGCGATTGAGCTTGATAGTTGTTGTATCACGTGCTTTTTTAGATGCCAACTCCAGCATGATATTGGAGTTGATTATACTTTTAGTCGTAAACTCACGCGTATTCCGATAGCTGACTAGATGGTTAAACGATGTAAGGTTTTCTAGACTTGCCACACCTAAAATCTTGCGAAGCTCGACAATCTTTTCCTTCAAACTATAGCGTTTTTCTGGAACGTAGCCTTTTTCCTTAAAATACTTGAAATCAATCATCTCACCGATTTCTTTCTCGCTACCTTCTTCAAGCTCTCTTTCCTCTGCGATCTCAGCCACTTTTACATCATAAGCATTTTGAAGATTGAGCCAAGTTTGCATGGAAACTCCGCTTAGCTTGGCTAACTTATGAGCCGTTTCTTTACTAATGGACTCCTCAGCATTGACGATCTTGCTGACAGTCTTTGCTGAAACTCCCAAACGCTCCGCAAATTCTTTCTGCGTTACGTTATAATCTTCAATCAACTCTTCAACATACTGACCTGGATGAAAAGCAATCAGGTCTTTGTATTCAACAATTTTATTACTCATAGTGATTGCTGACCTCCTCTATTTTTAGGATTTCGATTTCAATAGGATTTGGAAACACCTTTTCTAGGTCCTCCTCACGAAAACCGACAATCAACCGATAGGAACTTTTCCGACCATCTATATCCAAAGCAAACTGTCCCTGTCTCTTTCCCTTGAGTTGGTGAAAGTGGTACTTAGGAAAAGCTGTCACACTAGCCAAAGAATCTGCCACTTCCAAAAAGTTAATCAGCTGATGCAACTTTACAGCAACCTTATCCGAAAAATCCTTTTTCGCCTGCCTTAGCTCTGTGCACTGCTTTTTAACAGTTTTGTTTGTATAGATAAGCTTCATAAGTCCCTTTCTGTCAAATTAAATTACCTTTTTGGTAATTTAATTATAACATAAATAAAAAATAAAAGCCAGCCAAAGGTTGATTTGGCTGGGATTAATTTGATAGAAAACCACTGCTAATATCGATTTAAAAATCAATCAAAATACGGAAGTTCGATCTGGTTATTGAGAATTTTTTCTACAATTTGGTTATTTAGTAAAGCCACAAATATTCTAATCTGGTTTCCTGAGACGGTAAGTTTATCATTTTCATATTTTGGAATGTCTTCCAAAGTATATTTGTTATTTTCATCTTCAACATGATCTTGCAAACTATTTATAGCCAACAATAATTTCTCACCCGTTATTTGATTAATCATTTTATTACCATGACCACTATAAAATGATAGTGATTTCGATAAAGCCTCATTATCAGTAACAACATTCATTATTGAATCAATATTATCAATTTGAACTTCAATTTTATCAGTTGTTAACAAAAATTTATTTTGATCACTGCTGTTAAATCGATTTAAAACTTTTTTAGCATAGTCATTTATATGAGCATAGAGTTGAAATTGTTTATCAACTTTAAAAGTATCATAAACATTTATTGAAAAAGTAGTATCATTTTCTTTAGAAATCATACAAATAAAACTTGACATAGGTAATTCTATGCTATCTTTAATTTCATGAGTAATCATATCAATTCCATTATTAACACCAGTTCGTTTTTTAAAACCTAAAAATAATTTATCTTTCACCAATAATTTATTTAAATTTAAAGGCGTAATTAAAATGATTTCTTCTTTATCCTTCAAAAAATAGTATAAAACAAGATTTGGTTTGAATCCATTTTGAGAATTTGAAAACTCAATATCATCAATACTCTTCAATCTGCTTTCTGGCTCTGAGTAATCAATATCAAAAAAATCAATCAGCTTATAATAAGGACTTCCTGCAGTCAATTTTTCAATTGAAAAGCTCTTTGGATTATCAAAAATTCCTAAATCACTTATCTCTTTTAATTTATCATTATTTGGAAATTCTATATTCTTCTGTATATTCTCTAATTCATTATCTGCAGTATTTAAATACTTCACAACAATTTCATCTTCTTTTACTTGAGCTAAAACAACTCTCTTTAACACTTTACTCATCTCCAATTTCCTCACCAACAATACCAAGATTACTATCTGTAACTGTTCCTAAATAAACAAAATTTATATTTTTACCTAATAATTTTTTTAAATCTTGTTTTTGAACAAATAGTAGTAAATCTTGATTGCCTTTCTGTCCCACAACCAACGAATAACCAAAGAGCATTAGGGGAACATTAACAAAAAGTTCATTTGAGTTCCAGAAAAAATAACCTAAAATTATTTGAATCAGTAACACCCCAATAATCCCTGTTATAGGAGCTTCTGGAACTGAAATTGTCGTAACCACAGGTAATAAAACTCCTAAAATAAATTCCCTACTTCCATTATTATAAGAGTAGCCTAACCGACCTTCTTCTGAGTTAATTCTCAAATAACCCCTGCTTTCTGAAATCTTACGCTTTACATAGAATAATGAACTTAGTGAGCACAAAGATAATATAATTAGAATAATGAAGGCTATCTTTTTTGTGGTTACTAATATTTGAAAATCAGGAAAAAGTTTTCCATTTGTCTCTACATATTGAGCATACATAATTATAATAAGAAATAAATAGCTTAATAAAAACGATGAAACAAAATATGTTAATTTAAACTTTTTACTAACATTATCATTAAACATTTAAACCACATCCTTTCCCTATTCTACCGTCACTTGCCCGTTCATCAGCATTGGCAAGAGCCAATCGCGCAGTTGGGTGAGTTCTTGGTTTTGCTCATTGTTCTGTAAAACTTGGGTTCTAATGCTATCAATAATCTCCCCAAATTTTTGTATATATGTTTTCTCAAATGGACTCTGGAATCCAATCATTATATCAGGCGAAACTCTTTTATGACTATTTGAAGTACCTGTTGCAAATCGTGTACAATACTCAATAAATTCTTTGCCCGTTGCAACTTGATACAAAAAGTTTTTCTCAAATCGATTAAATGTTTTCCATACAATAAACTCAGTTGATGAAATTGCATTTTCTTCTAGATTATAAATAACTCTGTTAAACCATGGATTAAGTTTTGAAACTAACAAATCATTTTTTTCGACTTTAAATTTATTACTTTTAATACTTTCTCCAAGTTCTAATGAATATGTACCTGTAGTATCAAATTCTGGTATACTATAGTACTTAAATTCTTCATTTGGAAATTTCATTGGATTTGTTGTTTCTTTACCAATTTTAAGTAATGAGTCCAACTTCTCCACTCCCCACCCCTCTGGGATTTCGCGTTTGAGTTCTGGGTGATAGACCATCTTGCCACCACTTGATTTATAGGGTTTGCCATTCTGGTCTGGGAAATCAAACTGGACAAACCAGTAGTCATAGAGGGTCTTGGCCATGGCTTCCAACTCTTGGTTGATTTGGTTGTTGGTTTGGATTTTTTTGTCTAAAGCACCCAAAATATCTGTTATTTGATTTTGTTGTTGGATTGAAGGAACATTCGGTATCTTAGTATCTCTTAAATTATCGTTATATAATCTTTTTATGGTACTTCCATTTGTGGTAATAAAAGGATTTGTCTGTAAAAAATAATAAAGAAACTGATTTGTTACCTTTGATTCATCATTTTCTATCCATACTATATTGGAATCCTGAAAATAAGAATCTTCTCCATCAAATATTACTGTTTTCCCAATTGTTCCTGCAGCAGAAATTAAAATATCACCTTTTTTAGGGTATGAATATCTTTCTTTGTATTCACGATAAATCTTTTCATCAATATAGACTGTCGGAGTACCACCAAACGTTGAGATTTTATAAAAAGGGATTCCTGAAAATTCATTTGTCTGGGATTTTAATATTCTCTTACACATTGAGATTTTTCCAATCTCCCCTAACCTTATACTACTCATACTTCAATCCCTTCATCTGCTTCTCTATCTCCTGCTCCAAGTCATGTGATTGCTGGAAGAGGTCTGAGAGTTTGTTTTGAAAGGCGGTCATCTTGGCTTCAAACTCTTCTGCTGTGATATCTACATAGTCGATCTTGATGTCAAAGTATTGGCCTGCGCTGAGAGAGTAGTTTTTCTCCTTGATATCCTCATAAGAAACCGTGACAGAAAAGTCTTCGACGACTTCTTTCTTGATAAAGGTCTCGACGATCTTCTGCTCTTCCTCAGGAGAGAGGACAGTCTTTTGGTTCTTGCCTTCCTTGACTTTGGTTCCGAGGTTTGAGGCATCGATGAGGACGACATCACCCTTGTTTTTCTTATCGATAAAGAGGATGGAAACGTTGGTTCCTGTCGTCGCAAAGATATTGGACGGCATAGAAACGACACCTGCCAGCATTTGATTGTCCACCAAGTGTTGACGGATAGTCTTGTCAATCCCTGACTGGGCTGTGATAAATCCTGTCGGCAAGACAACGGCTGCTTGACCGTCTGGTTTCAGGGAGTAGATGATATGCTGAACAAAGAGCTCATAAATCGCCATCTTGTCCTTGGACTTGGCAGGAACCTTTGGCACACCTGCAAAGAAACGCTCACTAGCTTCCGGCAAGGTCTCGACTTGGTCACGCCACTCTGAAAAGTCCAACTTGAAAGGAGGGTTGGACACGATATAGTCCATCTTTTCAGGATGGCGATTAGCTATAATGGTATTTCCCTGTACGATATTATGAATGGAGTGCTGTAGTCCATTCAAGATCAGATTGAGACGGAGGAGATTGGAGGACTTTTGCGAGATGTCCTGACTATAGACAGTAGTCTTGTCCACGCCGATACGACTAGCCAGGTTCATCAGCAAGGTGCCCGAACCAGCTGACGGATCATAGATGCGCACATTTGACGGCTGGTCATGTCCCACCAGGATATCCGCGATAATCTTAGCGACTGAGTGAGGTGTGTAGTACTCGGCATACTTGCCACCACCGTCTTTGTTGTAGTCCTTGATCATGTACTCAAAAAGAGTAGAGAAAAAATCAAAGCCTTGTGAAAAAATATCCTCGTCAAACTTGACACGGGCTAGGAGATTGATGATAGATTTTGCCACTTCGTTACGTTTACTACAATCTGATATAGTATCTGTAATCAAACGCTCATCAAAGAGACGAATGGCCGTATCCCCGTCTGTGTGAACGGAGAAGATATCGTTATTGTCAATGGCTATCTGGTTGAGGGTATTTTCAAAAGTTTCGTAAAAAGTCGGCTCATTTTGCTGACGGTGGAGGGTTTCGATCAACTGGTCTGGCTTGAGCCAAGCGGTGCTGGTACCGATATCCTCCAAGAGCCAGTCGTAGTCTTCCTCACTCATAGCCAACAAATTTTCATAGGTGTTGGACTCATCTAGGACCTTGGCTTGATACAAAAACTTATCGTTTAAAAATTTGTAGAGGAAGGACTGGGTGAGGAGTTTATACTCACCCGCTTCTCCTCCTAGTCCCGCGTGGGTAAATACAGCTTTCAAATCATCTACCAAGCCTTGGACTTGGACTTTGTATGTTTCATTCATTAGTGTTGGTATTCCTCTTCATATCCTTCAAATAGTGACTCGACGATATAATTAAAATCCTCTCTTGTCAAACTACTTGCAGATTCGTTAGTTTTCATTTCAATCCGAGCTTCTTCTCGAATCATTTTCTTGAGAAAGTCCTCGTTATCGAGTACTCCTTGATTTTGACCGATTTTACGGTCTAGTCTGACTTTAGAACCCTTGATGACATGATAAATAGCAGGAAACTCGCTTACCGTTGTTGAGTTGGTCACATGCTTGTAGGAACGAGCCGCCATATCATCTCCGTTAAAGTTCATAGCTAAGCGTCTCATACGAGTATGATATTCCTCCACGGACTTAAAGAGTTCTTCATAGTCTTTTTGGGTTTCTTTGATATTCTCCATGGTAAAGCCTTCTTGGCCATGGATGAGGTGTTTCTTCATGATGCGTTGAAATTCTTCGTAGAGAGAGACCCACTCAGGATCCTTTTCATCACGTTGTTTTTTAATTCCACTTGCCACTCGACGTTTCAAATCTTCTAGGTCATTGGCTGCTAGACGAAGTTCTTCTTCTGCAATCTTGACAAAGCTGAAGCTGGTCTCAGACATAGCCAAGTTTAGAAGGGTTCGGCTTGAAAACTCATCTGGCTTATCTATCAGTGACAAGGTCAGCAAGCGTCTGGAGAGGATATTGAGCAGAGTTGCTATCTGAACGATATCAATCTGTTGGAGCAGATGTTCATAGCCTAGTAAACGAGCGACATTGTAGTACTGCTTGATAGACTCTAGGGCTTTACGAAGGTCATTTAACTCCTTTCTATCCTTAATATCATTGATAACTTGAGAAAAGTATTCCAGATTTCTCGTCGGATAATCGATGAGAATCTTTTCGGTCTTGCTTAACTCTTGGGCAATCTCATCCGCTGGCACAAATAGAGAACCAAAGACATCTTCCCCATTTTCTCCAGTTAGAGTAATGTCGTATTCTTGATTTAACTCCTCTAGATAGGCGCGGTTGGTCTTGTCGAACTCCTTTGAGATATCTGCAAAGTCAATAACATAACCAAAGATATAGTCCTTGTAAGGACGATTGACACGAGTCAAGGTCTGAAGGAGATTGTGGGCCTTGATCTTGCGCCCTAGATAGAGGCGCTTGAGACGAGGGGCATCAAAACCTGTCAGGAGCATGGAGTATACGATGATCAGGTCAATCTTACCTTCCTTATAGGCATCTACCTTGTCCTTCTTCTCTTCCTTATCTCCCTCATCATGGAGGATAAGAGCGGAGGTCAACTTGGTTAAGCCTGCTTGGCGTCTTTCTTCTAATTGTTTTTCAAGCTCACGAGCCTGCTTGGACGAGTCACAGACAATCATGCCCCCGATGCTCTGGTCATCAAAGACCAAATCACGCGCTCGATTAAAATCTTCAATGATAAAATCAAGCATGGGCTCTACATAATGAGGATGAGCAAAGATATCTTCCTTGGACAGGTCGCCTCGTTGGATTTCTTCATTGATAGATCTGAGATTATCTTTATAGGAAGTTTCGATATCCTCTCGCATCAGGCGTAGGGTAAAACCATCATCAATGGACTGGTTGTAGTAGTATTTATGGATGTAGTCTCCAAAAATATCACGAGTCGTCGCATGACTTTCCTTAGTCTTGCCATCTTTCTTATAGGTGATGAGGGGCGTTCCTGTCAAAGCAATCTTGATAGCATTGGTATCTGCCTGATAGAGATTCGGCAAATAGGAACCTCGTTCATTGTATGAACGGTGGGCTTCATCGATAAAGTAGATATTTTGACGATTGAGGTCATAGCCCGAGCGGTCAGTCAGGTCTGAATCATCCTTAAACTTCTGGATATTAACCACAGCTACGTCATAGCCGTCTTGTTTTTGATTCAGTTCTTGTGGGTTATTGATGCGCTTAACCTTGAGTCCTCGTTTGGTGAATTCCTTAAAGGCCTGGTCAGCTAGGTCTAAACGGTCCACAACAAAGTAAAACTGCGGAACAATCCCTTGTTTTGAAAAATAATGAGTTAAATAGCGGATATTGAAATACGCCAAGGCAGTCTTACCCGAACCTTGTGTATGCCAGATAATCCCTTTTTTGACACCTTTTGCAATTGTTTCTTCGATAGCACGTGTTGCAAAATACTGAGGATAGCGCATGACGTGCTTTTGCAATTGCATCTGCCCGTCCTTGCTTTCTTCTTCGACATAGACCAGACCAAAACGAAGCATAAAGAGCAGACGTTCCTTCTGGTACAAAGAAGACAGAAAGGCATTGCAAGGTGTATCAGGGTTTAGGTTTGTTGTAAACTCTGGCTGAGACTTGAGGGCAAAGCGCTTCATATCTTCTAGGACAAAGTCGATTTGTTCCTCGGATAGCATGGCAAGGGAATGAAGGAAATCTTCTTCTCTTTCTTCCTTGAAAGAATTAAACTTGGTTTTTGAATAGGCGTTCGAACCGTAATAAGAACCCTGTTTTTGTTGACCTTGTCCACTAATATACGGCAAGTTATCAGAAAGGGCAATGAGCTGGGTAATGTTGTTAAAACGACGGAATTTACGGTTTTCAAATCGGTACCTGGTTCTGTCTTGCTCGGACTGAATCCCTGTCTTCCCATCGCGGATAGCATTGGGCTGTTTAACTTCAATATAAGAAAGTGGCAGACCATTGATAAAGATGACAATATCTGGACGGAACTCATCCTGACCATTTTGACAGGTTACTTCCAGTGCCAGATGGAAGGTGTTTGCTTCTGGGTGTTCCCAATCAATATATACGGTATTTTCCTGACCTTGTAATCGTTTAAAGAAAGAACGTCCCAGATCATTTTGGTCTAGTTCCAACTTGATATTAGCCAGTTCTCTCTCAAAATCATCCTCTGTCAAGTAGTTGTTAAATTTAAAAAATTGCTCCTTAAAAACAGATACAAGGATATTGGTATCTGGGTCTCTTTCTATCATTTCTTTGCTGTTTCGAGGCAGATAAGTATAACCCAGGCGCATGAGATGCAAGGCCGCTGGGATCTGAACTCTCGTTAATTCAGAAAAATCTTTTCTTTTTGCCATAAAAAACCTTCCTTTGTTGTTAGAACAGGCTATTTTGTTATCAATTTTACTTTAGCTGTTCCAACTGTGCTATGTCCCTATTTACCCTTTTCTTACAGGTTCACTATCCTCATTATTATATCATATTCCCTTCAAAAAACCTTATGCTCACCAAACTTCACCCCAATAATCTAAATAGTTTTTCTTCCCAAAATATGGTATAGTAGTATCATACTATCTATGAGGAGTTTACATGTCACAGGATAAGCAAATGAAAGCTGTTTCTCCCCTTCTGCAGCAAGTCATCAATA
The DNA here is from genome assembly GCF_007475365.1 of Streptococcus oralis subsp. dentisani. NCBI lineage: Bacteria > Bacillati > Bacillota > Bacilli > Lactobacillales > Streptococcaceae > Streptococcus > Streptococcus oralis. The sequence continues at coordinate 1,861,016 of NZ_CP034442.1, read as the reverse complement.
TTTCATCTATCGTCGGGGGAGTCGGCACCTTGATTTTCTGTATTTGGGCCTATCAGGCCGGCGTTTTACAGTCCAAGGAAACCCTATCGGCCTTTATCCAGCAAGCTGGGGTTTGGGGGCCACCACTCTTTATCTTTTTACAGATTCTACAAACCGTTGTTCCGATCATTCCGGGAGCTTTGACCTCAGTGGCTGGGGTCTTTATTTACGGCCACATCATCGGAACCATCTATAACTATATCGGTATCGTGATTGGCTGTGCTATTATCTTTTACCTGGTGCGTCTCTATGGAGCTGCCTTTGTCCAGTCCGTCGTCAGCAAGCGCACCTATGACAAATACATCGGCTGGCTAGATAAGGGCAATCGTTTCGATCGTTTCTTTATCTTTATGATGATCTGGCCAGTTAGCCCAGCTGACTTTCTCTGTATGCTGGCTGCCCTCACCAAGATGACCTTCAAACGCTATATGATTATCATCATTCTGACCAAGCCCTTTACCCTAGTGGTTTATACTTATGGTTTGACCTATATCATTGATTTCTTCTGGCAGATGTTTTGAGCATAAATAGACTCTAGCTTGATACTAAATATACTTTGGTATGGAAATCATGCCTATTTTTCGATAGTGAATAGAGGACTTACCTAGCCTTTCCGCCGTGATAAAAACACCTGAAACCATTAGATTTCAGGCGTTCGGAAACTTTGAGACATCAGGCTCAAAGTTTAGGTATGGAATTTCGAAGAAAGTCGCTACCGTCCGTAATCACTTAAGGAAAGGCTCAAAAAACATTGTCTTTAAGCAAAACATCCGTTTGGTTTCCCAAGCGGATGTTTTGTTTGTTTTATTTTGCGACACTCTTAGCAAGGACAAAGTTCCCAAGTGTGGCAGAACCATTTCCAGCAACTGCAGGTGTCACGATGTAGTCACGCACGTCTGGTACTGGTAGGTAGCCGTTGAGGAGAGCTGTGAATTTCTCACGCACACGATCCAGCATGTGTTGTTGGGCCATAACCCCACCACCAAAGACGATCACATCTGGACGGAAAGTTACAGTAGCATTGACTGCAGCTTGAGCGATATAGTAGGCTTGAACGTCCCAGACAGAACTGTTGAGTTCGATGTTTTCACCACGAACACCTGTACGGGCTTCGAGACTTGGACCAGCCGCAAATCCTTCCAAACAGCCTTTGTGGAATGGACAAACACCGTTAAATTCTTTTTCCACATCCATTGGGTGTTTAGCCACATAGTAGTGCCCCATCTCAGGGTGACCCACACCACCGATAAACTCACCACGTTGGATGACACCTGCACCAATCCCTGTACCGATCGTGTAGTAGACCAAGTTTTCGATACGACCGCCAGCATTGTTACGAGCAACCACTTCACCATAGGCAGAGCTGTTTACGTCTGTTGTGAAATACATGGGTACGTTGAGGGCACGACGAAGGGCACCAAGTAGGTCTACATTTGCCCAGTGAGGTTTTGGAGTCGTTGTGATAAAGCCATAGGTTTTTGAGTTTTTATCGATATCGATGGGACCGAAGGAACCGATGGCAAGACCTGCAAGATTATCGAATTTTGAAAAGAACTCGATGGTTTTATCGATGGTCTCGATAGGAGTTGTTGTAGGAAATTGTGTCTTTTCTACAACGTTAAAATTTTCATCTCCGACAGCACAGACGAACTTTGTACCGCCTGCTTCTAAGCTTCCATATAATTTTGTCATGATAAACCTCTTATCTTTGTTTTCTCTATTATAGCACATTTTAAAGGGCTAGATTTCTCAATATTTTAGATTTTCCTCTGTAAATCTTACCATCCAAGTAAAAACGAACAAACATGATATTTGTTCGTTTTGTTTTTAGATTTGATTTTCGAAAAGGACTAGGCTTTCACTTCAATGATAGCATCACCCTTGACAACTGAACCGCTTGCGACTGGTGTCACAGAAGCGTAGTCTGCTGTGTTGGTTACGATAACCATTGTTGTGTCGTCAAGACCTGCGGCAGCGATTTTGTTTGAGTCAAAGGTTCCAAGAACGTCACCAGCTTTGACCTTGTCGCCTTGAGCAACCTTTTGTTCAAAGCCTTCACCGTTCATAGTCACCGTATCGATACCAACGTGGATCAAGATTTCAGCTCCATTCGCTGTCTTCAAACCGTAAGCATGTCCTGTAGCAAAGGCGATCGATACTTCTGCATCAGCTGGTGCGTAAACCACACTTTGGCTTGGTTTTACAGCGATTCCTTGTCCCATTGCACCACTTGAAAAGACTGGGTCGTTAACATTCTCAAGAGCAACCACGTCCCCAACGATCGGAGTTTGGATTGTTTCGTTTTGAGGAGCTACTGGGATGTTACCAGTTGTTTCTTCTTGTACCAAGCGCTCTGTCGCAACTTCAGTAGCAACTTCTTCTTCGTCCTCGTAACCAAACATGTAAGTAAGAACAAAACCAAGAACGAATGATACAGCTACCATAAGAAGGTATTGAAGCAATTGACCGTTACCAACGTAAAGCATTGTACCAGGGATGATGGTGATACCATTACCAGTACCAGCAAGTCCAAGGATTGAAGCCAATCCACCACCGATAGCACCAGCGATCAATGAAAGGAAGAACGGTTTACGGAAGCGCAAGTTCACCCCGAAGATAGCAGGCTCTGTAATACCGAGGAAGGCAGAAAGAGCAGCTGGGAAAGCAAGTGTTTTCAGTTTAGGATTTTTAGTTTTAACACCAACGGCAACAGTTGCAGCCCCTTGAGCTGTCATCGCTGCAGTGATGATGGCGTTAAATGGGTTCACATGGTCAGCAGCAAGCAATTGCACTTCAAGCAAGTTGAAGATGTGGTGTACACCTGATACGACGATCAATTGGTGAACCCCACCGATGACCAAACCACCAAGACCAAATGGCAAGCCAAGAATTGCTTTTGTTCCGAAGAGGATGTAGTTTTCAACAACGTGGAAGACTGGTCCGATGACAAAGAGTCCAAGAATAGACATAACCAAAAGTGTCACGAACGGTGTCACCAAGAGATCCAATACATCTGGAACCACTTTGCGGAGAGCTTTTTCAAACTTGGCTCCGACCACCCCGATAATGAAGGCTGGAAGAACGGAACCTTGCAAACCAACAACAGGAATGAAGCCAAAGAAGTTCATAGCTGTTACTTCACCACCTGATGCTACTGCCCAAGCGTTTGGAAGTGAACCAGAAACCAGCATCATACCAAGGACGATACCAACAGCTGGATTTCCACCAAATACGCGGAAGGTTGACCATACAACCAAACCTGGCAAGATGATGAAGGCTGTATCTGTGAGGATTTGGCTGTAAATGGTAACATCTTCTGGAAGTGTCATTCCAAGAGCATTCAAGAGACCACGAACACCCATGAAGAGACCAGTTGCTACGATAACTGGGATGATTGGCACGAAAACGTCACCGAAAGTACGGATAGCACGTTGGAACCAGTTTCCTTGTTTAGCAGCTTCTGCTTTCATGTCTTCTTTAGAAGATGTTGGCAAACCAAGTGCAACCACTTCGTCGTACATCTTGTTTACTGTACCAGTCCCAAAGATAATTTGGTATTGACCTGAGTTAAAGAAAGCTCCTTGAACTTTATCCAAGTTCTCAATCACTTCCTTATTGATTTTCCCTTCATCTTTGACCATGACACGTAGACGGGTCGCACAGTGGGCAACACTGTTGACATTTTCACGTCCACCAAGGGCTTCGATGACCTTTTTTGCAATATCCTGATTGTTCATTTGCAAAAATCTCCTTATAAAATTTTGTTCTTGTTTGAAAGCGATTTTATTCGCCCTACGACTATTATTTTATCATGTTTCTAAAATATGTCAAGCGTTTTGCAGAAAATTTTATTCCCTTTCTTTTTTCTCTGATTATTTCTGCGCGTTTTTGAGGGATATTTTCTTTTTCCTCAAAAAAATATCTTTATATTAGAGGATTCAAAGCTTTTTATTTACATTTTCTTTCATTTTTTCGTGAAAATTTGCCAGATTTCCTTTACTTGATTTCTGGCAATCGTTTGACATATTTTTCTCTTTTTTAACATAAAAGACTTGCTTTTTTTACCGAAAACGTTTACTATTAATAATAGAATAGAACTTATGGAGGAAAGATAAAATGGAATGGACAACCGAGCTCCGCTATAGACGCTATGAAGACTGGTCTAATGATGAAATCAAGCAAATCAAGGAAAAGATGGCACGATCTCCTTGGCATACTCGTTACCATGTCGAGCCTAAAATGGGGCTTCTCAATGATCCAAATGGCTTTTCTTATTTTGATGGCAAATGGATTCTCTTTTACCAGAACTTCCCCTTTGGTGCAGCTCATGGCTTGAAGTCTTGGGTGCAGCTTGAAAGCGATGATCTGGTGCACTTTACAGAAACTGGAGTCAAAGTTTTGCCAGATACTCCATTAGATAGCCACGGTGCCTACTCTGGTTCTGCCATGCAGTTTGGCGATCAGTTGTTCCTATTTTATACTGGAAATGTCCGTGATGAAAATTGGATCCGTCACCCTTACCAGGTTGGTGCCCTGATGGATAAGAATGGCAAGATTACAAAGATTGACAAGATCTTGATTGACCAGCCAGCAGACTCTACTGATCACTTCCGCGATCCGCAAATTTTTAACTTCAAGGGGCAATATTATGCTATCGTCGGTGGACAGGACTTGGAGAAAAAAGGCTTCGTCCATCTCTACAAGGCTGTGGACAATGATTATACAAACTGGCAAGCAGTTGACGACCTTGACTTTGCTAACGACCGCACTGCCTACATGATGGAATGTCCAAATCTAGTCTTTGTAGGGGAGCAACCTGTCCTTCTCTACTGTCCACAAGGATTGGATAAGAGTGTTCTAGACTATGATAATATTTATCCAAACATGTACAAAATCGGGGCTTCCTTTGATCCTGAAAATGCTAAAATGGTAGACGTGTCTCCATTGCAAAATCTAGACTATGGTTTTGAAGCCTATGCAACTCAAGCCTTCAACGCTCCAGATGGACGTGCATTGGCAGTAAGTTGGCTTGGGTTACCAGATATTTCCTACCCATCTGACCGTTTTGACCACCAAGGAACCTTCTCATTGGTCAAAGAACTCACTATCAAAGATGGCAAACTCTACCAATATCCGGTCTCAGCCGTCAAAGAACTTCGTTCCTCTGAAGAAGCCTTCTCAAATCGTACTCAAACCAATAACACCTATGAACTGGAGCTCAACTTGGAGGCCAATAGCCAAAGCGAGATTGTCTTACTAGCCGATAAAGAAGGCAAGGGGCTTTCAATCAACTTTGACCTTGTCAATGGACAGGTGACAGTGGATCGTAGTCAGGCTGGTGAGCAGTACGCCCAAGAATTTGGTACAACTCGCTCTTGCCCTATCGATAACCAAGCTACTACTGCCACTATCTTCATCGACAAGTCAGTCTTTGAAATTTTCATCAATAAAGGAGAAAAAGTATTTTCTGGCCGTGTCTTCCCACATGCGGATCAAAATGGTATCCTCATCAAGTCTGGAAATCCAACTGGAACTTACTATGAATTAGATTATGGTCGCAAAACTAACTGATGTCGCAAAACTTGCAGGCGTCAGCCCCACTACCGTCTCACGAGTCATCAATAAAAAGGGTTATCTATCTGAGAAAACCATTCAAAAAGTCAATGAGGCCATGCGAGAATTGGGCTATAAACCCAACAATCTGGCTCGTAGTCTTCAAGGGAAATCGGCTAAGTTGATTGGACTTATTTTTCCAAACATCAGTCATGTCTTTTATGCGGAGTTGATTGACAAGTTGGAACACCAGCTCTTCAAAAATGGCTACAAGACCATCATCTGTAACAGCGAACACGACTCGGAAAAAGAACGGGAGTACATTGAAATGCTGGAGGCCAACCAGGTAGACGGTATCATTTCTGGAAGTCACAACTTGGGAATCGAAGACTACAATCGTGTGACGGCACCGATTATTTCCTTTGACCGAAATCTATCACCTGACATCCCTGTCGTCTCCTCTGATAACTACGGTGGCGGGGTTCTCGCAGCCCAAACTCTGGTTAAGACAGGAGCTCAGTCTATCATCATGATTACAGGAAATGACAACTCTAACTCACCAACTGGACTGCGCCATGCTGGATTTGCCTCTGTTCTCCCGAAAGCGCCTATTATCAATGTTTCGAGTGACTTTTCTCCCGTCCGAAAAGAAATGGAAATCAAGAATATCTTGACCCATCAGAAACCAGATGCTATCTTTGCTTCGGATGATTTGACAGCCATTCTGGTTATCAAAATCGCTCAAGAGCTAGGAATTTCTGTTCCTGAAGAGCTCAAGGTCATCGGCTATGATGGTACCTACTTTATCGAGAACTACTACCCTCATTTGACAACAATTAAGCAGCCTATGAAAGAGATTGCCCAACTCACTGTCGATCTTCTCCTGCAGAAGATTGAAGGTAAGGAAGTCGCGACAACTGGTTATTTCTTACCAGTTACTCTATTACCCGGAAAAAGTATTTAAACACAAGAAAACTCAGACCAATTCGTCTGAGTTTTTTTATGATCTTAAGTTTTCTAGATAGCGCTGGGCTGTCTCTAAGTTGAAAGTTTTATCAGCGATGAGGCGCTCAACTAGGGGAGCAACCTCGGACTCACTAGCACCGGCTAGGAGAGCTAGGGATTTGGCCTGTAATTTCATGTGACCTTGCTGGATGCCTGTACTTACCAAGGCTTTGAGGGCCGCAAAGTTTTGGGCAAGACCGATGGACACGATAATCTGAGCTAATTCCTTAGCAGAAGGATTCCCTAGTAGTTCATGGCTGAGGGCTACACGTGGGTTGAGACCGATTGAGCCACCCTTGGTCGCTACCGGCATGGGTAGGGTCATCTCACCGACCAATTCTTCTCTTTCCATGTCCAGCGTCCATTGACTAAGACCTTGATAGCGTCCATCTCGACTGGCAAAGGCATGGGCCCCAGCTTCGATGGCACGCCAGTCATTACCAGTGGCAATCAAAATGGCATCAATACCATTAAAAATCCCTTTATTGTGAGTAGCTGCTCGGTAGGGATCAGCCTGTGCAAACTGGCTAGCCAAAGCTATTTTCTCCGCAATTTCTCGTCCTTGATCCCTTTGAGGACTCAAGTAGCGAAAGGCGATACGACAGCTTGCAGTCACCAGAGAATCGGTTGCGTAGTTGGACAGGATTCCCATGAGGCTCTGTCCCTGACTGAGTTCTTCTAATACTGGCTTTAAAGCCTCCAGCATGGTGTTGAGCATATTGGCTCCCATGGCTTCCTGAGTATCGACGTGGAGATAAACAACGAGAAAGTCTGTTTCACCTTTGATCTGCTCTACATGCAAATCACGCGCCCCACCACCTCGTTTAACGATAGACGGATAGGCTTGATTGGCAAGTTCCAAGAGTTCCGCTTTCTTGTTGGCAATCTTCTCTTGCGCTTGTTCAGGATCAGCAACTTGATAAAGGGCTACCTGACCAATCATCTGGCGCTCATGTACTTTAGCAGTAAAGCCACCTGCTCGCTTGATGATTTTGCTGGCATAGCTAGCCGCAGCAACCACTGAGGGTTCTTCTGTCACATAGGGAACTGTGTAGTCCTGACCGTTCACTAAAAGTTCTGGAACGATAGAATAAGGCAGAGAAAAAGTTCCTACTACATTCTCACTCAGCTGGTCTGCAACTGCCAAGCTGACTTGTTCATCCTGCTCCAGACTGGTTTGCCTTTCAGGACTAAGGAGCGCCTGAGCTTTCAACAACTCAAGGCGCTCATGGTATGATTTTTTAGAAAATCCATTCCAACTTTTCTTCATTATTTTTCAACCTTGCTATAACGGCGTTGGTGGTCGACAATTTCAACCAAGGCATAGTCTTGATGTTCATAGCCTGCAAATTGGGCTGAACCAGATTCATCCAACTGTAATTCTTCGAAGAAGACTTTTTCATAGTCTGCAACAGACAATGCTGTACGTTGTTTGAGTTTGCTCAAGCGATCCTTATCAAGGTAAGCCTTATAGCCTTCGACCAGCTCTCCACTAAAGAACTCTGAAACGGCTCCACTTCCGTAACTGTAGAGGGCAATTTTATCTCCAGCCTTCAAAATCTCTGCATTTTCCAAAAGAGAGAGGAGGCCGAGGAAGAGAGAACCTGTGTAGATATTTCCAATCATCTGACTGTAGAGAATGGACTTATCAAAGTTTTCTTGCAGACTATCCTTTTTCTCTCGAGATAAGGTTTTGTCCATCATCTTGCGCAAACCTTTTAGGGCCAACTTAGGATAAGGTAAGTGGAAGCAGATGGCCGCAAAGTCATCCATAGTCCAATCGTAGCGTTTCTTATATTCATCCCAAGTCGTTGTCAGGCAATCAAGATACTGTTGGGTCGAGTACATGCCGTTTACATAAGGAGTGCTTGAGTAGTTCGGACGCCAGAAATCCATGATGTCGCGCGTTTGGGCAACGTTATCATTGTTAAAGGCCATGATGCGCGGATTTTGGGTGATCAACATCGCTACACTTCCAGCACCCTGAGTTGGTTCACCTGGAGTTCCCACACCATACTTGGCAATATCACTGGCGATGACCAAAACCTTGGACTCTGGAGAATTTTCCACATGCAATTTAGCATAATGGAGGGCAGCTGTTGCTCCATAGCAAGCTTCTTTGATTTCAAAGCTACGAGCGAAAGGCTGAATGCCTAATAGGCCATGAACAAAGACTGCCGCCGCCTTACTCTGGTCAATCCCTGACTCGGTAGCTACGATGACCATATCGATTTCTTCTTTTTCTTTATCTGTTAAAATAGAGTTGCTGGCACTAGCTGCCAAGGTAACAATGTCCTCGGTCAGTTGCGCAATACTAATTTCATTTAACAAGAGTCCCTTGCTAAATTTTTCGGGGTCAACTCCCCTTGCTTCTGCTAGGTCTTGTAATTTCAAGACGAATTGACTGGTAGCAAAACCAATCTTATCAATACCGATTGTCATATTTACCTCTGTTTTTTCATTCATTGTAAAAAATCGTTTCATTCTATTTTATCACAAATAGGAGCAAAAGAGAGAAAAAAGACTTGATTCACCAAATCAAGTCTTTGCTTTGACTGCATTAGGAAGATATTCCTCGCTATTTTCGGATGTAGTAATAGAGCTTTAGAATCACCGTTCCACTTGCCATTCCAATAGAAATAACAAGGGCTAACATAACCACCAAAGTCGCGCTGGCAATAGCATGACTGTAATCGCCTGTCACAAAGAAAGCTGTCGTCCGATAGGATAGATAACCTGGCACCAAGGGGGCAAGAATGGCCAAGACAAAAACCACCGCTGGTGTCTTATAGACAATACTTAAAATCTGGCTGATGCAAGAGCCAATTACTGCTGCGATAAAGGTCGCTACAATAACATTGGTTGGTTCTTTGAGCACGAGATAGAGGAGCCAAACGCCCATTCCCAAAATACCACCAGGTAGGAGCATGGAGCGTTGAACATTCAGTACGATTAGAAAGGTGATAATGGCGAGTAAACTCGCCACTGCTTGGAGTAAAATACTTGTTAGAGTCATCTTATGTCATCAAAACCAGGGCGACAGATGTGCCGGCCCCTAAAGCGAGGGTAATGAGCAAGGATTCAAACATCTTGCTCATACCAGAGTTGATATGGTTGGTCATGATATCCCGAACCGCATTGGTCAGAGCAATCCCTGGAACAAAGGGCATGACAGCTCCTGCTATGATCAGGTCTGCCGTCGAAGGAAAGCCAGTATAGCGAGCCCAGAACTGGGCAATCAAGCCAAAAACAAAGGCACCCGCAAAAGCTGTTACAAAAGGAATTCGGATAAACTTCTCGACATAGAGAGAGAAAGCAAAACCAAACAAGGTCGCAACGCTTGCTCCAAAAGCATCATAGACATTACCGCCAAACATAATCGAGAAGAAAGGGGCGCTGAGGGTTGCTGCTACAGTCACTTGGAGCTTGCTATAAGGAAGAGCTTGATTTCTGATTTCCTTCAGCTTTTTAAAAGCTATAGAAAGATCAATCTGGCCACCCACAAGTTCTCGTGATACTTGGTTGACATCACAGACTTTTTCGATGTTATAGGAGGATGACGTCACCCGTTTCATACGAGAAATATTGGTGTTTTCAATCGAAAAGAAAATAGCCGCGGGCATGGCAAGAACATTGCAATCCACTATTCCCTGTGAATGGGCAATGCGAATCATGGTGTCCTCAACCCGATGAATCTCCGAACCACTTTTCAAGAGAATGGTTCCAGCTAGCATAATCACATCAATGACAGCATTTAACTCTTTTGATTCGTCCATTTTCTACTCCTATTTTCTACTCCCTTTATTCTATCACAAAAGTTCATGAAAAAAAATCTTTGTCATGATTTCATGACAAAGATTGGGTTAATTTCGTTCATTACTTGACGTTCTACTGCCATCTGAAGAATCCGTTGTAGGATTGCTACCTTGATTGTTACTCTGTGAAGGCGTCGTGTCTGTTCCTGAATTTCCGTGTTGAGACGAACTTGATGAAGAAGGAAGTGGTTTTGGTTTATAAATAGAAATCTTAACACGTGTTTTATTGAGATCTACCTTTTCTCCAGGTTTAGGATCCTGACTAACAACTGTTCCTGCAGTAGTTCCTTCAGGAGCAGTTGATACTTCCACAACTTCGATATTGGCCTCTTTTACACCAACAATCTGAGTCAAATTGTTCTTAGTAAATTCGAGACTTGAACCAATGTAACTTGGCATCGAGACACTAGTTACCTTCTTAGCAACTGTTAAGGTAATCGTGCTGGCTTTCGTGAGGTCGTAAGTACTTCCTGCAGCTGGGGTTTGCCTAATGACTGTTCCTGGATCGCTTTCGCTAGATTCCTCTTCCTCGATCTTGATAAGATTTTCTGGAACCTTTTTCTCTTTGAGCTCTGCGACAACATCCGAGGACTTACGTCCTACATAGTTACTTAGTTGGAAGGATTGCTTACCTGATGAAACGATTAGATTTACTTTGCTTCCTTCTTTTCGACCGCTTCTAGCTTCTGGATCTGTTCGAATGACGCGACCTTCGGCTACTGTGTCGCTGGCCTCGGTCTTTTCTTCACCTACTTCAAAATTAGCTTTCTTCAGTGTTTCTTTAGCTTCAGCAACTGTCTGTCCCGATACATCTGGAATAGCAATAGTCGCTGGAGTTCGGGAGAAGATCCAAATCAAAGAGGCTGCAACTAGCAAGGCACTGGCCAGTAAAATCATGTAGCGAGCTTTAAACTTCCGTTTTTTCGTTGGTTTTGGTACTGGTGCTTCATCTACCACCTGCTGAGTCTGCTGTTTTGATTGAGGTCGCTCTAATTGTGGCTTAGCCTTCGGAATAGAGGTCAGAGTGCTTTGTGGAACTTTAGGCAAGGTCTTGGTATCAACCTTGCTTGCCTCATCAAAGACTAGCTTTGGTTCTCTCCTACGATTGTGAGATAAACAACTCGACAAGTCCACATACATTTCTGATACAGACTGATAGCGATCTGTTAATTTCTTGGCCGTTGCCTTGATAACGACATTTTCCAAAGCTTGTGGTACTGCTGGATTCTCAGCAATAACAGATGGGAGTGGTTTTTGGAAATGCTGGAGGGCAATAGTCACTGCACTATCCCCATCATAAGGGATATGTCCAGTCAACATTTCATAGAAAATAATCCCCATAGCATAGATGTCACTCTGCACAGTTGCCTTGGAACCACGGGCCTGCTCAGGTGAGAGATAGTGAACTGAACCGAGCATGGAGTTGGTCTGTGTCAGACTGGTCTCTGCAAAGGCCACGGCAATCCCAAAGTCTGTAACTTTGGCAGTTCCATCTGGTGTCAATAGGATATTTTGAGGTTTCAAATCTCGGTGGATAATCCCTCTCGTATGCGCCAGACGCATCGCCAAGAGAATCTGTCCCATAATACGGACGGCTTCTTCATTTGAGAGAGGGGAGTGTTCTTTGATATAACGTTTGAGGTCAAGCCCTGCCACATACTCCATAGCTAGGTACTGCTGACCGTCTTCCTCACCGATATCTGTTATTCGAACGATATGGGGATGATCCAGATCCGCCATGGCTCTCGCTTCACGTTGAAAACGTGCCACAGCAATCGGATCTGTCTGATAGTTAGTCCTCAGGACCTTAACCGCCACTTCTTCCCCGTCTAGGATCAAATCCTTGGCCAAGTAAACATCCGCCATGCCTCCTCGACCAATCTGTTTGACAATCCGATATCGTCCGGCAAAAATCTTGCCGATCTGGATCATTCTACTTCCTCCTCATTCATGTGAACAAGGGCAACCGTGATATTATCTAAGCCTCCTGCATTGTTTGCAAAACGAATCAAAGTTGCCGCCTTGTCTGCCAAGGAAATATCACTCGTTACGATATCGTAGATATCGCTTCCTGAGATCATATTGGTCAAGCCGTCACTGTTGAGCAAGAGGTAGTCTCCTGGCTCTAGGCTAACCATGCCAAAATCTGGTTGAATTTCATCTTTTTGCCCAATGGATTGGGTAATGATATTTTTCTGCGGATGAATTTCTGCCTCCTCTGGAGTTAGCTGGCCAGCCTTTAGCAGAGCATTAACCAAAGAATGATCACTCGTGAGCTGGCGATAATCTTCACCACGGATCAAACCGATACGAGAATCACCGATATGGGCATAAATAGCTTGATTTCCAATAATGGCTACTGCTTCAAGCGTTGTTCCCATCCCCTTATAGGCTTCGTCTTTCCCCATCTGATGAATTTTTTGATTTTCAAGTTCCAGATAGTGGGCAAACCATTCACGGACCTCATTGACGGTGTCGATTTGGGTATCAACCCAAGCCACGCCCAGGTCTGTTACCGCCATCTCACTAGCGATATTGCCTGCACGGTGTCCTCCCATCCCATCAGCCAAGAGGATCATGGTGCGTCCTGCTCGGTTGACAAAGTGATTGACATAGTCTTGGTTATTTGTTCGTTTCTGACCAACATCTGTTAATAATGCTATTTCCATTGTGTCAGTTCCTTCCTAATCAGACATCTTGCGGAATTGGCTGATAAAGAATCCATCACTTCCGTACAATTCAGGAGTGATCAAGATACAGCCGTCCTTCAAAATATCCTTGCATTCATGTTCTAGTTTAACCTGCTCAAACTCGGGGTGACTTTCTAAAAATGCCTCAACGACGTGAAAGTTCTCCTCTGAGACGATAGTGCAGGTACTATACGTTATTATACCACCTTTTCGTAAGGTTTGACAAACACTACCTAGTATTTCCAGCTGAATTTGCTGTAATGATGCGAAATCCGCCATTTCTTTATTATATTTGATATCTGGTTTGCGGCGCAAAAGACCAATTCCAGAACAAGGGGCATCTACTAAAATCTTGTCAAAAGAGTCTTTTTCAAAAAACTCATGCACTTTTCTAGCGTCCAATTTTTGCGTTTGCACTCGATCTGCCACACCCAGACGTTGGGCGTTTTCTTGGATCAAGTCCAACTTGTGATCATAAAGATCCAAAGCCGTCACCTTACCGGATGTGAGGTAAGAAGCCATATGGGCTGTTTTCCCACCAGGAGCGGCACAGGCATCAAGCACCCGCTCATCACCTTGTAGACGAAGGGTCGGAGCAACCAATTGACTAGACTCATCTTGGATGGTAATGGCCCCTTCTGCGAACAAATCATGTCCTGCAAAGTGACCTTGCTCCTTGACCAGACCAGTGGCTGCCAAAGGGGAATCAGCCACCTCTAACAAAGCTTTGATTTCCTCTTTTCGGCTCAAGTCGGTCACCCGAATACTGGCCTTGTTTCGCACCAAGAGACTTTCAAAGATGGCTTGCGCTCGCTCTTCACCGTATTCTTCCTTGAGCATAGACACTAGCCAAACTGGGAGAGAATAGGCAATGGAATCACGTTTGTTTTTGCGTTTGATAGTTGCAATATCTGGCCACCCTTCTCGCAAGATACGACGAAGGACAGCATTGACCATTTTTTCACTGCCTTTTTTACGGGCTTTTGCCAATTCTGCCGCTTCATTTACGACGGCATGATCAGGTACCTTGTCTAGATACTGGAGTTGGTAGGCGCTCAGAAGGAGCAGGATATAGAGCCAGTTATCTAGCTTATCCCGATCTTCGATAAAGTGGGACAGGTACCATTCCAGAGTCAGTTTACGAGCTACCGTTCCATAGACAATCTCTGTTACCAAACCCTTGTCTGCTGCTGAGAGTCGACTCCCTTTGAGGTGTTTGTTTAAGGCGATATTTGAATATGCTTGATTGACAAAAACATCCTCTAGCACTGCTAGAGCTAGATTTCTCGCCGTTTCTACTTTAGTCACCAAATCGTTCTCCTACAGTCAATGTCCGTCCCACTCCGTTGAGGAAGGATGCGATGTCCATCTTAGGTTTACCAGCTGGCTGCACTTGCTTGAGAGATAGAGCTCCTTCAGCCGTTGCTACGATTAATTCTTTCTTACCGATAAGCAGAATCTCACCTGGATTTCCCTGACCTTCTACTGGCAGGGCTTCATAGATCTTAAAGCGGTCTCCCTTGAAAAAAGTATGGGCAACAGGCCATGGATTCATCCCTCTGATTTGGTTGAAGAGTTGGCGATTGGTTTTAGTCCAATCGAGTTTCTCTTCTTCTGGCTTGATATTTGGCGAGAAAGTGACTTGACTAGGATCTTGTGGTTCAGGTTGGATTTCTCCTGCTAGGTAGTCAGGTAGCGTATCCAAAAGCAAATCACGACCAACAACCGCCAATTTCTCAAACAAGGTTCCAACATTGTCATCATCAGTGATGGGAATACTGCGACGAGAAATCATATCTCCTGCATCCATTTCCTTAACCATCTCCATAATGGTCACACCAGCTTCCTCATCGCCTTGAATCAAGGCATAATGGATAGGAGCGCCACCACGGTGTTTAGGAAGGAGGGAAGCGTGAACATTGACCGCAAAATCCATGCTATCAAGAAGTTTACTTGGGAGAAATTGTCCAAAAGCAGCGGTCACAATCCCATCCGCCCCTAGATTCATAATGGCTTCCATCTCTGGACTTCCAGATAATTTTTCAGGCTGGTAGATAGGAAGACCTGCTTCTTTGGTTGCTTGCTTGACTGGGGTTTCTTGGATCACTTTTTTTCGGCCGACAGCGCGGTCTGGCTGGGTCACAACAGCTAGAATCTCGTAACGGTCGTCTGATAACAAACCCTTCAAAACTGTCGCTGAAAAATCAGGTGTCCCCATAAAGATTAGTTTTGTCATTTCTTTTCCTTCTTATAAAAATTGCTGCGGTTCATGGTCAATACTGAGACGAAGCTCGCTATTTTCACGTTCTTGAGTCAAGGCCAAGACCTGATTGAGGGTTGGACCCAGCTCATCTTCTAAACGGTATTTAATCAAAATCTGGTAATGATACAGGTTGTGGGTGCGGGCAATGGGTTTTGGTGTCGGTCCAAGGATTTTACTAGTTTCCGATAAACCTGAGCGCAAAATTCCCATGACTTCATAGGCACGTTTGACAACCTCTTCTTCTTTCTTGTGAGAGAGGGTAATCCCAATAGTGAAATAATAAGGCGGGTAGCCGAGTTGTCGTCTGATTCCCATTTCATAGGCATAAAAACCTTCATAATCCTGATCTTTTGCAAAACGAATGGCATAGTGCTCAGGATTGTAAGACTGGATCAAGACCTGCCCAGCCTTTTCCGCTCGTCCTGCCCGACCAGACACCTGAGTTAAGAGTTGGAAGGTTCTCTCGGAAGAACGAAAATCAGGCAGATTCAAGGCCGTATCTGCATTGAGCACTCCGACTAGAGTCACATTGGGAAAATCCAAGCCCTTGGCAATCATCTGAGTTCCCAGCAAGATATCCGCTTTCCCTTGACCAAACTGGTCAAGAAGAGCTTGGTGACTGCCTTTCTTACGGGTCGTATCCACATCCATCCGCAGAATGCGGGCCTGAGGAAAGAGCTCCGCTAGCTCATCGTAGGCTTTCTGAGTCCCTGTACCGTAGTAGCGAATGCTGCGACTCTGACAGTTGGGACAGACATGAGGAATCCCCTTCGAAAAACCACAGTAATGGCAGTTCATGGTCTTGGTATCCATGTGAAGAGTCAAGGAAATATCACAGTTGGGACAAGTATCCACCATTCCACACTCCCGACACATAACAAAGCTAGAATAACCCCGGCGGTTGAGCATGAGGACTACCTGCTCTTTTTTATCCAGACGGTCTTGGATGGCCTCTAGCAAAAGAGGCGTAAAGTTTGATGTTTCATTCTGCCCGATATAGTCCCGAAAGTCAATCACTTGAACCTCAGGAATGGTGGCCAGAGGATTAGCTCGTTGGGTTAGTCGCAAGTGGTGATAGACACCTTTTCCAGCCCGTGCACGGCTCTCTAAGCTCGGTGTCGCCGAACCAAGAACCAAAGCCGCTTGATTGTACTGGGCCCGTAGAATGGCGACCTCTCTAGCATGATAACGCGGATTGCTGTCTTGTTTATAGCTGGCTTCGTGTTCTTCATCGATAATGATGACACCGAGATTTTTTATAGGTGCAAAGATGGCCGATCTGGCACCAACGACAACTTGGGCATCGCCACGTTCCACCTTGCGCCATTCATCGTACTTTTCACCATTGGACAAGCCTGAGTGAAGAATGGCCACTTTCTCGCCAAAACGAGCAATGAAACGCTCCGTCATTTGTGGCGTCAGAGAAATCTCAGGTACCAGCAAAATAGCCGTCTTACCCTTGTACAAGGCTCCTTGGATAATCTGCAAGTAAACCTCAGTTTTCCCACTTCCTGTAATCCCTTGAAGGAGGAATGGAGGCTGTTGACTGCCAATAGCACTGACAACGGCATCACGCGCCTGTCTTTGTTCAGGATTCAATTCCAAAGGTCTACTTGCTTCAATACCTTCGAAATAAGCAGCTGAGCGTTGCACTTCCTTTTGAATTAAGGTTAGAGCTCCTTGCTCCACAAAGAAGTTGACTTGCTCGCGTGAGTAGGATTCTAACAAGCTAGCCAGAGGAGCACTTTCAGGATGAGCAAGCAAATAGTCTCTCAGCTCTGTCTTTTTTTTGGCACGCGCGGAAATCTCAATCTGCTTTAGTCGAATAGCATCAACCTCATACCAAGACTGGGTCTTGACCTTCTTTTGATCGACTGCCTGGTATTCTAAGCGGAGCAAACCTTTCCTAGTCAAACGCATCATCTCAGCCTGCTTGGCTAAATCTAGAGAAGAAAAGGCTAGCGAATCTTCTGAACCAAACAAGCGCTCTTTGTCTTCCTGACTGAGACCTTCCAGAGGATAGAGAATCTTATCATAGCTGGAGTTTAAAAACCCTGGAAGCATAGCTTTTAGAATGGAGATTTTGTAAGAAAAGACGGACTTTCGTAGCTCCTCAGCTAGCCAGAGTTGCTCTTGAGTCAAGACAGGAGAAAAGTCTAGCACCTCTGCAATCTCTTTCAAATCCTGATTGGCAGCTTCTTCATCCGGCTGGGACTCCAAACCTAGCACAATCCCTTGGATCAAACGATTGCCTTTGCCGAAGGGGACATGAACCCGCATACCGACTTCTAGCATCTCTACAAATTCCTCAGGGACCTTGTAACTGTATGGCTGATCCGTCTGCATCAGGGGAACATCCACGATAATCTTTGCGATCGCCATCTTCTCACCTCCTTCTTGTCAGTAAATTCTTGCAATAGAAAAAATAAGATTGAGTCCCCCCAACCTTAAATTTTTTCACCATCTTCTTTTTCTTTAGCAATTTGCTCTTTGATTTTCTTTTCTTCTTCTTCTTTGCGGCGTTTTTCTTCTTCGATACGGAGACGAACCGCTTCACGTTTTCCTTCTGGATCTGGGTGAATCGTAACGTTTCCTGACTCAATTTCTTCCAAAGCGCGAAGAGTTGATTTTTCAGACTTAAACTCTTGAGTAGCTGGCGCACCTGCCTCTAGTTCGTGGGCACGCTTTGCTTCTAAGATTACGAGTGAATATTTTGATGGCACCTTGTCTAGCAAGGTATCAATAGAGGGTTTTAACATCATTTGCTTGTACCTGTTTCCTATAGTTTATCGAGTAGTTGGAGATTTTGGCAACATCTCCTGGTAGTGACCAATAACACGGTCCACACGGAAGTGTTCTGCTTCGATCACACGCTTGACACGTTCAGCAGCGAGGGGCACCTGATCGTTGACAATGGCATAATCATACTCACGCATGAGGGCAATTTCTTCCTTGGCTTTTTCGATTCGTTGGGCAATCACTTCAGCGCTATCTGTTCCACGACCTACCAAACGATCTTGCAATTCATCCAAATCTGGTGGCGTTAGAAAGATAAAGACAGCGTCTGGGGCCTTTTTCTTAACCTGAAGGGCTCCTTGGACTTCAATCTCAAGAAAGACATCGATTCCCTTATCTAGGGTTTCGTTGACATAGGTCAGAGGAGTTCCGTAGTAGTTACCGACATATTCTGCATATTCCAACATCTGACCTTGACGTATCAGTTCTTCAAACTCTTCACGAGTACGGAAGAAATAGTCCACTCCGTCCACTTCACCAGGACGTTGCGCACGCGTCGTCATCGATACAGAGTATTGAAATTGATTCTCAGAACTCTCAAAAATCTCTCTTCTAACCGTTCCTTTCCCAACTCCTGAAGGACCAGAAAAAACGATTAGCAAGCCTCGGTCTGCCATTATGTCTCCTTTAGTTAGTCTGTGAAATAAAGTAAAATTTCTATCGGATACTGATGAAAGCGTCAGTTATCCTTCTACAGTCTTTCTATCTAGTGTAACAAAAAAGCAGTAATATTTCAACTGCTCTTTCTTATTTATTTAGCATAATCTACTGCACGAAGTTCGCGAATCACGGTTACCTTGATATTTCCTGGGTAATCGAGATTGTTTTCAATTTTCTCACGAACTTTGTGAGCCAAGATTGTGACTTTGTCGTCCTTGATTTGTCCTGGATTAACCATGATACGGATTTCACGTCCTGCTTGAAGGGCAAAACTATTTTGCACTCCTTCAAAGCCATTGGCGATTTCTTCCAAATCATGGAGACGCTTGATGTAGCTTTCAAGAGACTCGCTACGAGCACCTGGACGCGCTGCACTCAAGGCATCTGCTGCAGCAACGATCACTGCAATGACGCTTTCGGCTTCGACATCGCCGTGGTGGCTAGCAATGGTATTCACCACAACTGGGTGTTCCTTGTACTTACGAGCCAACTCCGTACCAATCTCAACGTGGCTACCTTCAACCTCGCGGTCAATAGCTTTCCCGATGTCGTGAAGGAAGCCAGCACGACGGGCAAGAGCTGCATTTTCACCAAGTTCACTCGCGATGATACCAGACAACTTAGCAACCTCAATCGAATGACGCAAGACATTTTGTCCATATGAAGTACGGAACTGCAAACGTCCCATAATCTTCATCAAGTCTGGATGGAGGTTTGGCGCACCAATCTCATAGGCAGCAGCCTCACCGTATTCACGGATTTTGTTGTCAATCTCCTGACGGTTTTTCTCCACCAACTCCTCGATACGAGCTGGGTGGATACGGCCATCTTTGAGCAACATTTCCATGGTCATACGAGCAATTTCACGACGAATCGGATCAAATCCTGACAAGGTTACCACTTCTGGCGTGTCGTCGATGATAACATCGACCCCTGTCAAACTTTCAAAGGTACGAATATTACGTCCTTCACGACCGATAATGCGTCCCTTCATGGTATCATCTGGTAGGTGAACTGTAGAGTTTGTTGACTCCGCTACATAATCACCAGCGATACGCTGCATAGCCTGAACCAAGATATCTTTAGCAATCTTGTCTGAACGTTCCTTCACTTCTTGCTCAGCCTCACGAATGCGGCTAGCAATTTCCTTAGTCAAGTTTTCCTCTGTCTGAGCCAAGATAATATCTCGAGCCTCAGCTTGGGAAAGGGAACCGATACGTTCAAGTTCAGCTTCTTTTTGTCTTTCGACTTCCTCTAATTGCTCTTCACGTGCATCAAGGTTTTTTGCTCTATCAGAAATACTTTGTTCTTTTTGTTCAAGTGTTTTTTCTTTGTTCGTCAAATTGTCGTCTTTGCGGTCAAGACTCGTAGCTCTCTCCGTCAAACGACTTTCAATTTGCTTGAGTTCCTGACGTTCTGACTTAAATTCAGCGTCCACTTCTTCACGGTATTTTCTGGCTTCCTCTTTGGCCTCCAATAGTGCTTCTTTTTTAAGAGACTTGCTTTCGCTCTTGGCTTCATTTAGCAATAAATCCGCTTCGCGCTCAGCTTGTCCTCGTAAATTAGTTGCTTCTTGTTCAGCATTTAGAAGCATCAACTCTGCAGCCTCTTGAGATGATTTCATCTTAGCTGAGATGCTGACATATCCAATGACTAAACCAATGATGACGGCAAAAACAACAATCGCAATGGTCATGATTTCCATGTTTTTACCTCATTAAATTTGTTTATCGAATGACATACATTCCTTAATATTCTATCATAAAAAACCGATTTCCACAAACCCAAATTGAAGAGTTTTGTGTGAATTTTTGAAGAAATTCCTTAGATTTCAAAGCAAAATAAAGATTCTTTAAAAATTTAAATTTCCACGAAAAACGAAGCAAAAAAGAGCAATCACCCACCAAATACTACTTCTACAAATGGCTTAGAGAAAGTTCAGGAACAAGCGAAAGCGGTTCACTGTAGACAGATTCAACAGCCAGATCCCTATCGTCACACTACTTCAAAATACCAAAATTATACTGAATAAATTTCACATATTCCAACATCTCAGTCGCGCTATAATAAAGCCTTTTATCCTCAAACTTTCAGAGAAACTTTAGCACCTTGTGAGATTGACAGCCAGACGTTGACTTGTTCTGGTGAACTTCGCCATTAGTTAAAAGCAATCAGCAAGAATATAAGATGTCTAGTATTTGATTTTCAAAATTTCAAAAATTTAGAGTGATAATTCTCGTCACTTTGAATATTAAAAAAGAGAGAACCAATCTGATTCTCTCTCATGCTTAGTTAGATCTCACTCTCTACAGTTGACAAAGAGCCAAAAACCCCAGATAGCCTTGAGCTATCCGGGGTTCTTGTTTTCATCGCTAAAATGATATCAACAATTTCATTTTAGTCGATTTTTGGGACTTAGTCTTCTAAATCCATTTCAGAAGCTGCTGATTTCTTCTTCTTGCCAAGAAGAGAGGCAGTTGCCAAGGCAGCTACTCCTAATCCAAGACCAGCAAATTGGTTACTTGCAGTTCCTGTATTTGGAAGTTTTCTACCGTTTGAACGTCCTGGTCCAGCAGGTTGTTGTGCAGGAGCTTGTGAGTGGTTCAATGCACTTGAGATTGAAGCACTGTCAGACAAGCTAGCTGAGGTACTTGCACTATCGCTCAAGCTTGTGCTTGCTGATTGGCTCGCACTAATTGATGCAGATACGCTGTTGCTCAAGCTTTCTGAAGTACTTGCTGAAGTTGAGGCATCACCTGAACCATTGCTTGTACTTGTTGAACCTGAACCGCTACCTGAGTTGTTGCTTGCACTGATTGAAGCAGAAATGCTGTCACTCAAGCTTGTGCTTGTTGAAACTGATTCACTTGTGCTGATTGAAGCACTTACGCTGTTGCTCATGCTTGCTGAAGTACTTGCTGAAGTTGAGGCATCACCTGAACCATTGCTTGTGCTTGTTGAACCTGAACCACTACCTGAGTTGTTGCTTGCACTGATTGAGGCTGAAATGCTGTCACTCAAGCTTGTGCTTGTTGAAACTGATTCACTTGTGCTGATTGAAGCACTTACGCTGTTGCTCATGCTTGCTGAAGTACTTGCTGAAGTTGAGGCATCACCTGAACCATTGCTTGTGCTTGTTGAACCTGAACCACTACCTGAGTTGTTGCTTGCACTGATTGAGGCTGAAGTACTATCGCTCAATGATACGCTTACTGACTTGCTGAGTGAAACTGACTCACTTGCACTTACAGATTCAAGGTAGCTAGGAAGGTTAAACTCTGGCTTAGATTCGCTTGTTGGCTCACCCTTACTATAGCTGAATGAATTAGATTGTTGTGACGCACTTGTACTCAAACTGCTTGAAACGCTATTGCTCAAGCTTACTGAAGTACTTGTTGAAACTGAAGTACTACTTGAGTTGTTGCTTGCTGATTCAGATGCACTGATTGAGGCAGACACGCTGTTGCTCAAGCTTGTGCTTGCTGATTGGCTGGCACTGATTGAGGCAGATACGCTGTTGCTCATGCTTGTGCTTGCTGATTGGCTAGCACTGATTGAGGCAGATACGCTGTTGCTCATGCTTGTGCTTGCTGATTGGCTAGCACTGATTGAGGCAGACACACTGTTGCTCAAGCTTGTGCTTGCTGATTGGCTAGCACTGATTGAGGCTGACACGCTGTTGCTCAAGCTTGTGCTTACTGATTGGCTAGCACTGATTGAGGCTGACACGCTGTTGCTCAAGCTTGTACTTGCTGATACTGAAGCACTAATTGATGCAGATACGCTGTTGCTCATGCTTGTGCTTGCTGATTGACTTGCACTGATTGACGCTGATACGCTGTTGCTCAAGCTTGTGCTTAATGAGTGGCTAGCACTAATTGATGCAGATACGCTGTTACTCAAGCTTGTGCTTGCTGATTGGCTAGCACTGATTGAGGCAGACACGCTGTTGCTCAAGCTTGTGCTTGCTGATTGGCTAGCACTAATTGATGCAGACACGCTGTTGCTCAAGCTTGTGCTTGCTGATACTGAAGCACTAATTGAAGCTGACACGCTGTTGCTCAAGCTTGTGCTTGCTGATTGGCTAGCACTGATTGAGGCAGACACGCTGTTGCTCAAGCTTGTGCTTGCTGATTCAGATGCACTAATTGAAGCAGACACGCTGTTGCTCAAGCTTGTGCTTGCTGATTGGCTAGCACTGATTGAGGCAGACACGCTGTTGCTCAAGCTTGTGCTTGCTGATTCAGATGCACTAATTGAAGCTGACACGCTGTTGCTCAAGCTTGTGCTTGCTGATACTGAAGCACTAATTGAAGCTGACACGCTGTTGCTCAAGCTTGTGCTTGCTGATACTGAAGCACTAATTGATGCAGACACGCTATTGCTCAAGCTTGTGCTTGCTGATTGACTTGCACTGATTGACGCTGATACGCTGTTGCTCAAGCTTGTGCTTAATGAGTGGCTAGCACTAATTGATGCAGATACGCTGTTACTCAAGCTTGTGCTTGCTGATTGGCTAGCACTGATTGAGGCAGACACGCTGTTGCTCATGCTTGTGCTTGCTGATTCAGATGCACTGATTGAAGCAGATACGCTGTTGCTCAAGCTTGTACTTGCTGATTCAGATGCACTGATTGAAGCTGACACGCTGTTGCTCATGCTTGTACTTGCTGATTGGCTAGCACTGATTGAGGCAGACACACTGTTGCTCAAGCTTGTGCTTGCTGATTGGCTAGCACTGATTGAGGCTGACACGCTGTTGCTCAAGCTTGTGCTTACTGATTGGCTAGCACTGATTGAGGCAGACACGCTGTTGCTCATGCTTGTACTTGCTGATACTGAAGCACTAATTGATGCAGATACGCTGTTGCTCATGCTTGTGCTTGCTGATTCAGATGCACTGATTGAAGCTGACACGCTGTTGCTCATGCTTGTGCTTGCTGATTGGCTAGCACTGATTGAGGCAGACACACTGTTGCTCAAGCTTGTGCTTGCTGATTGGCTAGCACTGATTGAGGCTGACACGCTGTTGCTCAAGCTTGTGCTTACTGATTGGCTAGCACTGATTGAGGCTGACACGCTGTTGCTCAAGCTTGTACTTGCTGATACTGAAGCACTAATTGATGCAGATACGCTGTTGCTCATGCTTGTGCTTGCTGATTCAGATGCACTAATTGAAGCTGATACGCTGTTGCTCAAGCTTGTGCTTACTGAGTGGCTAGCACTAATTGATGCAGATACGCTGTTACTCAAGCTTGTGCTTGCTGATTCAGATGCACTGATTGAGGCAGACACGCTGTTGCTCAAGCTTGTGCTTGCTGATGCTGAAGCTGATTGGCTTGCAGATACTGATGCGCTAGTTGATTGGCTTGAGCTTACTGATGCTGAAGTTGATTCACTTGCAGATACTGAGGCTGAAGCTGATTGACTTGAGCTTACTGATGCTGAAGCTGATTCACTTGCAGATACTGATGCTGAAGCTGATTCACTTGCAGATACTGATGCTGAAGCTGATTGGCTTGCAGATACTGAGGCTGAAGTGCTTTGGCTTGCAGATACTGATGCGCTAGCTGATTGACTTGCAGATACTGATGCTGAAGCTGATTGGCTTGCTGATACTGACGCTGAAGCTGATTGGCTTGCTGATACTGATGCGCTAGTTGATTGGCTTGAGCTTACTGATGCTGAAGTTGATTCACTTGCAGATACTGACGCTGAAGCTGATTGGCTTGCTGATACAGATGCTGAAGCTGATTGGCTTGCAGATACTGAGGCTGAAGCTGATTCACTTGCAGATACTGATGCTGAAGCTGATTGGCTTGAGCTTACTGATGCTGAAGCTGATTCACTTGCAGATACTGACGCTGAAGCTGATTGGCTTGCAGATACTGAGGCTGAAGCTGATTCACTTGCAGATACTGATGCTGAAGTGCTTGTGCTTGCTGATTCAGATGCACTAATTGAAGCAGACACGCTGTTACTCAAGCTTGTGCTTGCTGATGCGCTAGCTGATTGACTTGCACTTACAGAAGCTGAAGCACTTTGGCTAGCTGATACAGACGCTGAAGCTGATTCACTTGCAGATACTGATGCTGAAGCTGATTGACTTGCACTTACAGATGCGCTAGTTGATTGGCTTGCAGATACTGATGCGCTAGTTGATTGGCTAGCTGATACAGACGCTGAAGCTGATTGGCTTGCAGATACTGATGCGCTAGCTGATTCACTTGCAGATACTGATGCTGAAGCTGATTGACTAGCTGATACAGATGCTGAAGCTGATTGACTTGCAGATACTGATGCTGAAGCTGATTGGCTTGCAGATACTGATGCGCTAGTTGATTGGCTAGCTGATACAGATGCTGAAGCGCTTTGGCTAGCTGATACAGATGCTGAAGCTGATTGACTTGAGCTTACTGATGCTGAAGCGCTTTGGCTTGCAGATACTGATGCTGAAGTGCTTTGGCTTGCAGATACTGATGCGCTAGCTGATTGACTTGCAGATACTGATGCTGAAGCTGATTGGCTTGCAGATACTGATGCTGAAGCTGATTGACTTGAGCTTACAGATGCTGAAGCTGATTGACTAGCTGATACAGAAGCCGAAGCTGATTGACTTGCAGATACTGATGCTGAAGCTGATTGGCTTGCAGATACTGATGCGCTAGTTGATTGGCTAGCTGATACAGATGCTGAAGCGCTTTGACTTGCAGATACTGATGCTGAAGTGCTTGTGCTTGCTGATTCAGATGCACTAATTGAAGCAGACACGCTGTTACTCAAGCTTGTGCTTGCTGATGCGCTAGTTGATTGGCTTGCAGATACTGATGCTGAAGCTGATTCACTTGCAGATACTGATGCTGAAGTGCTTTGGCTAGCTGATACAGACGCTGAAGCTGATTGGCTTGCAGATACTGATGCTGAAGTTGATTGACTTGAGCTTACTGATGCTGAAGTTGATTGACTTGCAGATACTGATGCTGAAGCTGATTGACTAGCTGATACAGATGCTGAAGCTGATTCACTTGCAGATACTGATGCGCTAGTTGATTGGCTAGCTGATACAGACGCTGAAGTTGATTGACTTGCAGATACTGATGCTGAAGTGCTTTGGCTTGCAGATACTGATGCTGAAGCTGATTGACTAGCTGATACAGATGCTGAAGTTGATTCACTTGCAGATACTGATGCGCTAGTTGATTGACTTGAGCTTACAGAAGCTGAAGCTGATTCACTTGCAGATACTGATGCTGAAGTGCTTTGGCTTGCAGATACTGATGCTGAAGCTGATTGACTAGCTGATACAGATGCTGAAGTTGATTCACTTGCAGATACTGATGCGCTAGTTGATTGACTTGAGCTTACAGAAGCTGAAGCTGATTCACTTGCAGATACTGATGCTGAAGTGCTTTGGCTTGCAGATACTGATGCTGAAGCTGATTCACTTGAGCTTACTGATGCTGAAGTTGATTGACTTGCAGATACTGATGCTGAAGCTGATTGGCTTGCAGATACTGATGCTGAAACTGATTGGCTTGCAGATACTGAGGCTGAAGCTGATTCACTTGCAGATACTGATGCTGAAGTGCTTTGGCTAGCTGATACAGACGCTGAAGCTGATTGGCTAGCTGATACAGACGCTGAAGTTGATTGACTTGCAGATACTGATGCTGAAGTGCTTTGGCTTGCAGATACTGATGCTGAAGCTGATTGACTAGCTGATACTGATGCTGAAGTTGATTGACTTGCAGATACTGATGCTGAAGCTGATTGGCTTGCAGATACTGATGCTGAAGCTGATTGGCTTGCAGATACTGAGGCTGAAGCTGATTCACTTGCAGATACTGATGCTGAAGTGCTTTGGCTAGCTGATACAGACGCTGAAGCTGATTGGCTAGCTGATACAGACGCTGAAGTTGATTCACTTGCAGATACTGATGCTGAAGTGCTTTGGCTTGCAGATACTGATGCTGAAGCTGATTGACTAGCTGATACAGATGCTGAAGTTGATTCACTTGCAGATACTGATGCGCTAGTTGATTGACTTGAGCTTACAGAAGCTGAAGCTGATTCACTTGCAGATACTGATGCTGAAGTGCTTTGGCTTGCAGATACTGATGCTGAAGCTGATTCACTTGAGCTTACTGATGCTGAAGTTGATTGACTTGCAGATACTGATGCTGAAGCTGATTGGCTTGCAGATACTGATGCTGAAGTGCTTTGGCTTGCAGATACTGATGCTGAAGCTGATTGACTAGCTGATACAGATGCTGAAGTTGATTCACTTGCAGATACTGATGCGCTAGTTGATTGACTTGAGCTTACAGAAGCTGAAGCTGATTCACTTGCAGATACTGATGCTGAAGTGCTTTGGCTTGCAGATACTGATGCTGAAGCTGATTCACTTGAGCTTACTGATGCTGAAGTTGATTGACTTGCAGATACTGATGCTGAAGCTGATTGGCTTGCAGATACTGATGCTGAAACTGATTGGCTTGCAGATACTGAGGCTGAAGCTGATTCACTTGCAGATACTGATGCTGAAGTGCTTTGGCTAGCTGATACAGACGCTGAAGCTGATTGGCTAGCTGATACAGACGCTGAAGTTGATTGACTTGCAGATACTGATGCTGAAGTGCTTTGGCTTGCAGATACTGATGCTGAAGCTGATTGACTAGCTGATACTGATGCTGAAGTTGATTGACTTGCAGATACTGATGCTGAAGCTGATTGGCTTGCAGATACTGATGCTGAAGCTGATTGGCTTGCAGATACTGAGGCTGAAGCTGATTCACTTGCAGATACTGATGCTGAAGTGCTTTGGCTAGCTGATACAGACGCTGAAGCTGATTGGCTAGCTGATACAGACGCTGAAGTTGATTCACTTGCAGATACTGATGCTGAAGTGCTTTGGCTTGCAGATACTGATGCTGAAGCTGATTGACTAGCTGATACAGATGCTGAAGTTGATTCACTTGCAGATACTGATGCGCTAGTTGATTGACTTGAGCTTACAGAAGCTGAAGCTGATTCACTTGCAGATACTGATGCTGAAGTGCTTTGGCTTGCAGATACTGATGCTGAAGCTGATTCACTTGAGCTTACTGATGCTGAAGTTGATTGACTTGCAGATACTGATGCTGAAGCTGATTGGCTTGCAGATACTGATGCTGAAGTGCTTTGGCTTGCAGATACTGATGCTGAAGCACTTTGGCTAGCTGATACAGATGCTGAAGCCGATTGACTTGAGCTCACTGAAGCACTGATGCTTGCACTTACTGATGCTGAAGCGCTTTGGCTTGCTGATACTGACGCAGAGTGGCTCGCGCTTGCTGAGATAGAAGCTGAGTTCTGGTCGTTAGATGCTGAAGCTGAGGCACTTTGGCTAGCACTTACTGATGCTGAAGTACTTTGACTTGCAGATACTGAAGCTGAAGCTGATTGGCTAGATGATACAGATGCTGATTGACTAGCACTTACTGATGCTGAAGCGCTTTGGCTTGCTGATACTGACGCAGAGTGGCTCGCACTTGCTGAGATAGAAGCTGAGTTCTGGTTGTTAGATGCTGAAGCTGAGGCACTTTGGCTAGCACTTACTGATGCTGAAGTACTTTGACTTGCAGATACTGAGGCTGAAGCTGATTGGCTAGATGATACAGATGCTGATTGACTAGCACTTACTGATGCTGAAGCGCTTTGGCTTGCTGATACTGACGCAGACTGGCTCGCACTTGCTGAGATAGAAGCTGAGTTCTGGTCGTTAGATGCTGAAGCTGAGGCACTTTGGCTAGCACTTACTGATGCTGAAGTACTTTGACTTGCAGATACTGAAGCTGAAGCTGATTGGCTAGATGATACAGATGCTGATTGACTAGCACTTACTGATGCTGAAGCGCTTTGGCTTGCTGATACTGACGCAGAGTGGCTCGCACTTGCTGAGATAGAAGCTGAGTTCTGGTTGTTAGATGCTGAAGCTGAGGCACTTTGGCTAGCACTTACTGATGCTGAAGTACTTTGACTTGCAGATACTGAGGCTGAAGCTGATTGGCTAGATGATACAGATGCTGATTGACTAGCACTTACTGATGCTGAAGCGCTTTGGCTTGCTGATACTGACGCAGACTGGCTCGCACTTGCTGAGATAGAAGCTGAGTTCTGGTCGTTAGATGCTGAAGCTGAGGCACTTTGGCTTGCACTTACTGATGCTGAAGTACTTTGACTTGCAGATACTGAGGCTGAAGCTGATTGGCTAGATGATACAGATGCTGATTGACTAGCACTTACTGATGCTGAAGCGCTTTGGCTTGCTGATACTGACGCAGAGTGGCTCGCACTTGCTGAGATAGAAGCTGAGTTCTGGTCGTTAGATGCTGAAGCTGAGGCACTTTGGCTAGCACTTACTGATGCTGAAGTACTTTGACTTGCAGATACTGAAGCTGAAGCTGATTGGCTAGATGATACAGATGCTGATTGACTAGCACTTACTGATGCTGAAGCGCTTTGGCTTGCTGATACTGACGCAGAGTGGCTCGCGCTTGCTGAGATAGAAGCTGAGTTCTGGTCGTTAGATGCTGAAGCTGAGGCACTTTGGCTAGCACTTACTGATGCTGAAGTACTTTGACTTGCAGATACTGAGGCTGAAGCTGATTGGCTAAATGATACAGATGCTGATTGACTAGCACTTACTGATGCTGAAGCGCTTTGGCTTGCTGATACTGACGCAGACTGGCTCGCGCTTGCTGAGATAGAAGCTGAGTTCTGGTTGTTAGATGCTGAAGCTGAGGCACTTTGGCTTGCACTTACTGATGCTGAAGTACTTTGACTTGCAGATACTGAAGCTGAAGCTGATTGGCTAGATGATACAGATGCTGATTGGCTTGCACTGATGCTTGCACTTACTGATGCTGAAGCGCTTTGGCTTGCACTAATTGACGCAGAGTGGCTCGCGCTTGCTGAGATAGAAGCTGAGTTCTGGTTGTTAGATGCTGAAGCTGAGGCACTTTGGCTTGCACTTACTGATGCTGAAGTACTTTGACTTGCAGATACTGAAGCTGAAGCTGATTGGCTAGATGATACAGATGCTGATTGACTAGCACTTACTGATGCTGAAGCGCTTTGGCTTGCTGATACTGACGCAGACTGGCTCGCACTTGCTGAGATAGAAGCTGAGTTCTGGTCGTTAGATGCTGAAGCTGAGGCACTTTGGCTTGCACTTACTGATGCTGAAGTACTTTGACTTGCAGATACTGAGGCTGAAGCTGATTGGCTAGATGATACAGATGCTGATTGACTAGCACTTACTGATGCTGAAGCGCTTTGGCTTGCTGATACTGACGCAGAGTGGCTCGCACTTGCTGAGATAGAAGCTGAGTTCTGGTCGTTAGATGCTGAAGCTGAGGCACTTTGGCTAGCACTTACTGATGCTGAAGTACTTTGACTTGCAGATACTGAAGCTGAAGCTGATTGGCTAGATGATACAGATGCTGATTGACTAGCACTTACTGATGCTGAAGCGCTTTGGCTTGCTGATACTGACGCAGAGTGGCTCGCGCTTGCTGAGATAGAAGCTGAGTTCTGGTCGTTAGATGCTGAAGCTGAGGCACTTTGGCTAGCACTTACTGATGCTGAAGTACTTTGACTTGCAGATACTGAAGCTGAAGCTGATTGGCTAGATGATACAGATGCTGATTGACTAGCACTTACTGATGCTGAAGCGCTTTGGCTTGCTGATACTGACGCAGAGTGGCTCGCACTTGCTGAGATAGAAGCTGAGTTCTGGTTGTTAGATGCTGAAGCTGAGGCACTTTGGCTAGCACTTACTGATGCTGAAGTACTTTGACTTGCAGATACTGAGGCTGAAGCTGATTGGCTAGATGATACAGATGCTGATTGACTAGCACTTACTGATGCTGAAGCGCTTTGGCTTGCTGATACTGACGCAGACTGGCTCGCACTTGCTGAGATAGAAGCTGAGTTCTGGTCGTTAGATGCTGAAGCTGAGGCACTTTGGCTGGCGCTTACTGATGTTGAAGCACTTTGACTTGCTGATACAGAGGCGCTGGCTGATTGGCTAGCTGATACAGATGCTGAGTGACTTGCACTTACTGATGCTGAAGCTGATTGGCTTGAGCTTACAGAAGCACTTACGCTTGCACTTGCTGAGGCACTTTGGCTCGCACTTGCTGAGCTTGATGCTGATTGGCTTGCACTGATGCTTGCACTTACTGATGCTGAAGCGCTTTGGCTTGCACTAATTGACGCAGAGTGGCTCGCGCTTGCTGAGATAGAAGCTGAGTTCTGGTTGTTAGATGCTGAAGCTGAGGCACTTTGGCTGGCGCTTACTGATGTTGAAGCACTTTGACTTGCAGATACTGAAGCTGAAGCTGAAGCGCTTTGGCTTGCGCTTACTGATGCTGAAGCACTTTGACTTGCAGATACTGACGCTGAAGCGGATTGGCTAGCTGATACTGATGCTGAGTGACTAGCACTTACTGATGCTGAAGCGCTTTGGCTTGCTGATACTGACGCAGAGTGGCTCGCGCTTGCTGAGATAGAAGCTGAGTTCTGGTTGT
Source organism: Streptococcus oralis subsp. dentisani (assembly GCF_007475365.1). Classification (NCBI taxonomy): domain Bacteria; kingdom Bacillati; phylum Bacillota; class Bacilli; order Lactobacillales; family Streptococcaceae; genus Streptococcus; species Streptococcus oralis. The sequence goes on along the minus strand of NZ_CP034442.1, from coordinate 1,829,623 downwards.
TAGATGCTGAAGCTGAGGCACTTTGGCTGGCGCTTACTGATGCTGAAGTACTTTGACTTGCAGATACTGAGGCTGAAGCTGATTGGCTAAATGATACAGATGCTGATTGACTAGCACTTACTGATGCTGAAGCGCTTTGGCTTGCTGATACTGACGCAGACTGGCTCGCGCTTGCTGAGATAGAAGCTGAGTTCTGGTTGTTAGATGCTGAAGCTGAGGCACTTTGGCTTGCACTTACTGATGCTGAAGTACTTTGACTTGCAGATACTGAAGCTGAAGCTGATTGGCTAGATGATACAGATGCTGATTGGCTTGCACTGATGCTTGCACTTACTGATGCTGAAGCGCTTTGGCTTGCACTAATTGACGCAGAGTGGCTCGCGCTTGCTGAGATAGAAGCTGAGTTCTGGTTGTTAGATGCTGAAGCTGAGGCACTTTGGCTTGCACTTACTGATGCTGAAGTACTTTGACTTGCAGATACTGAAGCTGAAGCTGATTGGCTAGATGATACAGATGCTGATTGACTAGCACTTACTGATGCTGAAGCGCTTTGGCTTGCTGATACTGACGCAGACTGGCTCGCACTTGCTGAGATAGAAGCTGAGTTCTGGTCGTTAGATGCTGAAGCTGAGGCACTTTGGCTTGCACTTACTGATGCTGAAGTACTTTGACTTGCAGATACTGAGGCTGAAGCTGATTGGCTAGATGATACAGATGCTGATTGACTAGCACTTACTGATGCTGAAGCGCTTTGGCTTGCTGATACTGACGCAGAGTGGCTCGCACTTGCTGAGATAGAAGCTGAGTTCTGGTCGTTAGATGCTGAAGCTGAGGCACTTTGGCTCGCGCTTGCTGAGCTTGATGCTGAGTGGCTTGCACTGATGCTTGCTGAGATAGAAGCTGAAGCGCTTTGGCTCGCACTAATTGACGCAGACTGGCTCGCGCTTGCTGAGATAGAAGCTGAGTTCTGGTTGTTAGATGCTGAAGCTGAAGCACTTTGGCTCGCGCTTACTGATGCTGAAGTACTTTGACTTGCAGATACTGACGCTGAAGCGCTTTGGCTTGCTGATACTGACGCAGAGTGGCTCGCGCTTGCTGAGATAGAAGCTGAGTTCTGGTTGTTAGATGCTGAAGCTGAAGCACTTTGGCTCGCGCTTACTGATGCTGAAGTACTTTGACTTGCTGATACAGAGGCGCTTGCTGATTGGCTAGCTGATACTGATGCTGATTGGCTTGCACTTACTGATGCTGAAGCGCTTTGGCTTGCTGATACTGACGCAGAGTGGCTCGCGCTTACTGATGCTGAAGTACTTTGACTTGCTGATACAGAGGCGCTTGCTGATTGGCTAGCTGATACAGATGCTGAAGCTGAGGCACTTTGGCTGGCGCTTACTGATGCTGAAGCTGAGCGACTTGCAGATACTGATGCACTAGCTGATTGACTTGAGCTTACTGATGTGCTTACTGATGTGCTTACTGATGTGCTTGCTGAACGACTTGCACTAAGCGATGCACTAGCTGAACGGCTTGAGCTTACACTTGCTGAAGCTGAGCGGCTTGCACTAAGCGATGCACTTGCCGAACGACTTGAGCTTACACTTGCTGAAGCTGAGCGGCTTGCACTTAGCGATGCACTTGCCGAACGACTTGAGCTTACACTTGCTGAAGCTGAGCGACTTGCACTTAGCGATGCACTCGCTGAACGGCTTGAACTTACGCTCGCTGAAGCTGAGCGACTTGCGCTGAGTGATGCACTGGCTGAAGCACTTGCCGAACGACTTGAGCTTACGCTCGCTGAGGCTGAACGGCTTGAACTTGCACTTGCTGAAGCTGAGCGACTTGCGCTGAGTGATGCACTCGCACTTTGGCTTCCTGATACAGAAGCAGATACGCTACTGCTCACGCTCGCACTGGCTGAGGCACTTTGGCTCGCAATTGCTGACGTTGATGCACTAATACTTGCTGAGATAGATGCTGAGGCACTTTGGCTCGCACTAATTGACGCAGAGTCACTCGCGCTCAAACTCATTGAATCTGAAGCTGACTGTGTACTTGTTGATGCTGATGTTGATTGACTTGCAGATGTAGATTCACTCTCATATCGAGGGTTACGAGTAACATTGAAGCTTATTGTAGCTTGATTGACCACTCCTTGACCACCTGCGCCACTAACTCGTACATTGAACAATACCAAGTTCCCTTTGACAGGCGTTGGATAACCCCACATAGTCAAACGTGGTAAATATCCAATCTGACCTTGTTGACTCCGTACTTGCACAACATCCAATCGATAGTTAAGACCAAGTTGTTTCAAACGATTAGTGTCTGTCTCAGAAATATAGAGGGCATCTCTAGCAATATGCTCCTGCTTCCAAGTACCATTAAAGTGCTTGTTTTGTCCATTATGGAAATAAACATGTGTCTCAGGCATTGGTTTATAAGCTGTTTGATCAGGAATTGGATATCTCTTGGCATATTGACCATTTGGTGTATCGGTAAGAAATACACCAGCTTCAGAGTCAATAATACCTGGAATACCTTGGCGGAAACCAGAGTAACCCTTTTTCGGTGCAGTAGTTACTTGCTTATCTGCCGCTTGATCCTTCTCAGCCTGCTTGGTTGTATCCTTGCCTTGGGCTTGGTTCTTATCCGCTACAACACCAGCTGCGATATTGTTGCTGGTCGTTGCTGCTTGGCTTGTGCTAAGAGCTGCGCTTGTCAAACTTTGGTTAGCACTACCTGATACAAGACTTGCCGCAGGGTTGACCTTAAGGTTGAGCGATGCTGAAGCTGAGGTAGACACAGAGGCCTGTGCTGATGGTTCGCTAACAGCTGATGTACTCTCAACTACAGAGGCAGGTGCTGGAGAGCTTGCTGACGCTGATGGTGTAGAGCTTACTGATGCAGATGCTTTGGCACTTGCTGAAGCTGATACAGGAGCTGATGTTGATTGACTCGCTGACTCAGATGCTGGAGCAGTTGACTGACTTGCTGATGTTGAAGCACTTGCAGATGCTGACTGACTCGCTGAGGCAGATTGACTGACTGAAGCTGACTGACTCGCACTCGCTTGAGCCTCAACAGATTGACTGACTGATACAGAAGCTGAGGCAGATGCTTGTTCTGCTTGAGCTTTCTTTACTTCTGCTTGCGCTTGAGCGATGATTGAGTTAGTACTTGTCTCAGTTGTTTCAGCTGCTTTTGGTTCAGCTGCGATGACTGTTTTATCCTTTTCTGTATACTCAGATGTTTCATCCGCATAAACAGTTTGCTCTTGAGTCATCACAAATCCTGCAGCTCCCGCGGCCAGGATTCCCCCTATGCCCGCTAGCGTGTTAAAACTAAGGTGTGCGTGATCAAGTTCTTCAGTGTCTGATAGGGTACTAGAGACAACTTCGCCCATCCCACCGATACGGAAGAGATCCAATTGAGAGTTCGAGGCTTTTACCCAGTTTTTACCCGACTTGTAAAGCTTATAACGCTTTTTCTCATCTACGATCTCGAAATCTTTGTTAAATTTTTTACTTCGAAACATTCTATTCCTTTCTTTTATCCAATTGCGACCCTTTGTTAACCTCATGACCATTAACAAAGCGTAGTTGCGCTGCCTCTCAAAACCAAAATAATAAAACCGCAGTCAGTTTCAGTTTTTATCCCTTTGACTCAGAAAAAGCAGATTCCATCTGGGATATACCAGTTGCTTTTATCTAGTATATACCATCTATCATTTTACCAAAACGGATTGCCCTTTTCAAGTAATTATACGCGAAATGACAAATGAAAATAGCTAATTTTTTCAGAAAATTCGCTTTTAAAGTTCAAACTATTGAAATTCTCTTACGATTTTCGAAATCAAGCCCATTAATACTTCCAATAAAAATGACTAAACCATCATTAGAAGAGATCATTTCTTTTGTAAATTCCATACTTTTAATCGTTTTTCAGACGTTTTCGAAAGATACAGATGAGGACAAGATTATTAACGCTTTGGAACACCCTGTTCTCATACAAAACGGGAAGCCACTATCAACCTTATCATAGTCATTAAACGAAATGCCTTTGATTGTTAGAACTTTGGCAATGTCAAAACCAAAATTTTCATAGCTTTAAACATGACAAAAGAGAGAACCAGTCTGATTCCCTCTATGCTTCGTTATATGTCACCCACTACAGTTTCCACTTATTTCCATTCTAATCGGCACTCGACCAAAATTCTGCTCTGCTATACTTGGGTGTCCTAGTCGGTAAATCTGGTCTGCCTTTTGAGTCATAGCATCCCAAGGTTCTTTGCCAATTCGGCTGACTAGATGGATCTGCCCTTTCAGAGACTTGAGATGTTGTCTGCCTTTTTCGGTAAAGCCAAGGACATGGAGGCCTTCTGGCAAGTCACTTTCTCTGGCCTGCACCAAGATATAGGTCAAGAGGCGTCTGACACGCGCCTTGGTGTAGCGTTTGGTCGCAACCACCTCTACCAATTCGTCAACAGACTGGGCTGTTTTGATAGCTTCCTTGATGCGCACTGCCATTTCTTGATTGACCTGATAGATGGTGGTTAGGTCAGGATTTGACAAGATTTGATAGCGGAGCAAGGGAAAATAGTCATCCCAGCTCACCTTACTGGCTTGCTCAAAGAGGGCAACAGAAGGCATAAAGCGTTCCAAAAAATCTTTGTCCCTCTGGTGCTGACGGAGGGCTGTCGCTGAGGCAAAATCCACATCCTTGTCCACAGAATGGTAACCCGCTCCCTGACGCTGAATTGGATGCAGTTTGATGTTTCGTCCAGCAACCGCCTTGGCATATGCAAGAGCAAGGACATGATTGGGGGTATTGCCTGAAAAATCAAGACCAGCAAATTCCTTCCACATGGCTTGAGTTTTCTGGGGATAAGATAATGAATCAGGCAAATTTTCCACAAATTTCTCCATCTCAGTACCTTGCTCTGTGTATAAGTCAGATATCTTTTGATAATCCAGAACTTCCTCTGTCCCGAAAGCTAGAGTATCAATGCCCAAGTGAGCCAAGATATCCACAGCTCCTTGGCCAAAGAAATCTGCCGCCTGAACACTGACTAAAAAGGGCAATTCCACTACCAGATCCGCTCCATTTTCAAGCGCCATCTGAGCCCGTGTCCACTTGTCCACGATAGCCGGCTCTCCTCGTTGCATGAAATTTCCAGACATGGCCACAATTTTCAACCCCTTCGTCTGCTCAAGCAGGTATTTGTGGCCATTATGAAAAGGGTTGAACTCCGCGATAATACCTGTGATGGTCATGATGTTCTCCTACTTCTGAGCTACAAAAAACCAACGGGTACTTGTCTCTGTTGGCTCCTTATCCTCAAAGTCCGAATAGAGTTTGAAGAACTTGAAACCAGCCTGTTCCAGCAATATATCATAGGTCAAGACCTCATAGGTCCGCTCCTCATGCACTTCATCGTGGCGACTAAAGGAACCGTCAGCCTCCTTGATAAAGAAGGTCAACTCATGCACGATGGAGTGAGGTGCTTCGTCCTCATAGGTGTCCCAAAGCATGGCAAAATCTTCCGCATTTTCATGGTAAGAATAGCCTGGAAAAACTTCATCTGTCTGGTAGGTCGAATGTACATCAAAGATAAATACTCCATCTTCGTTGAGGGCATTATACACTTCCTTAAAGACGTCCCCTACTTCCACCTCATCCTGCATGTAGCAAATAGAATCCGAATAGCAAGTGACAAAATCATATTTACCTGCCTTGGATAAATCCAGCATATTGCCTTCAATAAAATCAATCTTTTGCTTGGCTGAAGCCGCTCTCTTCTCCGCAATCTTCAACATATCCGCGCTTAAATCAAGCCCCGTCACATCAAAACCAGCCTGAGAAAAGCGGACAGACTGGATGCCTGTTCCACAAGCCAGCTCCAAGAGTTTCTTTCTCTCCTTGGTCTTAGGCAAATGACGCAGAGAAAAATCCGTCCATTTATCGTATAAACTATCGTCCATCACAGCATCGTAAACAGCCGCAAAGGTTTCATAAGTCGCCATATTCATTATACCAAGTCCGCCCGTAATCGGAATGAAAATTAGGAGCTTAGACTTAGGATCCTGATCCAAGACTAAGCTATCTATTTTCCGACGATTACAGGACGGGTTCAAATCCTTTCTAAGATACAAAGAGCGTTAAAAGCAAGGAAAAAATAGGAAACTTTCTGCTGTATCGTCAGATACAAAGGAAGTTACTCTTTTTCTCGTAGCTTTTAGCTCGTGTTCAGTTTCGATATGAACAAAACACGACGCCCTCACCTTTCCATCAATTTTCTAAAATAAGCAAATAAACCCAGTTGACTGCAACTGAGTTCGATTGAAGACAAAGTCTTTTTAAGACTTTCCTTAGGTGATTTCGGACGTCTGCGACCTTCTTCGAAGTTCCAAGACTTAGTTTTGAGCCCTTCGTTTTTCATCTCTAAACTCAGAGTAAAACAGTTCCCCGAACTGTTTTACTCTCAAAACTCCCGAGTTCTTGAAACATTAATATTTCAAGAACTTTTATCACAACGGAAAGTCTCGGCAATCTCTCACTTCCTACTCAAAATAAGAACAATCTCAATACATTGTCGAATTTCAAAGCAATTCCCATCCGAAGTTCCAGTCATCTTCTACGCCAGAGTTTCAGATAAGTCTACAGAATCCGCCTCATGCCATAGTTTTTCTAGGTTATAGTGGGCACGCATTTCTTCTGAAAAGATATGCACAACGACACCGCCGAAGTCTAGCAAAACCCAGCCTCCAGTTGCATCACCTTCAACATGGCTGCCTTTAAAGCCTGCTTGAGCTACTTTTTCACGGATATTGTCAGCGATGGCGTCCAACTGACGGCTATTCATCGAGCTAGTGATAACAAAGTAGTCTGTCACGCTGGTCAAATCTTGTACGTCAAGTGCAAGGATATCCTCCGCACGTTTCTCATCAGCCGCTTTCACGACTAGTTCTAGTAATTCTTTTTCGTTCATTTAGTCCTCTTTCAAATAGTGCACAAAGGCGTTATAGGTTTCCAGGGTTTGGGGATAGATGGGGAATCCCTGATGAGCTAGATGCTCCACGGTACGAGCTGTTTCGTAGGCCACTGCCTTATTGAGCGATAGCTCAGCAATTTCACGCGCCACATCCACACCTGGAAAGGCGCGGTTGTGCTCAATGTAGTCTGCGACATAGATGACCTTGTCTAGATCGGTCATCTGACCAGCTCCGACTGTATGGATTTCAATAGCTCGCAGGATTTCTGGATCATGCAAATCCAAATCTTCCTGAATCTTGTAGATGCCAACCATGCCATGCCAGACATTATTGCCCCAATTTTTGAGGTCAGGATCTAGCCGGTAACGGTCAATCAAGTCTAGAAATTCCTGATCTGACAACTTTTTAGCATAGTCATGAAGGAGGCCTGCTAGACCTGCTTTATCGGCATCCACTCCGAATCGTTCTGCAAGTTCAATGGCTGCACGCTCTACACCCAGACAATGGGTTAAACGTTTTTCAGGTAGAAGCTCTGCCATTCTTTCCAACAAAACCTCACGGGAACAGTTGATATAGTCTTGGTAGGCCATCAGTAAAGCCCCTCCTTCTCGATGTAGTCTAGCACTGGCTGAGGTAGGAGAAAGTTAGGTTTCCGACCTTGGGCAATGAAGTCACGCACCATGCTGGATGAGATATCCATGAGAGGCACATCCACCCAGATAACTGGATAGGAAGTTCCTGCCTTGTAGCGCGGGCGTTGAACCCCTACAAACTGAACCATGTCGACCAGCTCATCAATTCGGTACCACTTGGGCAGATAGTCCACCATATCAACCCCGATAATGAAGTAATAATCCGTATCTGGATGTTGTTCGGTCAAGATTTTCATTGTGTCGTAGGTGTAGGAAATGCCCTTGCGCTCTAACTCGATGGTTTCAATGGCTAGTCCTTCGATCCCCTCAATCGCCAATTCAAGCATCTTGAGCCGATGGTGTTCAGGGATGGTTTCTTTTTTATCTACATGAGGTGGTTGGTATTCGGGCATGAGCAGAACTTGATCCAATCCCAACTGTTGGCGCACTTGGTCCGCCACAACAAGATGGGCATGGTGAACGGGGTTAAAATTCCCCCCTAAAATCCCGACTTGTTTGCGTTTTTTTCTCCTTGATTTCTGGCTCCAACTCTACCTTGGTAAAGGGAGTCAATAATTCGATTGCCATAGGCTCGTCTTCCTTTAATTCTCTGTAAAAACCGTTCCTTGGAATGTCTTTTTTAGATTTCTTTGACTTTCTTGGAAATCTTGCGATTTTCTTTCCTGCTGGATTGTTTAAACAAGATCAAGATGCGTCCGATTTTTTGGACAGTATCCACACCAATTTCTTCTTCCAAGATTTCAGCTACTTCGTGGATGTTTTCATCTGTGTTTTGTAAGAGCGTGACTTTAATCAATTCGCGGGCGTCAAGAGCCTGACGAACACTTGTTTTGATTTGGTCGTTAAGTCCATTTTTCCCGATTTGGATGATAGGTTTGAGGGTGTGTGCCTGGCTGTTGAGGAAGGCACGTTGTTTCGATGTTAATGACATAATTTTCTTCCTTATTTTTTGATAGTTATTTTAGGTGGTGAGGGACGGTCGGAACTAATTTTCCAAAGATCTCATCTTTGAAAAATGGATTTCCTGACCTCACAATTGAGCCTTGGTCTCAATTGTTCCCCTTGCCAATCTAACGATTGACAATCACACCACGGCAATAACTATCTCTGTATGAGCTCACTTTGTTCGCTCAGCGATTTTATTTTAAATGATTGCTTTTCGTGTGACGACGGCGACGCCTTCTGGTGCCCAGACGGCGACTTTGGCGCTGCTTGTTACGCGAATCCAGCCGAGTCCTGAGATGACTAGGTCAGTCTTGTCCTTGATGGTAAATACATGTTGGACTAGTTTTGGAAAATCTTCTTTTTCCTTGCTATTTGGTGGTGTGAGAAGAGTTCCGAGGTGCTTGTCATAAAAGGCACTAGCGCCTTCTAGCTTGGTACGGTGGAGTTTGAGTTCATTGTCAAAGAAAGCAGTAAATCCTTGCTTTTCTCCTGATATAAAGTCAAAGCGTCCGAGACCACCTAGAAACAGGGTTTGTTCAGGGTTAAGCTGATAAGTTTTGGGCTTGATTTCCTTTTTAGGGCTGACATACTTGAGGTTTTTAGCCGTCAAGTAGTGGGCCATCTGGTGGCGGTGGATAATCCCCGGCGTATCGTAGATATAAGACCCGTCGTCAAGCGGGATCTCAATCTTGTCCAAGGTTGTCCCTGGGAAGCGTGACGTCGTGATGACATTCTGGTCACCTGTGATTTCTTGGATAATAGCGTTGATGAGAGTTGACTTTCCAACGTTGGTTACCCCAACTACGTAGACATCGCGGCCCTTACGGTAGTGTTCAATCTTGTCAATGACTTCCTTAATAGCATGCTTATTCTGAGCCGAAGTCAGGACGACATCCACAGGGCGAAGTCCTTCTTCGTGGGCACGCTCCATGAGCCACTGGCTAATCTTGCCCGGTTTAACTGATTTGGGCAGGATATCTTTCTTATTTCCGACCAAGAGGACATCATTGCCCGATACAAAGCGCGGTAAGCCTGGGATGACAGAGCCATTAAAGTCAAAAATATCTATGACATTGACCACTAAGGCATCACTGTCTCCTACCTCGTGCAAGAGTTTGAGGAAATCATCATCCGTCAACTGCACATCCGTGATTTCATTGTAATGGCGGAGACGGAAACAGCGTTGGCAATAAACTTCACCAGTCTCCAACCCTTTTTCAAGTGCCGACTGGGGTGTAAATCCAAGACCAGTCTTGTCTGTCGTCTGAATGGTTGCTCCACAACCAATACAGAGAATTTCTTCCATAGTTAAATTCCTTTTTTATATGTAATCGGTCCGTACTTTTCAGTGATTTTGCGCATGACACGGCGCTCGCGAGCTCGGTTAATCTGCGTTTTAATAGAGTCGTGTTGGACCAAGGGTTTGACCAAGATTGAGCGAATGCCTGCACGATGCGCGGCCCGAATATCCGTCATGAGTTGGTCGCCGACCATGACCACTTCATTTTTCTCGTAGTGGAATTCCTTCATGGCACGGTCAATCCCAAATGTGAAGGGCTTCAAGGCCCAATAAACGTAATCAATTCCAAATTTCTCAACTGCGCGTTGGACCCGTTTTTTGGTGTTATTTGAGACCAAGATGACACGAATACCTGCGTCACGAAGGTCATGTAGCCATTGCTTCATCTCTGGCGTTCCATCAGGGTTGTTCCAAGCAATGAGGGTATTGTCCAAATCGACCAAAACAGCCTTGATCCCCTGCGCTTGCAGGCTTGGGACTGTCAGATCATAAACTGCTTCCACAGCAAAATCTGGCATGTAATTTTCAATCGCCATTCTGGCTCCTTTTCTTTTTAATTTCTAGCAATTTTCTTTAAACATTGGGCTAAGACTGCCCATAAAATGAGACTAGCTATCAAAATATAAATCCAAGCATTTGGTTCATCTGTAAACGGTAAAGGAACATTCATTCCGAAGAACCCTGTAATAACCGCAAGGATAGCCAGCAAGACTGAGATAATGGTCAAAGTTGTCAAATTATCATTCAAATTATTATTTAGGATGTTGTTGTAAGAGGCTGAGAGTTGTTGCAAAACTTGAGAAATCAAGTCTGTCATCGAAACCAACTGATGCGCTTCAATCATAGCATCATCAAACTGCTCTCTTTCTACCTCATTAAGATTGCGATAAAGAGCATGCCCTTGGATATGTTCCAAGAGGAGACGATTTTGTTTGGCAGCAGCTGTCAAGTAAACCATACCGGTTTCCAAGTCAGAGAGGGCAAAAAGATTTTTTTTAGTTGTTTTTTGACGAAGAAGTGCACTGATTTCATCCTTACTTTTATCCATCTCTTCAATAACTGGATAGTAAGCATTGCTAATAATCTCTAAACTGGCAAAAAGAAATTTGTAGATTGAAATAATTTCATGGCTTTCAAGATAGGTTGCCATACGTTTAATCACATAAGTATTCTTGTGATTGCTAATAGTAATCAGCCGTTGTTTTTCAACGATAAAGGTCATCGGAATCGCTTCATAATATTCTTTGTCTTTTTCTAAATCAAGAACATTATAAATAAAGGTTACCGTCCCCGTTTCACGGTTATAATCCATATGGGCTCGTTCATTTCTATCTAGAGCATACTCAATGGTTTCCTTGTCCAATCCATAGACGTCAGAAAGATCTTCCATATTTTTAATCTTGTCCACATCAAGGTCTATCCAGGTACAATTATGACCTAGCTTTTTCTCCACAAATAGCATCCTCTCTCCTTTACCAAACTCTTTCTATTGTACCACAAATCTGCCAAAATAGCAGACCTACTCTGTGCGGGAAAAGTTGCTGACAACAGTGATATTTCGGTTGGGAACAAAGTGAAGGGCTTGGTCATCACTTCGAAGTTGGGTCGTACGGATTCCTACACTGACAACCTTTCCAGATACGGTAATCGGTCCATTTGTGAGAACCACTTCGTCGCCCACATCGAGCTGGCGTTCAAAGAGGATGAAAAAGCCATTGATGACATCAGATAGAAAGCCTTGTGCTCCCATACCGATAGCCACTCCAGCAATCCCTGCCCCAGCAAGGAGGCTGGAAACTGGCAAACCTAAAATGGACAAGATACAGTAGATTAAAAAGAAATAAAGGCTATAGTTAAAGATATTCTCAAGCAAACGAGAAATGGTCTTTTGTCTGCCAGCATCTCGATTTGATAACTTGAGCGAGGGCTTGACAATCTTTCGGACAGTCGCGTGGAGGATCTTTTTGGCTATATAAAATAACAGAAACAAAATCAAAAGAGAAATCACCTTGGTCAAGAGATTCTCTAATACAGTTGTTACATCCAATTTATCAAGATAACGTTGAAAAAATTCTTGCATACAAAACTCCTTTCTAGTATTATACCACAAATCATCCCGTTCAATTCCCTCATAAATATTCCAATATTCCCCAAAACTCAAATAAAAAGACTTGCCTCAACGGCATATTTATACTATAATCATAAACAATACATTTTGAAGGAGACTATTATGAAAAGAATTATTCGAGCCTGGAACAAGGCCAGCCTCATCAAACGTATCCTAATCGGCATGCTTCTTGGAGCCTCTCTAGGGCTACTTTTCCCAAGTTTGTCAGGGCTCGGCATTCTCGGTGACCTATTCGTTGGGGGTCTGAAAGCCATCGCTCCTGTCTTGGTCTTTACCCTCGTCGCAAATGCCCTCTCACAACATCAAAAAGGGCAAGATACCAATATGAAGACCGTTATTTTTCTCTATCTACTCGGTACCTTTGCTGCTGCCTTGGTTGCTGTACTGGCTAGTTTTCTCTTCCCCGTCCAGATTACTCTCAGCAGTGCGAGCACAGAGATTGCCCCACCAGACGGCATCGGTCAAGTTCTCAGCAACCTCTTGCTGAATCTCGTGGACAATCCCCTCAACGCCGTCGTCAAAGCCAACTATATTGGAATTCTATCATGGGCTGTTGTCTTTGGACTTGCTATGAGAGAAGCTAGCAAAAACAGCAAGGAGTTGCTCAAAACCATGGCTGATGTAACTTCCAAGATTGTGGAGTGGATTATCAATTTGGCACCTTTCGGAATTATGGGCTTGGTCTTCAAGACCATCTCTGATAAAGGAATTACCAGCCTTGCTAACTACGGAATTTTGCTAGGACTCTTGGTTGCAACTATGGCATTTGTGGCCCTTGTCATCAATCCCCTCATCGCCTTTCTCTTTATGAGAAAAAATCCCTACCCCCTTGTTTTGAAATGTTTGCGTGTTAGTGGGATTACAGCTTTCTTTACTCGTAGTTCTGCCGCTAATATCCCAGTTAATATGAAACTTTGCCAAGATCTAGGACTCAATCCAGATACCTACTCCGTTTCTATCCCTCTTGGCTCGACCATTAATATGGCCGGTGCAGCTGTAACCATTAACATTTTGACTCTAGCTGCTGTCAATACATTAGGAATCTCTGTCGACTTTGGTACAGCCTTTGTCCTCAGTGTAGTGGCTGCCATTTCTGCCTGCGGAGCTTCTGGGATCGCTGGAGGATCACTTCTCCTTATCCCCGTCGCTTGTAGTCTCTTTGGGATTTCAAATGACCTTGCTATGCAAGTAGTCGGAGTTGGTTTTGTCATCGGTGTCGTCCAGGACTCCTGCGAAACTGCCCTGAACTCTTCTACCGACGTCCTCTTTACAGCAGTAGCTGAGTACGCGTCGGCACGTAAAAAATAGATTTTTTAAGACAAGTCTTCCAAGTCTTGTCTTTTGTACTCTTATTCTAGTATTATAGGAAATTCTCATGTCTATCACCCAACGTACGACAAAACTGATATTAGCGACCTGTCTCGCTTGTTTTCTCGCTTATTTTTTAGATTTGTCATCAGCAGTTTCAGCTGGGATTATTGCCCTCTTAAGCCTTTCCGACACGCGCAGAAGCACACTAAAATTGGCACGTAACCGCCTCTTTTCCATGCTCCTAGCGCTCGCTATCGGTGTTCTAGCCTTTCAGCTGACAGGCTTTCACATCTGGAGTCTGGGTCTCTATCTGGCTCTCTATGTGCCTCTAGCCTATAAAATGGGCTGGGAAATCGGCATCACACCTAGCAGTGTCTTGGTCAGTCATCTCTTGGTACAGGAGTCTACTTCTCCAGGACTCTTGCTCAATGAAGTGCTCCTCTTTCTCATCGGGACAAGCTTTGCTCTGTTGGTCAACCTTTATATGCCCTCTCGGGAGAAAGCCATCCAAAGTTACCACCTTCAGGTCGAAGAAAAGTTAAAAGACATCCTGCTTCGCTTTAAATACTATCTGTCAAGAGGAGACGGGCGCAATCAAGCCCAACTCGTTGACGAATTAGACAGCCTTCTTGATGAAGCCCTCAAGCTGGTCTATTTGGATCATTCGGACCATCTCTTTCACCAAACGGACTACCACATCCACTACTTTGAGATGAGGCAGAGACAAAGTCGCATCCTACGAAACATGGCTCAACAAATCAACACTTGCCAGTTAGCTGCAAGTGAGAGCTTGATTTTGGCCCAGCTCTTTTCTAAGATTGCTTCCCAGCTAAGCCAGACCAATCCTGCTCATGACCTACTTGATGACATCGAACGCTATCTGCAAGTCTTCCGCAATCGGAGTCTCCCTAAAACACGTGAGGAGTTTGAGACCCGTGCCACCCTCCTGCAGCTACTACGCGAAGCCGAAACCTTTATCCAGGTCAAGGTCGATTTTTACCAAAAATATGGAAACTAGAAAAACCCCAGAAGAGTTCATGCAACATAATCTCTCTGAGGTTTTTAATTTACCTTTGACTTCAATTACCTTTACTATATGAAAAAATCCACGAATCGATACTATTCGTAAAACTTTACTAGTGGAGCGCCTAACCAAGTTCAATAGAAACTTGGCGTTAGTTACTTAGGTTGTTACACATTCAAATAAATTTACTGAACTACGACACTGAGTTTTACAAATCGATTCCATTTGTAAAACTCAGTTAGTGAGGTAGTTAGGCAAGTCTAATAGGGCTTGCCGTAGTCTACTTAGATTGCTATGCAATCAAGTAGACTTACTGAATCACATCTTCTCTTCCAACTCAACATCTGGATATTTATCCGCAAACCAGCGGAGGGCAAAGTCATTTTCAAAGAGGAAGACTGGTTGGTCGAAACGGTCCTTGGCCAAGATATTGCGGCTTGATGACATCCGTTCATCCAAGTCCTCAGGCTTGATCCAACGAACGGTCTTTTTACCCATTGGGCTCATGACCACTTCTGCATTGTACTCGCCTTCCATGCGGTGCTTAAAGACTTCAAACTGGAGTTGTCCGACAGCGCCTAGCATATACTCACCTGTTTGGTAATTCTTGTAAAGCTGGATGGCTCCCTCTTGTACCAACTGCTCAATCCCCTTGTGGAAGGATTTTTGTTTCATGACGTTCTTAGCAGAAACTTTCATGAAAATCTCAGGTGTAAAGGTTGGCAGTGGTTCAAACTCAAACTTGTTTTTTCCAACCGTCAAAGTGTCTCCAACCTGATAAGTACCAGTATCGTAAACCCCGATAATATCACCTGCCACGGCATTGGTCACATTCTCACGACTTTCCGCCATAAACTGGGTAACATTAGACAGTTTGGCAGTCTTCCCAGTACGAGGCAGGTTGACACTCATTCCACGCTCAAATTCACCTGATACGATGCGGACAAAGGCGATACGGTCACGGTGACGAGGGTCCATGTTGGCTTGGATTTTAAAAACGAATCCTGAGAAATCCTTGTCATAAGGATCCACAATTTCACCATCTGTTTTCTTGTGACCATGTGGTTCTGGAGCAAACTTGAGGAAGGTCTCAAGGAAGGTCTGCACCCCAAAGTTAGTCAGGGCTGAACCGAAGAAGACCGGAGTCAGTTCTCCTGCAAGAATAGCTTCTTCCGAAAACTCATTTCCTGCTTCGTTCAAAAGCTCAATATCATCCTTGACTTGCTCATAAAATGGGTTACTTCCAAAGAGTTTGTCACCTTCTTCCAAACTGGCAAAACGTTCATCCCCTTTATAAAGTTCCAAGCGTTGGTTATAAAGGTCATACAAGCCTTCAAAAGCTTTCCCCATCCCGATTGGCCAGTTCATTGGATAACTCGCAATACCTAGTACTTCTTCTAGTTCTTGCAAGAGATCCAGTGGCTCACGACCGTCACGGTCCAGCTTGTTCATAAAGGTAAAGACTGGAATACCACGGTGCTTCACAACTTCAAACAATTTCTTGGTTTGGGCCTCAATACCCTTGGCAGAGTCCACGACCATGACCGCAGCATCAACCGCCATCAAGGTACGATAGGTATCTTCTGAGAAGTCCTCGTGCCCTGGTGTGTCGAGGATATTCACGCGCTTACCATCGTAGTCAAACTGCATAACAGATGACGTGACCGAAATCCCACGTTGTTTCTCGATATCCATCCAGTCAGACTTAGCAAAAGTCCCTGTTTTCTTCCCTTTTACAGTACCAGCCTCACGAATCTCTCCCCCAAAATAGAGCAATTGCTCTGTAATAGTCGTTTTACCCGCGTCCGGGTGAGAGATGATGGCAAAAGTACGGCGTTTCTTGATTTCTTCTTGAATAGTCATAAGTTCTCTTTCTTTGATTTTCTATTTTTAGTTGTTTCAATGGCTAAGAATGATGTTTACATTGGATTTTACCATTCCTTTCAACTCTCCATTATATCGGATTTTGGGGAGTTTTTCAATTACTCATCTGATGAAAAGGCAAGCTAGAGTACAGATTTCATCTGTTTTCTCTTTTTCCATCGTTTTTTGAACAAAATATCAAAGAAAACAAGAGCCAGTGAAAGAATGACCGACACAAGGAGGTACTTTATCCATAGAGGAGCATTCGAGATAAACGGTGTATCTCTTAAGAGACCATAATTTCCACCAGTCACCTGATTAACCCCAACTAGAAAGAAATTGAGAACGAAAGTATAGACTACGATCATATACTTCTTAAGTAAGCTCTTGTCATAGTGATTCATCAAGTAAACCAAGGAATTCACCAAAAGGGCATAGTGCCCAATCAAAAATGACAAACTGGTGATGTGTGGAAAATCATAGGGGTCAAAAACGGGGTAAACCAAGGCAAATACCGCTCCACTTGCTCCTAAGAGGGCAAAGTATTGCTTGCTCCGCCATTTATCTGGTAAGAAAACCACTGCAAACATAGCCAAACGGCAATGATAAAATGGAAGGCTATTAGAAAATGGAATCTCAAAACCAACATACCAGCTATATAGGGCTAGTAACTGGAGGATCTGAATCCCCTTAAACAAGCGGACAAATTTCGGATTTTTGTGATAAGCAAGTGCCCCATAAATACAAAGCACTAAGAGAAGCATCATGATTCCGTACCAAAAAGGCGGAATGGGAGGAGGAATGGTTTGGAATCTTGTAAAAAAATTATGTAGCATATTTTCTATCCTAACTCATCTTTCGAGGAATTCTTCCTACATTAATCTCTAGTCTCACTCAATTTTTCTTTTAGTTTAACTATTATAGCGAATTAAAAGCGATTTTTCAATTTCTATTTCTTTTCAGTTCGGCTCCCTTATTTATAGGAAAATATGGTAAAATAGAACAGACTAAAAATCATCATTTCACGAAAGGATGCAAGATGAAAATTACGCAAGAAGAGGTAACACACGTTGCCAATCTTTCAAAATTAAGATTCTCTGAAGAAGAAACTGCTGCCTTTGCGACTACCTTGTCTAAGATTGTTGACATGGTTGAATTGCTGGGCGAAGTCGACACAACTGGTATCGCACCTACTACGACCATGGCTGACCGCAAGACTGTACTCCGCCCTGATGTGGCCGAAGAAGGAACAGACCGCGACCGCTTGTTTAAAAATGTACCTGAAAAAGAAAACTACTATATCAAGGTACCAGCTATCCTAGATGATGGGGGAGATGCCTAATGACTTTTAATAACAAAACTATTGAAGACTTGCATAATCTTCTTGTCTCTAAGGAAATTTCAGCAACTGAATTGACCCAAGCAACACTTGAAGATATCAAATCTCGCGAGACAGCTATCAACGCTTTTGTCACCATCGCTGAGGAGCAGGCTCTTGCTCAAGCTAAAGCTATTGACCAAGCTGGAATTGACGCTGATAATGTCCTTTCAGGAATTCCACTGGCCGTTAAGGATAATATCTCTACAGACGGTATTCTTACAACTGCAGCCTCAAAAATGCTCTACAACTACGAGCCAATCTTTGATGCGACAGCCGTTGCCAATGCCAAAGCTAAGGGAATGATCGTTGTTGGGAAAACCAACATGGACGAGTTTGCCATGGGTGGATCAGGTGAAACATCTTACTATGGTGCGACTAAAAACGCTTGGGACCATAGCAAGGTTCCTGGTGGTTCATCTAGCGGTTCCGCAGCTTCTGTAGCTTCAGGACAAGTCCGTTTGTCACTTGGTTCTGATACTGGTGGTTCCATCCGCCAACCTGCCGCCTTCAACGGAATCGTTGGTCTCAAACCAACCTACGGAACAGTTTCTCGTTTCGGTCTCATTGCCTTCGGTAGCTCCCTAGACCAGATTGGACCTTTTGCACCAACTGTTAAAGAAAATGCCCTCTTGCTCAATGCGATTGCCAGCGAAGATGCCAAAGACTCGACTTCTGCTCCTGTCCGCATTGCTGACTTTACTTCAAAAATCGGCCAAGACATCAAGGGCACGAAAATTGCTTTGCCTAAGGAATACCTTGGTGAAGGGATTGACCCAGAGGTTAAGGAAACAATTCTTAACGCAGCCAAACACTTTGAAAAACTTGGTGCTATCGTCGAAGAAGTCAGTCTTCCTCACTCAAAATACGGTGTAGCCGTTTACTACATTATCGCTTCATCAGAAGCATCCTCAAACTTGCAACGTTTTGACGGTATCCGTTACGGCTACCGCGCAGAGGATGCGACTAATCTTGATGAAATCTATGTAAACAGCCGTAGCCAAGGTTTCGGTGAAGAAGTGAAACGCCGTATCATGCTAGGTACGTTCAGTCTTTCATCAGGTTACTACGATGCCTACTATAAAAAAGCTGGTCAAGTCCGTACCCTCATCATCCAAGATTTCGAAAACGTCTTTGCGGATTATGACTTGATTTTGGGACCAACTGCTCCAAGCGTTGCCTATGATTTGGATTCACTCAACCACGACCCAGTTGCCATGTACTTGGCTGACCTTTTGACCATCCCAGTCAACTTGGCAGGTCTGCCAGGAATTTCAATTCCTGCTGGATTTGCTCAAGGTCTACCAGTCGGTCTACAATTGATTGGTCCTAAGTACTCTGAGGAAACCATTTACCAAGCTGCTGCTGCCTTTGAAGCAACAACAGACTACCACAAACAACAACCCGTGATTTTTGGAGGTGATAACTAATGAACTTTGAAACAGTCATTGGACTTGAAGTCCACGTAGAGCTCAACACCAATTCAAAAATCTTCTCACCTACTTCTGCCCACTTCGGAAACGACCAAAATGCCAACACCAACGTGATTGACTGGTCTTTCCCAGGCGTACTGCCAGTTCTCAACAAGGGTGTCGTCGATGCTGGTATTAAGGCAGCTCTTGCCCTCAACATGGACATCCACAAAAAGATGCATTTTGACCGCAAGAACTACTTCTATCCTGATAATCCCAAAGCCTACCAAATTTCTCAGTTTGATGAACCTATCGGTTATAATGGTTGGATTGAAGTCGAGCTAGAAGACGGTACAACTAAGAAAATCGGGATCGAGCGTGCCCACTTGGAAGAAGACGCTGGTAAAAACACCCACGGTACAGATGGCTACTCTTACGTTGACCTCAACCGCCAAGGGGTACCCTTGATTGAGATTGTATCTGAGGCTGACATGCGTTCTCCTGAAGAAGCCTACGCTTATCTGACAGCACTCAAGGAAGTTATCCAGTATGCTGGCATTTCTGACGTTAAGATGGAAGAAGGTTCTATGCGTGTTGATGCCAACATCTCCCTTCGTCCTTATGGTCAAGAGAAATTCGGTACCAAGACTGAATTGAAAAACCTCAACTCCTTCTCAAATGTCCGTAAAGGGCTTGAATACGAAGTCCAACGTCAAGCCGAAATCCTTCGCTCAGGTGGTCAAATTCGCCAAGAAACTCGCCGTTACGATGAAGCAAACAAAGCAACCATCCTCATGCGTGTTAAGGAAGGCGCTGCAGACTACCGCTACTTCCCAGAACCAGACCTACCGCTCTTTGAAATCTCAGACGAGTGGATTGAGGAAATGCGCATAGAATTGCCAGAATTTCCAAAAGAACGCCGTGCACGCTACGTCTCTGAACTTGGTTTGTCAGACTACGATGCTAGCCAGTTGACGGCAAACAAAGTCACTTCTGACTTCTTTGAAAAAGCTGTTGCCCTTGGTGGTGATGCCAAACAAGTCTCTAACTGGCTCCAAGGCGAAGTTGCTCAATTCTTGAACGCTGAAGGCAAAACACTAGAACAAATCGAATTGACACCAGAAAACTTGGTAGAAATGATTGCCATCATCGAAGATGGTACCATCTCATCCAAGATTGCCAAGAAAGTCTTTGTCCATCTGGCTAAAAATGGCGGTGGTGCGCGTGAATACGTGGAAAAAGCAGGTATGGTCCAAATCTCTGATCCAGATGTTCTGATTCCAATCATCCACCAAGTCTTTGCGGATAACGAAGCTGCCGTTGCCGACTTCAAATCAGGTAAACGCAACGCAGACAAGGCCTTCACAGGATTCCTTATGAAGGCAACCAAAGGCCAAGCTAATCCACAAGTCGCCCTTAAACTCCTTGCACAAGAATTGGCGAAGTTGAAAGACAGTGAGTAATTCACTCTTTAAACACTTTTTTCTACTTTTAAAACGAGAATGAGACAAGGGGAATAAATGAACAAATTTTTACGATTGCTATTTGTCTTAGTCATCATCGCTATGTTAGGCGCTTCTATACTACAAATCTTTCTCCCATCATATTTGGGAGAGCATTCTGGTTACGGTATTTCTGCAGGATGGCAAAGAGAAATTGGAATTTGGAATCTAGCTGTCTTAATTATTATTCTTGCCGTTAATATTAAATACGATTGGTTCTATCTACGAATCGCACTTCTTGCTCTCATTATTGGCGGAATTGGAATAGGAACAAATCACTTACTCAATTATATGGAGTATCACTCTCCTGTAAATGCTATCGGTGCTTTTGAAAATTACTTGCTAGCAATAGGATGGATTGTGGGATGGCTCATCGAACACCATTCCATAAAGAAGCTAAATGCTAGTAAATCTTAGATGATTTTTAAAGGTTATCAAATAATTTAATAATTATTCGAGTTATGAAATCAACCTTTTCAATAGTCTCAATGCCAATCAAAAACCCTTCAACGAACTCGCTAAACAAAAGGTCAACAAGGTTTGGACAGGCCTCTACGAGATTGAAGCAACCAGTATCTTGCTTGAAGACCTCAGCTATGACCAAGAAAGTCTTTGTCCATCTGGCTAAAAATGGCGGTGGGGCGCGTGACTACGTCGAAAAAGCAGGTATGGTCCAAATCTCAGATCCAGCTATCTTGATTCCAATCATCCACCAAGTCTTTGCGGATAACGAAGCCACTGTTGCCGACTTCAAATCAGGTAAACGCAACGCAGACAAGGCCTTCACAGGCTTCCTCATGAAGGCAACCAAAGGACAAGCCAACCCACAAGTTGCCCTTAAACTACTCGCCCAGGAATTGGCCAAGTTGAAAGAAAACTAGACAGAACAAAACCGGCCCTAAGGTTGGTTTTTTCTTCTCTACCAACTCCCAATAACTATTTTGGCTTTATTTCCAGAGTATTTTATGGTAAAATGAAGAGTAATAATATTTATTAAAGAGGTAAAAACATGATTGAAGCAAGTAAATTAAAAGCTGGTATGACCTTTGAAACAGCTGACGGAAAATTGATCCGCGTTTTGGAAGCTAGCCACCACAAACCAGGTAAAGGAAACACGATCATGCGTATGAAATTGCGTGATGTCCGTACTGGTTCTACATTTGACACAAGCTATCGTCCAGAGGAAAAATTTGAACAAGCCATCATCGAGACTGTCCCAGCTCAATACTTGTACAAAATGGATGACACAGCTTACTTCATGAATACAGAAACTTACGACCAATACGAAATCCCTGTAGTCAACGTTGAAAACGAATTGCTTTACATCCTTGAGAACTCAGAAGTGAAGATCCAATTCTACGGAACTGAAGTGATTGGTGTTACCGTTCCTACTACTGTCGAATTGACAGTTGCAGAAACTCAACCATCTATCAAAGGTGCTACTGTTACAGGTTCTGGTAAACCAGCAACGATGGAAACTGGACTTGTCGTAAACGTTCCAGACTTCATCGAAGCAGGACAAAAACTCGTTATCAACACTGCAGAAGGAACTTACGTTTCTCGTGCCTAATCTCTAGAAAGAGGTCATTCTATGGGAATTGAAGAACAACTTGGCGAAATCGTTATCGCCCCACGTGTACTTGAAAAAATCATTGCTGTTGCTACTGCAAAGGTAGAGGGCGTACACTCTTTTTCAAACAAATCAGTATCTGATACCCTTTCAAAACTTTCACTCGGCCGTGGCGTTTATCTTAAAAACGTGGACGAAGAACTCACAGCAGATATCTACCTCTACCTTGAGTACGGAGTAAAAGTTCCTAAGGTAGCTGTTGCTATCCAAAAAGCTGTCAAAGATGCAGTCCGCAATATGGCTGATGTAGAACTCGCTGCTATCAATATCCACGTTGCAGGTATTGTTCCAGATAAAACACCAAAACCAGACTTGAAAGACTTGTTTGATGAGGATTTCCTCAATGACTAGTCCACTATTAGAATCTAGACGTGAGCTCCGTAAATGCGCTTTTCAAGCTCTCATGAGCCTTGAGTTCGGTACAGATGTCGAAACTGCTTGTCGTTTCGCCTACACACACGATCGTGAAGATACGGATGTGCAACTTCCAGCCTTTTTGACAGAGCTAGTTTCTGGTGTTCAGGCTAAAAAGGAAGAACTAGACAAGCAAATCACACAGCATTTAAAAGCAGGTTGGACCATTGAACGTTTAACGCTCGTGGAGAGAAACCTCCTTCGCTTGGGAGTCTTTGAAATCACTTCATTTGACACCCCTCAGCTAGTTGCTGTTAATGAAGCTATCGAGCTTGCAAAGAACTTCTCAGATCAAAAGTCTGCCCGTTTTATCAATGGACTGCTCAGCCAGTTTGTAACAGAAGAACAGTAAATAGAAAAAGTGTTTGACAACTATCAAACACTTTTTTCTTTGCCCCCACTATCTAAAAAAGTGGTAATAGACATAATTATAAACAAAAATCCAGATGGGTTTTGCATAAATGAGAAAGTTGAAAAAACTATGACAGAGGATGGTGATTTTTAAGTTCTTTGTCCAACGATATACTAGAGCAAAGAAAAGACCAATAAAACTATAAATAATCAAACCGATAGGGTCTCGGTGAGTTAGGATTAAATGGCTAATCCCAAAGATGAGAGCAGATAGGATAACATCCAAATAATACTTGGACTGGGGAAAGAAGGTATTCATAAAATACCCTCTATCAATTAGTTCCTCTGATATAGGTGCGACGACTACTGTTAAAATAAAACCGAGAACGGTTGATAGAAAAGTTGGTTGTCCATTTGAATAAAGGATAGAAAGTAGCTTTTGAAAAATATACTTGTTATCAACTAAATAGTGATACTGTATCTGAAAAGCATCCACCAATTGACGAACAAAATAACAAGCTACTAGACTGACTACAAGGGGAAAAATCGTTGACCAAGTCCAAGCCTTTTTTTCAAAGATAAAGAGCATCTCTTTCTTTTTTAACCAAAAGACAAATAAGACTACAAGAACTAGTTCCCAAACAAGTGAAATGATAGAATAGCCATCTATCCCCCATCCCAATATCTTAGTTAGATGCATAATCCATAACTCTGGTAGATAAACCGATAGAAATACCAGTGATGTATAGACTCCCAAGTGCCCTAGTTTTTTCATACTTATCCCTTTAATTTATTAATAGCCAATACCATAAGCACGTCTAGTCGCATGAGTCAGTATTGTACTCCATTCTGTCGCTAAACTATATGCATATGGCGAATCCCAATGTCTATCATCAACTAACCAAATCATTCGACCACCTGAAACTTGGTCTAACTCTTCAGATGAAAGAACTGTAAATGTTTCTGTACCTGTCATATCAAGTACCTCCTTAAAATAAATTTTTGTAAGCTTACATCTACAGTATACATCTTTTTTGTCTATTTTATAGTCCATCTCCTCAACTGTCAATTTTTCGTCCTGAAATGTATGTTCTCTAGAAAAAATGCTAGAACCTTTACTCAGTTCTAGCTTTCTTTTTAGTATTTTCTAAACCGTTGGTAACGTTCTTCGATAAGTTGGTCGAGTGGTAGTTCTTGCAATCTATCTAGTTCTGCACGCAATTCATTTTTAACGCAACCTAGCAGTTCTTTACTTGACAGCCCTGCTTCTGAGATTACCTTGTCTACGATTCCCATTTCTAGGAGTTCATGTGAAGTGATTTTCATCAACTCCGCCGCTTCCATAGCACGACTTCCATCCTTCCAAAGGATAGAGGCAAATCCTTCCGGGCTAAGTACGGCGTAGATTGAGTTTTCTAACATCCAGACACGGTTAGCTACGGCTAGAGCTAGGGCCCCACCAGATCCACCTTCACCGATAATAATCGCGATGATTGGAACCTTGAGATCACTCATTTCCATCAGGTTTCGGGCGATTGCTTCACCTTGTCCACGTTCCTCGGCTCCAACACCTGGGTAAGCACCCGCCGTATTGATAAAGGTCACAACTGGACGACCAAACTTTTCTGCCTGTTTCATCAAGCGTAAGGCCTTACGATAACCTTCTGGATGAGGTTGTCCGAAATTTCGTTTGAGGTTGTCATGAAGACTCTTCCCCTTTTGGATACCAACGACAGTTACTGCTTGTTCACCTAACCAGCCAATTCCACCGATAACCGCACCATCATCACGGAAAGAGCGATCTCCATGCAATTCGATAAACTCGTCAAAGATTCCATTGGCAAAATCAAGTGCAGTCAAGCGACTCTGCTCGCGTGCCTCTCTGACTATTTTTGCAATATTCATCCGCGACTTCCTCCATGCAATCTTACTAATTTAGCAATTGTTTCAGGCAATTCTCTCCGTTTGACAATTGCATCAACAAATCCATGTTCAAGCAGAAATTCTGCCTTTTGGAAGTCATCCGGCAAGGTCTCACGAACTGTATTTTCGATAACACGACGCCCAGCAAAACCAACCAAACTCTGTGGCTCCGCTAGGATAATATCACCTTCCATAGCAAAAGAAGCAGTCACTCCACCTGTTGTTGGATCGGTTAAAATAGTTAGGTAAAAAAGTCCTGCCTTGGAATGACGTTGAACTGCCGCAGAGATTTTAGCCATCTGCATCAAGCTCATGATTCCTTCTTGCATACGGGCTCCACCAGAAGCTGTGAAAAGTACGACTGGTAAGTTTTCTACCGTTGCATACTCAAACAAGCGCGTGATTTTTTCACCCACAACGGTTCCCATAGAAGCCATGATAAAGTTTGAATCCATAATCCCAAGGGCAACTTTTTGTCCCTTGATGCTAGCTGTACCAGTCAGTACTGCTTCATCCAAACCTGTCTTTTCACGCATAGTAGCAAGTTTTTTCTGATAGCCAGGAAAGTTTAATGGATCTTGAGTTTCAATACCCGTAAACATCTCCTCAAAGCTGTCAGAATCAATCGTCAAATCCAAGCGTTCCTGAGCTGAAATACGGAAAGTATAGCTGCAATGGGGACAAATTCGTTCGCTCCCCAGATCCTTTTGGTAAATGGTGTGTTTACAACCAGGACACTGGGAGAAGAGTTCATCCGGAACCTCAGGCTTGGCTTGTGGTTTCTGCCTTACGGAACGGTTGGGATTGATCCGAATATACTTATCCTTTTTACTAAATAGAGCCATAACTCCCCCTTTTAGTTCTCATACTGTTTGAAAGTTTATTCTTTTTTTTGGTATTTTGGCAAGAAAGTTTCCATCAAGAAGGAAGTATCGTAGTCACCAGCGATAACTCGGCGGTCTGAAATCAGATCCAACTGGAAGTCTGCGTTAGTTTGCACTCCTTCAATATCAAGTTCATAAAGTGCCCGTTGCATCTTCATTAAGGCATCAAAACGATTCTCCCCATGAACAATGATTTTGGCAATCATACTATCATAGTAAGGAGGAATGGTATAACCTGGATAGACTGCAGAGTCTACACGCAAGCCAACTCCTCCACTTGGAAGGTAGAGGTTGGTGACTTTTCCTGGGCTTGGAGCAAAGTTAAATGCTGGATTTTCTGCATTGATCCGGCACTCGATAGCGTGACCTCGTAGGACAATATCTTCTTGTTTGAAAGGTAAAGGTTGCCCGGCAGCAATGCGAATCTGTTCCTTCACGATATCAACACCTGAA
The DNA here is from genome assembly GCF_007475365.1 of Streptococcus oralis subsp. dentisani. NCBI lineage: Bacteria > Bacillati > Bacillota > Bacilli > Lactobacillales > Streptococcaceae > Streptococcus > Streptococcus oralis. The sequence goes on along the minus strand of NZ_CP034442.1, from coordinate 1,803,460 downwards.
ACAAACTCTGTGACTGGGTGTTCAACTTGCACACGAGTATTCATTTCCATGAAGTAGAAATTGCCACTCGCTTCATCGAGAAGAAATTCAATCGTACCTGCATTTTCATAGCCAACAGACTCTGCTGCACGAACGGCTGCAGCACCAATTTCATGACGAAGGGTTTTGCCAATCGCAATGGATGGGCTTTCTTCTAAGACCTTTTGGTTATTCCGTTGGAGTGAACAATCCCGTTCACCAAGATGGACAACATGACCCTCTTGATCTGCAAGAATCTGAACTTCGATATGACGAGCTGGATAAATCACACGCTCAAGATACATAGCGCCATTTCCAAAATTGGCCTTGGCTTCACTGGATGCTGTCTCAAAGGCTGCGACCAAGTCTTCTGCCTTTTCAACCTTACGAATCCCTTTTCCACCACCACCTGCCGATGCCTTAAGCATGACTGGATAGCCAATTTTTTCTGCAACTGCAAGGGCCTCTTCAGCCGTGTGAACTTCACCATCAGATCCTGGGATAACTGGAACCCCAGCCTTGATCATTTGCTCACGCGCATTGATCTTATCTCCCATGGTATCCATCACAGCCCCAGAAGGACCGATGAACTTGATCCCCACTTCGTCACACATAGTGGCAAACTTGGAGTTTTCGCTAAGAAAACCAAAACCTGGGTGGATGGCTTCTGCTTCTGTCAAGACTGCAGCAGATAAAATCGCATTGATATTGAGATAAGATTCTGTCGCCTTACCGGGTCCGATACAGATAGCTTCATCCGCTAGGAGTGTGTGAAGAGCTTCCTTATCAGCTGTTGAATAGACTGCAACGGTCGCAATGCCCAATTCACGCGCAGCTCGGATAATGCGAACCGCAATCTCACCACGGTTGGCAATCAAAATTTTACGAAACATGGAGAACCTCCTTAGTTTCCAATTGCAAAGGTAAGAGTACCACTCGCCGCAAGCTTGCCATCCACTTCAGCCTTTGCTTCAACCACAGCAATCGTACCACGACGTTTGACAAAAGTAGCCGTCATGACTAATTGATCACCTGGTACAACTTGCTTCTTAAACTTAACCTTGTCCATGCCAGCATAGAAGACCAGTTTCCCTTTATTTTCAGGCTTGGACAATTCCAAGACACCAGCAGTCTGTGCCAAGGCTTCCATGATAAGAACACCTGGCATAACTGGGTATTGTGGAAAATGACCATTAAAGAAAGGTTCGTTGATGGTCACATTTTTAATGGCAACAATGGTATCCTCGCTCACTTCCAAGACACGATCCACTAGGAGCATGGGGTAGCGATGGGGTAGAGCTTCTTTGATTCCTTGAATATCGATCATTTGATACGTACCAATCCTTTACCGAACTCAACCATTTCTTCATTTGAAACGAGAATTTCTGTCACCACACCATCCTTAGGTGCAGGGATTTCATTCATGACTTTCATGGCTTCGATGATCACCAAAGTCTGACCTTTTTTAACACTGTCTCCGACTGTGACAAAGGCAGGTTTATCTGGTCCAGCAGCCAAGTAAGCCACCCCTACAAGTGGACTCTCAACGACATCACCCTCTGGAGCAACCGTCGTTTCAGCTGGTGCTGGAGCTTCTTCCACTGCACTCTCTACTGGAGTTGAAGGGGCAGAAACTACTGGATTTGCAGCTACTGTAGTTGGCACTGGAGCAACTTGAGCTGGTGCTTCAGAAGCCATTCTTGCTTCATTCTTACTAAACTGCAATTCATCCGTTCCATTTTTATAAGAAAATTCTCTCAAACTTGATTGGTCAAATTGCGCCATCAAGTCCTTGATCTCATTTAAATTCATAATTATTTATTCTCCCAACGTTTGAAAGCAAGAACCGCATTGTGTCCACCAAAACCAAAAGTGTTTGAAATAGCATAAGGGATTTCTTGCTCCAAGCCTTGTCCATAAACGACATTCGCTTCGATATAGTCTGATAACTCGCTTGTTCCAGCTGTCATTGGTACATAGTTATGACGCATAGCTTCGATGGTAGCGATGGCTTCTACTGCCCCTGCAGCACCAAGCAAGTGTCCTGTAAAGGACTTGGTTGAAGATACAGGAACTTCTTTACCAAGAACAGCTACGATTGCGCCACTTTCTCCTTTTTCATTAGCAGGAGTTGAAGTTCCGTGGGCATTGACGTAAGCCACTTGCTCTGGAGAAATTTCGGCTTCTTCCAAAGCTAACTTCATAGCCTTAATCGCACCTTGACCTTCTGGATGAGGTGAAGTCATATGGTAAGCGTCACAGGTATTACCATAGCCAACTACTTCAGCCAAGATAGTTGCACCACGTTTTTCAGCATGTTCAAGGCTTTCAAGAACCAACATTCCTGAACCTTCTCCCATCACAAATCCGTTACGATCTTTGTCAAATGGGATAGAAGCACGAGTTGGATCCTCTGTAGTTGATAGGGCGGTCAAAGCTTGGAAACCAGCGATAGCAAAAGGAGTGATAGATGATTCTGATCCACCAACTAACATGACATCTTGGAAACCAAACTTGATTGAACGGAAGGCATCTCCGATGGCATCATTTGATGAGGCGCAGGCTGTATTGATTGATTTACAGATGCCGTTTGCTCCGAAGCGCATGGCAACATTTCCTGATGCCATATTTGGCAAGGCTTTTGGAAGTGTCATTGGTTTAACGCGTTTTGGACCTTTTTCATGAAGACGGATAACCTGATCTTCGATTTCTTTAATTCCCCCAATACCAGAAGCCACGATGACACCAAAGCGATCTTTATCGATTGCTTCTACATCAAGATTTGCATTTGTCACCGCTTCTTGAGCCGCATACAAGGCATACAAAGAATAGTTGTCAAAACGGTTAGTATCTTTTTTTACAAAGTATTTATCAAATGGGAAATCTTGGACTTCTGCTGCATTGTGCACAGCAAATTCGCTGTGGTCAAATTTAGTGATTTCTCCAATTCCAATTTTTCCAGTTTGCAAACTGTTCCAAAATTCTTCTGGAGTATTTCCGATAGGAGAGGTCAATCCGTAACCTGTTACTACAACTCGATTTAGTTTCATCTGTCTTACCTATATCTTTCCTTATTTTTTACATGCTAAGTCCGCCATCAACAGCGAGAACTTGTCCAGTCAAATAATCCTGTCCGGCCAGGAACACTGTAGCATCTGCGATATGATCTGCTTGACCAAACTGTTTCATTGGGATTTGTGCCAATGTCGCTTCCTTGACCTTATCAGACAAAACAGCCGTCATATCTGACTCGATCATTCCTGGTGCAAGAGCATTTACGCGAACATTACGATTGGCAACTTCACGTGCAACTGACTTGGTAAAACCAATCAAACCTGCTTTAGAAGCTGCATAGTTGGCTTGTCCGATATTTCCCATCAAACCAACCACACTAGACATGTTGATGATCGCACCTTCACGTGCCTTAATCATCTGTTTCAAGACTGCTTGCGTCATGTTGAAGGCACCTGTCAAGTTGATCTTAATCACTTTTTCAAAGTCTTCTTCAGTCATCTTGAGCATAAGCGTATCTTGAGTGATCCCAGCATTGTTGACCAAGACATCAACAGAACCGAGTTCTGCAATCGCTTGATCTACCATACGCTTGGCATCTGCAAAGTCTGAAACATCACCTGAGATCGGTACTACTTTGACACCGTAGTTTGAAAACTCAGCCAGCAATTCTTCTGAGATTGCTCCACGACTATTCAAAACTACATTAGCGCCTAGTTGAGCAAATTTGTGAGCAATGGCAAGTCCGATACCACGACTTGAACCTGTTACAAAGACATTTTTGTTTGTAAGTTGCATTCTATTTCTCCTATTTCCTGTTGTATTTTGTGGGAGAAGGAATCATTAGTTTCCTAACAAAGCATCCAAGCTTGCTTGGTCTTCAACGTTAGCTAGCTGAGCTGTTTTATCGATTTTTTTGACAAAGCCTGATAGGACCTTACCCGGACCAATTTCAATAAAGTTGGTTACCCCAGCATTCTGCATCACAGCAATACTTTCATAAAAACGGACAGGTTCTTTGACCTGACGCGTCAAAAGCTCTTGGATTCGACCTTTTTCCATGACAGCAGCTTCCGTATTGCCGACTAGTGGGCAAGTAAAGTCAGAAAAACTCACTCCTTCAAGAGCTCCAGCTAGTTGCTGACTGGCTGGCTCAAGAAGAGCTGTATGGAAAGGACCAGATACATTTAAAGGAATCAATCGTTTTGCTCCTGCTTCCTGCAAGAGTTCAACTGCGCGGTCAACCGCAGCCACCTCACCACCGATAACGATTTGGCTTGGGGTGTTGTAGTTAGCTGGAGTCACTACTCCAACTTTAGAGGCTGTTTCACAAGCTTCCTCAATCACTTCAACTGGAGTATTAAGAACGGCTACCATCTTTCCAGATCCTGCAGGTGCAGCCTCTTCCATATAAGCACCACGCTTAGCAACCAAGGCAACTGCCTCTTCGAAGTCCAAGGCACCACTTGCTACAAGAGCAGAATATTCCCCAAGAGACAATCCTGCTACCATATCCGGCTGGTAGCCCTTTTCTTTCAATAGTCGGTAAATAGAAACCGAAGTCGCTAAAATAGCTGGCTGCGTATAGCGAGTCTGGTTTAACTTGGTTTCTTCCTTATCAATCAAGTCACGAAGGTCATAACCCAAAACCTGACTGGCTTGGTCAATTGTTTCCTTGACGATAGGGTAGCAATCATAGAGATCACGCCCCATTCCTAGATACTGAGCACCTTGACCTGCAAATAGAAAGGCTGTTTTAGTCATTTCTTACAACTCCTGCCCAACGAGAGGCTTCTTCTTGAATTTTTTTGGCAGCGCCATAGTATAGATCTTTTAGGATTTCTTCGACAGTTTCCTCTTTAGAAACCAAACCAGCGATCTGACCTGCCATGACGGATCCACCTTCTACATCTCCATGAACAACGGCTTTAGCAAGAGCACCAGCTCCCATTTGCTCAAAAATTTCTAAATCTGGATTTTCTTGTTTAAAGGCATCCTTTTCAGCCTGTTCAAAGTCACGTGTCAACTGATTTTTAATGGCGCGAACAGCATGTCCAAAATGTTGAGCTGAGATAGTCGTATCGATATCACGCGCTTTTAAGATTTTTTCCTTGTATTTTGGATGGGCGTTAGATTCCTTGGCTACTACGAAACGCGTACCAACTTGAACAGCCTCTGCACCAAGCATAAAGCCTGCAGCGACACCTTCACCGTCGGCAATTCCTCCAGCTGCGATAACCGGAATTGAAACAGCTGCAGCAACTTGGCGAACCAAGGTCATCGTTGTTAATTTACCAATATGTCCACCGGCTTCCATTCCCTCTGCAATAACTGCATCTGCACCAATTTTTTCCATGCGTTTTGCTAAAGCAACACTTGGAACAACAGGAATAACTGTAATTCCTGCATCATGGAAACGAGTCATGTATTTACTTGGATTTCCTGCACCAGTTGTAACCACCTTGACCCCTTCTTCAATCACGAGATCAACGATGTCTTCTACAAAAGGTGACAAGAGCATGATGTTGACACCAAAAGGTTTGTCCGTAAGTGATTTGATTTTATCGATATTAGCCTTTACGACCTCTTTAGGTGCATTCCCACCACCAATGATTCCTAGACCACCAGCTTTTGATACTGCACCAGCCAAGTCGCCGTCTGCAACCCAGGCCATTCCTCCTTGAAAAATAGGATAATCAATGTTCAGTAATTCTGTAATACGTGTTTTCATAGTGCCTCCATCATTCCTTGCTTACGTAATAGTTCGACGAGTTTATCATTTGAGTTTCAAACTATTACCTAAACAAGAGGGAGTGGGTTTCCCCTACTCCTTCTAGTAATATGTTAATTATTTTGTTTGCTCTTCAACGTAGGCAACCAAGTCACCAACTGTTTTCAAGTTATCTTCTGCTTCGATTTGGATATCGAAAGCATCTTCGATTTCAGAGATTACTTGGAACAAGTCCAATGAATCTGCATCCAAATCATCAAAAGTTGATTCAAGTGTTACTTCTGATGCGTCTTTCCCAAGTTCTTCAACGATAATTTCTTGTACTTTTTCAAATACTGCCATGATAGGACTCCTTTAAAATATAAAAAATTTATAACTATGTGTTAACCACATGATTACCTAGATTGTAAGAATGAGTGTGCCCCATGTCAAACCTCCACCAAAGCCTGATAGGAGAATCGTCTGGCTACCATCTAAACGAATCATACCATTCTCCACACACTCTGAGAGCAAAATCGGGATACTTGCTGCACTGGTATTTCCATACTCCATCATATTGGCAGGAAGTTTGTCTCGGTCTACGCCGATTTTCTTTGCCATCTTATCCAAAATGCGGATATTTGCCTGATGAAGCAGGAGATAATCCAATTCCGATGCTGCGATTGGACCATTTTCAATGGTTTCTTTGATCGATCTAGCAACATCACGATTTGCAAAATCAAAAACTGCTCGTCCATCCATTTTCAAAAAAGCAGGAACTGCTTCTTGATACGAGAAAGGAGAAGCCAAAGCCGTTTGACCATAGGTCAAACACTCGCTCCGAGAGCCATCCGTATAGAGACTTTCCACAAGGAAGTGACGTGTTTCGCTCGCTTCCAAGAGAACCCCACCAGCACCATCCCCAAAGAGAACAGCTGTCGAACGATCTGACCAATCAACTGCCTTGGATAAGGTCTCAGCCCCGATAACAATCCCTTTTTTGAACTGTCCAGAACTTAAAAACTTTTCTGCAGTTGAGAGAGCGAATACAAAGCCACTACAAGCTGCTGTCAGATCAAAGGCGAAAGCTCTATGCGCTCCGATATTTGCCTGAACTCGAGCTGCCGTGGAAGGCATCATCGAGTCTGGAGTAATCGTCGCTACAATGATAAAATCAATCTGATCCGCTGTTAAGCTCCCTTTAGCCAACAAGCTCTTAGCTACTTCTGTCGCCAAATCACTTGTAGACTCTGTTTTTGAGATATGTCTCTGTTTAATTCCTGTCCGACTTGAAATCCACTCATCGCTTGTGTCCATGATTTGGGCTAAGTCATGATTAGTGACCACTTGCTCTGGAACATAATGAGCAACCTGGCTTATCTTTGCAAAAGCCATTATTTCAAATCCTCCAAAAATTGATAAAGGTTAGTCAAGCCCCTGCCCATCACTTCTATTTCTTCAGAACTCATACCATCGATAATTTTCTCGACCATGGCCTTGTGGAAACGTTTATGAAGGCGGTGAACCAAACGACCTTTCTTTGTCAAATGCAGATAGACCACACGACGATCCTGATCAGAACGAATGCGCTCAACATAACCTTTTCTTTCGAGATTATTCAAGCTGGTCGTAACAGTTCCAAGAGTTACCATCAGTTCTTTTGAAACCTTACTTGGTGTTGCCTCTGGGAACTTGCCAATCACATCAATCGTGTGCATTTCTTTGATGGAGATGTCTTTGAAACGACTACCTCGTAAGCTAACCTCCTCAATCACAAGGACATTATTAAAAATAGATGTTAAATACTCATTCACTTGTTGGTAGTCCAAAGTATTCCCTCCTTCTCAAAAAAACTTTTGCATTCAAAACATTTGACACAAAAAGTATATCAAACTTCAAAGAATTGTGCAAGTATTTTTTTATTTTCCTGAAAATTTTGGTCGTCTTCTTTCAGAATGAGCTCGAACCCCTTCTTTAAAATCTTCAGTCAAAGACAAAGATTCTTGCAGTTTCAATTCCAATTCAGCATAATTCTGCCAATCCTTAAATTGGCTTTCCCAAACCAACTTTTTAATGGCTGCGTATGAGTTTGCTGAGCCTCGTCTTAATTTCTTCAGAACTTGTTCTCTAGTTTTTTCTAATTTATCAGCTTCGCAGACACGGTATACCACGCCCCATTCCAGTGCTTTTTCCGCAGTCAAAGCTTCTCCTGTCATGGCAAGTTGCGCAGCTCGTGTTACCCCGATACTACGACTCAAGAGATGAATTCCACCAGCGTCCGGCGCCAATCCAACTCCAACAAAGGCTTGGATGAATTTTGCCTTATCAGTCGCCAAACAAAAATCGACTGCTACTGCCATATTTGCTGCAGCACCAGCAACTGCTCCATCTACCTCCATCAAAACAGGTTTAGGAATTTGCTTGATTTTAAAAGAAATTGTATTGACCAATTCTGCAATCTTATTCAAAGAAGGGATATCATCTTCATCCACTGCACGCTTCATCTCAACCAGATCTCCCCCAACTGAAAAGACCTTCCCATTAGCGTTAATCAAGATAAACTGAACAGTTTGATCCTGCTCTGCTAGAGTCAAAGCTTCTAAAATTTCCTCACACATTGGGATATGGAAACCGTTTGCCACTTCGGGACGATTCAAAGTGATGATAGCAAGATCATCTACGATCTGATATAAGATATGATTCATAGCTTCTCCTTTTATAAGGTGATAAAATTATTTCATTGTCAAAGTATACCTTTTTTTAGATAAAGAGGCAAGAGAAAACCAATCGAAAGTGTCTCGGCTGATCAAAACGCTCACTTTATCCTAAAGACTATACTATTTTCTTCATTGAAAAAAGCCCCTCTTTCTGCTATAATCGTATAAAATACTTACTTGAGGAGTCCCTATGAAGGTTGTAAAATTTGGCGGAAGCTCTCTTGCCTCTGCTAGTCAGTTAGAAAAAGTTTTAAACATCGTTAAAAGTGATAAAGAACGCCGTTTTGTAGTCGTTTCTGCACCCGGAAAACGCAATGCTGATGATACCAAGGTTACCGACGCTTTGATCAAATACTATCGTGACTATGTAGCGGGAAATGATATCAGCAAGAGCCAAAACTGGATCATCGATCGCTATGCGGCTATGGTGAGCGAACTAGGCTTAAAACCATCAGTTCTAGAAAAAATTTCTAAAAGCATCCGTGCCTTAGCGACTCTTCCTATTGAAGAAAATGACTTTCTCTATGACACCTTCCTAGCGGCTGGAGAAAACAACAATGCCAAACTTATCGCAGCTTACTTTAACCAAAACGGCATCGATGCACGCTATGTTCATCCAAGAGAGGCTGGAATCGTTGTCACAAGTGAACCAGGAAACGCACGTATCATTCCATCTAGTTATGACAAGATTGAAGGCTTGGCTGATAGCAACGAAGTCCTTGTCATCCCTGGTTTCTTTGGAGTTACGAAAGAAAATCAAATCTGTACCTTCTCACGTGGTGGATCCGATATCACAGGTTCTATCATAGCTGCAGGTGTCAAAGCCGACCTTTATGAAAACTTTACAGATGTCGATGGTATCTTTGCTGCCCATCCAGGTATCATTCACCAGCCTCATTCTATCCCTGAATTGACCTACCGTGAAATGCGGGAATTGGCTTATGCAGGTTTCTCAGTCCTTCACGATGAAGCTCTGCTCCCTGCCTACCGGGGGAAAATCCCTCTCGTTATCAAGAATACCAACAACCCTGACCATCCAGGTACTCGTATCGTTCTAAAGCATAGCAGTGATAAATTCCCCGTCGTTGGAATCGCTGGTGATTCTGGCTTTGTCAGCATCAACATGTCGAAATACCTCATGAACCGTGAAGTTGGATTTGGTCGCAAGGTTCTGCAAATCCTTGAAGATCTTAACATCGGTTGGGAACACATGCCAACAGGTATCGATGATCTTTCAATCATCCTCCGTTCCCGCGAATTGACTCCTATCAAGGAAGAAGAAATTCTGCGTCAGCTCGTTCAAAAGGCTGAAGTGGACCATGCTGAAATCGAACATGATCTTTCAATTATTATGATTGTCGGGGAAAAGATGAAGAGTCATATCGGGGTAACTGCTACTGCCACACGTGCTTTGTCTGAGAATAAAATCAACATCCAGATGATGTCCCAAGGGTCAAGTGAAGTTTCCATCATGTTTGTTGTCAATAAAGAGCAAGAGAAGGCCGCTATTAAGGCGCTCTATCATGCCTTTTTCGGTGAAAGTAAGGAAGACTAATCATGGCTCAATCACTCAATAAAGTCATTGACCTCCAAACCACTGGGACATCTTACCTCTCTATCTCTGGAAAAGTTGGAAAATTTCTAGTTGGGGATCAAGCCTTAGAGTTTTATCCTGATGTCAATGTCGAACAATATATCCAGATCCCCTGGTCCAGCATTCAGCAAATTGGAGCTAACGTAAATGGCCGTAAAATCAGCCGTCACTTTGAAGTCTTCACCGATCAAGGTAAATTCCTCTTTGCCTCAAAAGACTCTGGGGCTATCCTCAAAATCGCTCGGGAAAAATTAGGAAACGACAAGGTCGTGAAACTTCCGACTCTGCTCCAGACCATTGGACAAAAATTTAAAAATCTATTTGCAAAAAAGTAGAAACTTTAGTATAATCATAGCAACGGATAAGTAGGTTATCCTCTTCTTTCAGAAAGTCTGCGGGTGCTGCGAGCAGATAGGAGGGATAGGTGAAATTCTACCGTTATCAACAATTAAATACAGAATCAAGTGCACACCTGTGAAGTTGGATGGAACCGTGGCCCTGCCACTCCAACGCTTTGTTAGGTGTGCTTTTTTCATAAAGGAGTTTTTATGTTAGATATCAAACGTATTCGTACAGACTTTGATGCTGTCGCTGAAAAACTAGCTACACGTGGTGTAGATGCTGCTGTTTTGAATGAAATGAAAGAAATCGATGCTAAACGCCGTGACATCTTGGTCAAGGTCGAAAACCTCAAGGCAGAACGTAACACAGTTTCTGCAGAGATTGCTCAAGCCAAGCGCAATAAGGAAAATGCTGATGACAAGATTGCTGCTATGCAAGCTCTCTCTGCTGAAGTAAAATCTCTCGATGCTGAATTGGCAGAAATCGATGCTAAATTGACAGAATTTACGACTACACTTCCAAACATTCCTGCTGACAGCGTTCCTGTTGGAGCTGATGAGGATGACAACGTTGAAGTTCGCCGTTGGGGAACTCCACGCGAGTTTGACTTCGAACCAAAAGCTCACTGGGATCTGGGTGAAGACCTTGGTATTCTTGACTGGGAACGCGGTGGTAAAGTGACTGGAGCTCGCTTCCTCTTCTATAAAGGACTTGGAGCTCGTTTGGAACGTGCTATCTACAACTTCATGTTGGATGAGCATGGTAAAGAAGGCTATACGGAAGTTATCACACCTTACATTGTTAACCATGACTCAATGTTTGGTACTGGTCAATATCCAAAATTCAAGGAAGATACCTTTGAATTGAGTGACACCAACTATGTACTCATTCCTACTGCTGAAGTGCCTCTTACAAACTACTACCGTGATGAAATCCTTGATGGAAAAGACCTACCAATTTACTTCACTGCTATGAGCCCATCATTCCGTTCTGAAGCTGGTTCTGCTGGTCGTGATACACGTGGCTTGATTCGTTTGCACCAATTCCACAAGGTTGAAATGGTCAAATTTGCCAAACCAGAAGAATCATATGAAGAATTAGAAAAAATGACAGCCAACGCTGAAAATATTCTTCAAAAGCTTAATCTTCCATACCGTGTGGTCGCGCTCTCTACTGGAGATATGGGCTTCTCAGCTGCCAAAACTTACGATTTGGAAGTTTGGATTCCAGCCCAAAATACCTACCGTGAAATCTCAAGCTGTTCAAATACTGAAGATTTCCAAGCTCGTCGTGCCCAAATCCGTTACCGTGATGAAGCCGATGGCAAGGTGAAACTCCTTCACACCTTGAACGGTTCTGGACTTGCAGTTGGACGTACAGTGGCTGCTATTCTTGAAAACTACCAAAATGCAGATGGTTCTGTAACCATTCCAGAAGCACTTCGTCCATATATGGGTGGAGCTGAAGTTATCAAACCATAAAAAATAAGGCCTAGCTAGAAAATAGCTAGACCTTTTTTCCTAACCAAATCAGATAAGCACCCAAGACAAAGAATAAAATACTTAAGCAAAGGAGGGTTTCCACAAACACTAGATAATCTAAGATAGGCAGTTTTACAATTCCTTGAGCCATTTTAAGCGATGTAGCTGTGATGATAGTTGGGAAGGTTAAGGCTGAGAAAGCTGGTTGAAAGCCTTGTTTTAAAATATTAGGCAAGCGAGTCAAAACGAAGATGAAAAAAGACTGAGAGAAAAGCATCAGCAGTAACAAGGCCCAGGTCGGAAGAGTAACTCCACCGATACGCACCAGAGCTGCTAAGAGCAAAGAAAAAGGAGCGCAGTAGATTCCTTCTTGCCCTAGTAGGGCTGGAGTCAATGGCTGTTTCTTTAGATCACTGTAAATCAACGGATAGAGAAAACAAGTAGCGAGAAAGCCGAAAGTCACCGTTAGGTAGGCAAGCTGAATCAGGCCAACGACTGGATAGGTCAAGGCTGCCACTGCTATGCCCACATAAAGTACTGTCCAGCTTGGTGTTGCACTAGCTCTTTCCTCCACTCCAAGAAAGCGACGAGAAAAATAAGCGATCAAAGCAAAATCCAAAATAAAAGAAAACCACCACAAAGGCTGGGATAGGATAGGCATAGACGGAACTAGTCGCAAGACATAGGTCGATAAAATCATCCCCGCCATAGGAAAGGTAGCTATACCAGATAAAAGAGGGGGCTTGGTCAATTCTTTCTTGGTTTCTTCCCAATTAAAAAGATGAAGAATCAGAAAGAAAATCCATAAGACCAATCCAGTCAAACTAAATAGGTGCGAAAGAACAGGCCAAGTATCCGCAATCAAGTTTCCTGCACCTGCCAAACCTAACAAACAACCAGAAAATACCAAGGGGAGTTTTTTCATGGCAACCTCCGTTAATCATATTATTATCAGTATAGCATAAAAGTCTTTAAAATAGCATAGAAAAATGAAGACTGGATGAATCAGCCTTCATTTTATTTATGATTCGAACTAGGCATAAGGTTGCAATTCTGGATTGATTGGCGTATTGGCTAGGTTGTTGGCATAGTTGCAAAGGCTGGCTAGGCTGACACCGAGAACTACGTCTAAGGCATTTTGTTGCGTATAGCCGGCTTCTAAGAATTCAGCCAAGGCTTCATCTCCTACACGACCCTTGGTATTGATGACTGCCAAGGTAAACTTGGCTAGAGTATCTAGCTTAGGATCTGTCTCGATTGGAGTACGGTTGCGGAGGGCTTGGAGAAGATCATCATTCATCTGGATTTGTTTGATCGAAAAGGCGGTGTGACCTGCCACGCAGAAAGCACAACCATTGGTTACGGCGGCTGTGATTTGCACCACTTCTCTCTCAACTGGGGTTAGGCTATTGCGACGGTTGATGGCTCCGACAGTTCGGTAGGCTTCAAGGGCGGTAGGGGCATTGGCCAAGAGACCGATTAGGTTGGGAATATAGCCATTGTTGTCTTTTTGTACTGTTTCAAGAACTTCTTTCACTTCTGCTGGTGCTGATTCTACTGTGTGGATGGTAAATGTTGTCATAAGAAACCTCTTTTCATTTTATTGTCATTTAGTCTATCATAGAATTTCCCCCTTGAATAATATATATTTTCAATCGCCTTGATAGAAAATGTCTATGAAATGAAAAAAAATCACACTAAAAGTGTGATTGGGTTAGTGTTTAAAATACTTTTTAGTCTCAGCAATGACGACTGGCGACAAGACTAAGAGGGCAATCAAGTTTGGTAAAGCCATCAGGGCATTGACGATGTCTGCGATAATCCAAACCATATCCAACTCGATAAATCCTCCCAACAAGACCATGACTACAAAGACTACACGGTAAAGCCAGATAAAACGAACACCGAAGAGAAACTCGAAACAGCGCTCTCCATAATAGTTCCAACCTAAAATCGTCGTAAAGGCAAAGAGTACAAGGAAGATGGTCAAGAGGGCAGGTCCAAAGTGTGAAAAAACTGTTGAAAAGGCTGACTGGGTCAAGGCAACACCATTTAAATCTCCGCTCCAAACACCAGTTACCAAGATTGTCAGACCTGTCAGAGTACAGATTATCAAAGTATCAATAAAGATTCCTGTCATGGAAATCAAGCCTTGCTCTACAGGCTCATTAGTCTTAGCTGCAGCCGCTGCAATCGGAGCTGAACCAAGACCAGATTCGTTAGAGAAGACTCCTCGCGCCACACCATTCTGGATAGCCATCCGAATGCTGGCACCTGCAAAACCACCTACGGCAGCAGCTGGACTAAAGGCTGAAGTAAAGATGAGGGCAAGTGTGGCTGGGATTTTCTCGATATTAAAGAGAATAACTGTAAGAGTCCCTAAAATATAGACAATAGCCATAAAAGGAACGACTGCTGTCGAAACCTTTGAAATGGATTTGAGTCCACCAAAGACGGCAATCGCTACAAAAATGGATAAAATCAGAGCTGTGATAGCTGGATCAACTTGGGCTGTATTTTGAATGGATTCTGTAATCGAATTGACCTGGGTAAAGGTACCAATCCCTAGAAGGGCTACCAATACACCCGCTAGGGCAAAGAAGATAGCAAGTGGACGCCACTTTTCTCCCATCCCCAAAAGGATGTAGTGCATGGGGCCTCCAGCTACAGCTCCATTTGCATCCTTGCTACGGTATTTGATTGCCAGCAAGCCTTCAGCGTACTTGGTTGCCATCCCAAAAAAGGCCGCCATCCACATCCAAAAGAGGGCGCCTGGTCCACCAACCTTGATGGCTGTCGCGACCCCGATGATATTTCCCGTACCAACGGTGGCGGCTAGAGCTGTACAGAGAGCAGCAAAGCTCGACACATCGCCATGTCCCTTGTCCTTGGTGAAAATTAACTGAAAGGCCCTAGGGAGACGAGCCACCTGCAAAAGGCCTAGTCGGATGGTCAAATAGATACCCGTTCCGACCAATAAGATCAAGAGGGGAGGCCCCCAAACGAAAGCATCAAGCGCTTTTAGCAATTCTAACATATCCTTCTCCTATCTTTCAACCCCAAAAGAAAGAGCACATGCAAGATACATGTACTCTGGAATGCCTAGATAAATGCTAAAAAGCAATCTATCTTAGCTCTGTCCTTTTACCTGAGAGTTTGAGCAGTCGCCTGCCTTGCCCCTTCGGTGCCTTTACGGTCTCTCCAGAGTTCCGTCCATTTACAGTCATGGAAAACAAACCTTTCTCCACTTCTATTAAACTTCATTCGGTGTTGGTATTTAATTTTTTATTATTTTACAAGAAAAGTTAGCCTTTGTCAATGTTTTCTATGAAAATTTTTAGTTTTCATTTCTTTTTCCAGAAAGGTTGACTCCTTCTTCTCTCTATCCTTTAAAGGTTACAATGGTGGCACCACTGCCTCCAGCATTTTGTGGAGCATAGCCAAAACTCTTGACATGCTTGTTTCTTTGCAGGTATTTGGTGACGCCCTCACGGATGACGCCTGTTCCGATACCATGGATGATGTCGACTTGCGCCATGTTATTGAGCAGGGCTTGGTCGATAAAAGCGTCCAGCTCATTCATGGCCTCTTCGTACCGTTTGCCACGAAGATCCAGTCTGGCTTGCGGACCACGACCAGAAGCTCGTTTGACAACATTGACTTGTTTTTTCTTGACTGGGGCTTCTTGTTGGTTCTGAACAAGGTCAAATTCTTTCTCTTCCAAGGTCATCTTGATCAAACCAACTTGGGCTTCCCAGCGACCATCCTTAAGTTGATTGGTCAAGGTTCCACGTTGGCCATAACTGAGAACCACAATATCATCTCCCACCTTTGGAGCTCGTTTTTTCTTGGCTTTTTGAAGGACCTTGTTTTTAGACAAGTCAACTTTTTCAGGAGCCATTTTTTTCAGATCTGCCTTGGCTTCAATGATTTCATGGGGTTTGAGTTGAGACTTACTGTGGAGGTTCTTGAGAATCTGGTCACTCTCATTTAGAGCGAGTTCCACAATCTCGGCAGCCTGTTCACGCGCCTTATTGAGCTCAGTTTCCTTTTCACGGTTGAGTTCGTTGTAGAGTTTTTTGAGCGCTCGGTTCATCTTAAGGTTTTCTTGCTCCACCTCACGGATATTGTCCAAGCGTTTGCGACTTTCAAGCGTCTGCTCTTCCAATTGTTCAATGATACGGTTGACATCATTATCTTGGTTGACCTGCTGGCTGGCATCTCCTACGATGACATCTGACAAGCCCAGACGTTTGGCAATTTCAAAGGCATTGCTTCGACCAGGAACTCCCTGCATAAAGCGATAGGTCGGACGCAGGCTGGCTGTATCAAACTCCATGCTGGCATTTTGCACAAAGGCTGTCTCGATACCGTAGGCCTTGAGCTCTGGATAGTGGGTCGTCGCCATGGTCTTGACCTGACGTAGACGAAGATCCTCCAGAATAGCCATAGCAAGCGCCGCACCTTCCTGCGGATCGGTACCAGCCCCAAGCTCATCTAGCAATAAGAGCGAATGTTGGTTGACCTTGCCAAGAATATCTACGATATTGGTCATGTGGCTGGAGAAGGTAGACAAGCTTTGCTCTATAGACTGCTCATCCCCGATATCGGCGAAGATTTCTTCGAAAATACCAATACGGCTTCCCTTATCAGCTAGAATGGGCAATCCAGATTGGGCCATGAGTTGAGTCAAGCCCAAGGTTTTGAGCATGATGGTCTTCCCACCAGTATTGGGACCTGTAATGACAATGGCTGTTAATTCTTTACCAAAGTGTACATCGTTTGCAACAGCATTTTTGACCAAAGGATGGCGAACATGAAGGAGTTGAATCTCTTGGTTCTCTGAAAGTTGAGGAACGACTGCTTGTCTTTCTTGAATGAAACGCACCTTGGCACGAATCAAGTCTA
Source organism: Streptococcus oralis subsp. dentisani (assembly GCF_007475365.1). NCBI lineage: Bacteria > Bacillati > Bacillota > Bacilli > Lactobacillales > Streptococcaceae > Streptococcus > Streptococcus oralis. The sequence continues at coordinate 1,786,678 of NZ_CP034442.1, read as the reverse complement.
AATGGCCGATAATCCAAGCGTCATTAGCAATCTCAGCAGCATGAGGGCGGACCCGTTCTGAGAGCTCCTGTAGGATGCGAATCATCTCATAGCGTTCGTCTGCTCGCAAACTAGCGATTTCTTCGCTCAGTTTCACGACCTCACGTGGCTCGATATAGACCGTGTTTCCGCTGGCAGAGATGTCATGAACAACACCTGCAATCTTGTTACGATAGGTGTTCTTGACAGGTAAAACCTGACGGCCATTTCTGCTAGCAATGATTCCTTCGGTCAACATCTGAGCTTTTTGCTTGAGTAAGTCTTGCAAGACATCTCGAACTTGACTCTCACTATCATGGATTTTCCGACGGATGCGTGCTAGCTCTTCACTGGCAAAATTTTCGATAAATCCTGCATCATTTAGGGCTTGGAGACTCCCTTGCAAGTGTGGGAAATCATGCAGTTTTTCAAACCATCTCGCCAACTGTGCCAAGCGTACGTTTTCGAGATTGACATAAAAACTTTGTAATTCTCTGCTAGCAAGCAAGACCCGTTTGAGAAGCAGGAACTCCTCGATATTGAGGTCTGCCCCCATTTCGAGACGCTTGCAAACAGCTGAAATCTCACGTGTCGCTAGGATGGTAAAGTGAGGTTGCTCCACAAATAGGGCTTGCATTTCCTCCATCTCTGTAAAGGCTTGTTTGATCTTATCCACCTTGGCAGTTGGAGCCAAGCCTTTTAGCTCCTCTAGGCCTTGTTCTGTCAGGAGATGAGGTTCAAACAAGACCTTAATTTTATTAAATTCTAAGGTTTCTAGTATTTTTGTATTCATATTTTTTCCTTGTATGCTGGTTTACAAGATTGTAGCGCCTAGAGGTTTTTGAACTTTACCCGACCCTAGTCGTCCAATCTGTAAACAAAGGGCTAGGAAAAATCCCGCCCTTTTTATCCGATTAAATTTGTCACCCAGAGTTGTTTGATAAAGTTTGTCGTGAAAGGGACACTTTGGATGATGTGTTTAGCTACGATACTTTTTTCAAGTGAATTTTGAATGACTGCCAGAGGCACCGTTGCAAGAATGGTCAAAGCCATTTGCAAGACAAATAAGGTTACCAATAGCGACAATAGGCCTGCTCCGATACGAAACCATTTGACATCTAGCTTTTTAGTTGGAATCAAGTGTAGGAACAAACCGATAAAACGTCCGATAGTGTAACAAATTCCGAAAACTAGAAGGTAGGCTATCCCCGCATAAAAGACCTTGTCTAGCTGAAAAAGCTGACCTGAAGGGAAGAAAAAGGTACCCTGTCCTTCCTGAGGATTGGCATAAGGGACAAGCAAGTGAAGTTGATCTCCCAGTGATTTATAAAACTTCCCAGCAATAAAGGCTGAAATCACTGCAACGAGAAAATAATAAACTTGCAACACCAAACCTCTACGGTAGCCGATGTAAAAACCCCAAACTAGAACTAGTAAGAGAAGGATCGAAATCATAGGGAGTCCTCAATCTTGCTCTGTTCTTGTTTGACTGCCACTAGCTTATTTCGAAGGTCTTTAAGCTCCTGCTCCTTATCGTCAAACTCAATCTCACGACTAAGCTGCGTCGATAGGCTGTTAATCGCTAAAAGGAGGGCAACGGTTTCATCATCTGCCCCAGGCATTTGTTCTTTAATTGCTTGGTATTTTTCAGTCGCAACCTTGGCAATTTCCTCCATAAAGAGGTTGTCATACTCGGTTGTCAAGGTTAATGTCTTTTTTCCGAATGTAAACTTATATCGATTTAGATTTGCCATAAAATTCACCTCACGATATTATACCAAATTTCGCTAACTTTGTCAGTTTTTACCAATTCTCCTGCTTTTGTGGTACAATAGAGACTATGGCAAGTATCACACTCACACCAAGTGAACAGGAAATTCAGAGCTTTTTAAGTCAGTATCAGAAGGCTCTCAGTCCTAGTAAAAATCCTTATATTCGCTATTTTTTGAGACTGCCTCAGGCAACGGTTTCCGTCTATACTTCTGGAAAACTCCTCCTGCAGGGCGAAATGGCTGAGCAATACGCCAGTTTCTTTGGTTACCAAGTTCAACAAGAAAAAAGTGGACAAGATTTTCCTATTATTGGGACTGATGAGGTGGGAAATGGTTCCTACTTTGGTGGGCTTGCTGTCGTGGCTTCCTTTGTGACACCTGACCAGCACGACTTCTTGCGAGAACTGGGCGTGGGAGATTCAAAAACCCTGACAGACCAAAAGATTCGTCAGATCGCCCCTATCCTTAAAGAAAAGGTCCAGCACCAAGCGCTCCTCCTTTCACCGAGCAAGTACAACGAAGTTATCGGAGAGCGTTACAATGCTGTTTCTGTAAAAGTTGCCCTTCACAATCAGGCTATCTTTCTCCTTCTTCAAAAAGGAGTCCAGCCAGAAAGAATCGTCATTGATGCTTTTACAAGTCCTAAAAACTATGACAAGTACTTGACCCAAGAAGCCAATCGTTTCCCAAACAAGATCAGCTTGGAAGAAAAAGCCGAGGGAAAATACCTAGCTGTTGCAGTTAGCTCCATCATCGCGCGAGATCTCTTCCTCGAAAGCTTGGAAAATCTTGGACGAGAACTAGGCTATCAACTGCCAAGTGGCGCTGGAACTGCATCTGATAAGGTTGCTAGCAAAATCCTTCAAGCCTATGGCATGAAAGGGCTCAACTTCTGTGCCAAGCTTCATTTTAAAAATACTGAAAAAGCCAAAGCACTTCTGGAAAGGTAAATTATGAATTATTTTAAAACATTTCTAAAAGAGTGGGGACTTACGTTCCTCATCATTATACTAGTTGGTCTCAGTCGTCTCTTTCTATGGACCAATGTCCGCGTGGAAGGACACTCTATGGATCCGACCCTAGCTGATGGAGAGATTCTTTTTGTCGTCAAACACCTCCCTATTAACCGCTTTGACATTGTAGTTGCCCATGAAGATGATGGAAATAAAGACATCGTTAAACGCGTCATCGGCATGCCCGGAGATACCATTCGCTACGAAAACGACAAGCTCTTTATCAACAATCAAGAAACTGACGAACCTTACCTAGCAGACTACCTCCAACAGTTTAAAAATGATAAACTGCAAAACGCCTATTCGGGGAAAGGCTTTGAAGGGGATAAGGGAGTCTATTTTAGAAGTCTAGCCCAGAAAGCTCAAGCCTTTACTGTCGATGTGAATTTCAACACCAGCTTCAGCTTTACCGTACCCGAGGGTGAGTACCTCCTCCTTGGAGATGACCGTTTGGTTTCCAGTGACAGTCGCCATGTCGGAACCTTTAAAGCCAGTCAAATCAAAGGAGAAGCCAAATTCCGTTTCTGGCCACTCAACCGTATCGGAATTTTTTAAAACCAGCAACTAGATGCTGCGATAGTCTTTTTGAGTTAGCTTTTAGGATTAGATTGCAACTTGGCAATATCTTGTACCAAGTCCCAAATCCAAGGAAAGCCTAACTGAAAGCTCTATCCCAGCTCTTTTTCTATCAAAAAGGAAATCTATGGAAGTTTATTTTTCAGGCACTATTGAACGGATTATTTTTGAAAATCCCAGCAATTTTTATCGCATTCTCCTCCTAGATATCGAAGATACCAATGCGGAGGACTTTGACGATTTTGAAATCATCGTTACAGGAACTATGACTGACGTGATTGAAGGGGAAGACTACACCTTTTGGGGACAAATCGTTCAACACTCCAAGTACGGAGAACAACTGCAAATCAGCCGTTATGAACGGGCAAAACCAACTAAAAAAGGGCTAGTTAAGTACTTTTCGAGTAGCCACTTCAAGGGAATTGGTCTCAAAACGGCTCAAAAAATCGTGGATTGCTATGGTGAAAATACCATTGACGAAATTCTGGAGCATCCTGAAAAGCTAGAAAGCATCTCAGGACTCTCTGCCAAAAACCGTGAGGCTTTCGTCTCTACACTTCGTCTCAACTATGGGACAGAAATGGTCTTGGCAAAACTAGCCAACTACGGCATTCCTAATAAATTGGCCTTTCAGATTCAAGACTTTTACAAGGAAGAAACGCTGGATATTGTCGAAAACTATCCCTATCAACTGGTTGAGGATATCAAGGGTTTGGGTTTTACCATTGCTGACCAATTAGCCGCCGAACTAGGCATCGAAAGCCAAGCTCCCGAGCGCTTCCGTGCTGGCCTTGTCCACAGTCTCTTTCAAGGTTGTATGGATACGGGTGATACCTATATGAAAGCCCGTGATTTGCTAGAACAGACCCTGACTCTCCTCGAGTCTTCCCGTCCCGTGGAACTGGATCCCAGCCAAGTAGCCCAAGAACTCTCCTACCTCATCGAAGAAGACAAGGTTCAGCAGATTGATACCAAAATCTTTGACAATAGCCTCTTTTTCGCCGAGGAAGGTATTCGCAGTCACTTGGTTCGTATCCTTGAAAAAGGAAAACAGAAAAATCAGGATTTAGAAACCATTCAAAAGCATATCGCTAGTGTCGAGGAGGAACTGGGTATTGAGTATGATAGCATCCAAAAACAGGCTATCTGCGATGCTATCCAGAACAAGGTCTTTATCCTAACAGGTGGACCTGGTACTGGTAAGACGACTGTTATCAATGGAATTATCGCTGTCTATGCCCTCTTAGAGGGATTTGACCTCAGAAAAAAAAGCAACCTGCCTATCCTTCTAGCAGCTCCAACTGGTCGAGCAGCTCGGCGCATGAATGAATTAACAGGTTTGCCTAGCGCGACCATTCACCGCCATTTGGGGATGACGGGAGACGATGATACCAGTCATCTGGAAGATTATCTGGATGCCGACTTCATCATCGTAGATGAGTTTTCTATGGTGGACACTTGGCTAGCCAACCAACTTTTCTCCAACATCTCTTCTAACAGTAAAATTCTCATCGTGGGCGATAGCGACCAGCTACCTTCTGTTAGTCCTGGACAAGTCCTGGCTGATCTGCTCCAGATACCCCTGATTCCGCAGACTCGCTTGGAACGGATTTACCGTCAGAGCGAAGAATCAACTATCGTTACCTTGGCTAGTCAGATTCGACAAGGCATCTTGCCAGCCGACTTTACCCAGAAAAAACCTGACCGTTCCTACTTTGAAATCGCTAGTGGCCATATCCCAGCTACCATTGAGAAAATTCTTGGCGCAGCCCTCAGAAGTGGCATTCCGGCTCGTGATATTCAGGTGCTTGCGCCTATGTATCGAGGAACTGCTGGTATTGACGCCATTAACCAACTCATGCAAGACCTGCTCAATCCTCAGCAAAAGGGGCAAGTTAGCTTTGAAGCAACTCAGTGCCACTATCGAACAGGGGACAAGGTTATTCACCTAGTCAACGACGCTGAAGTCAATGTCTTTAATGGAGACCTAGGCTACATCACAGACCTGATTCCTGGAAAATACACCGAGTCTAAACAAGACGAGATTGTCATTGATTTTGACGGCAATGAGGTCGTCTACCCACGTAACGAATGGTACAAGATTCGCCTAGCCTATGCTATGAGTATCCATAAGTCTCAGGGAAGTGAGTTTCCCGTTGTCATCCTGCCCATCACCAGTGCTAGCAAGCGCATGCTGGAACGCAATCTCATCTATACGGCTATTACACGGGCTAAGAGCAAGCTCATCCTACTAGGCGAATTACAGGCCTTTGACTATGCAGTCAAACATATCGGAACTGCCCGTAAGACCTATCTGATTGAACGCTTTAAAGATCTGGTCGATTCTACCGACCAAACCAGCCCAGCTCCTAGCAAAACGAAAAATCAAGAGGATTCTCCTCTATCCTACATCCTCACCGAGGAAAACTGGTCTAATATCCCCGCCATGATTGGAATTACCGACGCAGACCTCAAAGAAATTTTTGGAAAATAGACCATCAGAAAACCCACCAAATCAGGTGGGCTTTTTATCTTTTAAGATTATTTTACTGTTGCTGTGCTTGTGATCAATTCAACAGCTTTTTTGATTGCGATATCGTGTTTCAACATATCAGCTGAAAGCAAGTTTTGAACTTGCGCAACTTCCATGTTGTAAGTTGCTGCCAATTGTTCGATTTCTTTTTGGATTTCTTCTTCAGTAGCGTCAAATCCTTCAGCCTTCGCAACTGCTTCAATAACAAGGTTAGTCTTAGTGCGTGACTCAGCTTCTGCTTCGTATTGTTTGTGAAGGTCTTCTTGAGTAGTTCCAGTGATTTGGAAGTACATGTCAGGGTTGATACCTTGACGTTGCAAGTTTCCAAGGAATTCATTTACTGAGCGGTGAACTTCTTCGTGGATCATTTCTTCTGGAAGTTCTACGATCTCAGCGTTTTCTACAGCTTTATCGATTGCTGCGCCTTCAAGGGCATCTTTGTATGCTTCTTCTTTCGCAGCAGTCAATTCTTTGCGGTATTTTTCTTTCAATTCGTCAAGTGTTTCCACTTCTTCGTCGATGTCTTTTGCAAGTTCATCGTCAAGAGCTGGAACTTCTTTGGCTTTTACTTCGTGGATAGTTGTCACGAATTTAGCTTCTTTACCTGCAAGGTCTTCTGCTTGGTAGTCTTCTGGGAATGTTACGACAACGTCAACAGTTTCGCCAGCTGAGTGTCCAACCAATTGGTCTTCAAAACCAGGGATAAATTGACCTGATCCAAGTCCAAGTGAGAAGTTTTCACCTTTTCCACCGTCAAATTCAACACCGTCGATAGAACCAACGAAGTCAATGACAACAGTGTCGCCATTTTCAGCAGCACCTTCTTTGATAACCAATTCAGCCAAGTTGTTGCGTTCGCGTTCGATACGTTCTTCAACATCAGCGTCTGTGACTTCTTTTTCTACATCTACTGATACTTCAAGGTTTTTGTAGTCACCCAATTTAACTTCAGGTTTTGTCACGACTTCAGCTGTGATAACCCAGTCTTGACCTTTTTCCATTGAAGTTACGTCAATTTTTGGTTGCGCAACGACTTCAAGACCAGCTTCTTTTACAGCTGCTTCATAAGCGTTTGGCAAAAGAGCGTTCAATACATCTTGGTAAAGTGTTTCTTCACCAAATTTTTTATCAAAGATAGGACGTGGAAGGTGACCTTTACGGAAACCTGGAACGTTAAGAGTTTTCTTTACTGAGTTGAATACACGGTCCACTTCTGGTTTGATTTGGTCTCGAGAGATTGTGAAAGTCAAGACACCACGGTTTGTTTCTTTGTTTTCAAATGATACAGACATTCTGTCATTTCTCCTTAAAATTTTTTAAATACAGTCTATTATAACATAAACGAGCGACTTTTTTCAAGTAATGAATACGCTTTTCAACGATGCTAAAGGTACTTGCTGGCTTCCTTGATACTAAGTTCAGCCATTCTTTTCTTATTCTTTTCAATAAAACGTGCTACCCATTCGGGATTGGTCTTGGAGTAGTCTCTTAGAGCCCAGCCGATGGCTTTGTTGATGAAAAATTCTGTCTGCTCCAGATTGTTGAGCAGGATCTGTTCCATCAGTTGGACATTCGTTTTCTCTTTTCTTAACAACTGGTGGTCAATAGCGACTCGCCTCAGCCAGATATTGTCTGAGAGGCTCCATTTTAAAAGCACATCTTCAAGTTCCGGATGGTCGACTACCAAACTCCCTACTACTCGATCTAGGATATCTACCGTGTCCCACCAAGACTTGGTCACGACCAGGCGCTCAAGCTTAGGCAAATCGTCCTTCGTTAGATAAGACTGCATGGCTTTCAAATAGTTGGCAGCCACATATTGGTATTCTCTAGGCTCCTTTTCCCAGCAAGTGTCTACAAAATCCCAATCGATAATTCTTGTTTTTTTCGCGCTTGGAAAATACTTTTTATAGAGTGCATTTCTTTCCGGACCTGCAATGCCTAGAAAGGGAAATTGATGACGCATATAGGCTTCCATGAGGCCTGCTTTCTCAGGATTTTTTGCCACCTCTAGCTCCTCAAGTAAATCTGCAAGACTCATCTAAAAGTCCTCCTGCCCGACCAAGTGGTGCTGAAAGGCATAGACCGCAGCCTGGGTGCGATCACTGACTTCAAGTTTGGCAAGGATATTGGACACGTGGGTCTTAACCGTCTTGAGAGAAATGAAGAGTTCATCTGCGATCCGTTGATTTTCGTAGCCCTTGGCGATGAGTTGAAGCACATCTCGTTCACGCGCAGTCAATTCCTCATGAAGTTCCATATGATTGCGGTGGTATTCGACCTTCTTGCTGACCTCTTGTTCAATAGCAAGCTCGCCCGCTGCCACCTTACGAACTGCATGAAGCAGTTCGTCTGCACTAGAAGTCTTGAGCATATAGCCTTTGGCACCAGCATTCAAGACCGGCATGATTTTTTCATTATCCAAGTAAGATGTGACAATCAAAATCTTGGCTTCAGGCCATTCTTTGAGGAGGGCCAAGGTCGCGTCAATCCCATTCATCTCAGGCATGACAATATCCATGACAATGACATCTGGACGCAGTTCCAAGGCCAAGTCAATACCTTGAGCCCCATTGGCAGCCTCGCCTACAACTTTCACATCGTCTTGGAGGTCAAAATAGCTTTTCAAGCCCAATCGAACCATTTCATGGTCATCTACCAGTAAAATTTTCATCTCTACTCCTTTATGATTCCTTGTCTAGCAGGGGAATACGGATATCAACCGCCAGTCCTTGTTTGGGAGCTGTCAAGAGTTGAACCGTACCTGCCATATCTTCGACTCGCTCCTTGATGTTTCGCAGTCCATAACTCAAGTCGTCTAAACTCCCTAACTGGAAACCAATCCCATTATCCACCACTTTCAGCTGCAATTCAACATCCGTCTGATAGAGGTAGACATCTAGGCAAGATGCCTGAGCATGGCGAAGGGTATTGCTGATCAACTCCTGAAGAATACGGAAGATATGTTCTTCAATCTTCTTAGGCAATTTAGACACGTTTTGCTTGAGACTAACCTTGAGATCACTCTTGTCCTCAAGCTCTTTTAAGAGGATTTGAATTCCTTCAACCAAACTCTTCTCTTCCAACTCAACAGGTCGCAAATGTAGGAGCAAGACCCGCAAATCTTTCTGGGCTGTTTCTAGGATGGCTGCAACACTTTGCAACTGGGTCTGCATCTTTTCTCTATCCAGCTTCAAAGCCTGCTGACTGACACCTGATAAAATCATATGGGCCGCAAACAACTCCTGACTAACCGTATCGTGCAAGTCACGTGCAATCCGCTTCCGTTCTTTCTCGATGATTTCTTCTTCCTTGACCAGGCTTTGATTTTCAGCCTTTTGAACAGCCTCTGTCAAGAGGTTGAGCTTGCCAGACAAGGACTTAAAACTGGCGTCCAAGTCTGGATCTGCAAAGGAAATTACCTCTTTCCCTGCTAACAAGCGCTTGAGATTGACCTGTATTTTCCTGCGAGAGACTTCTTCTATCACACGCCAAAAGAGGACAAAAAAGAAGGTCATGGAAAGGCTAAAGACCAAGACTAAGAAGATTAACTTTTCTGTTTTCTCAATATCTTGTAGCAAATAGGACCAGTCTAGTTCAAAAATATCAAGCAGACTATTGGTCAAAAAGAGGATAAAGAGGAGAGAAGTCAGTCCGATTAACAGATACGATTGCTTTTTCATCCTCTGACCACCTCCACATCTCCAATCATACTGGTTAGGAAAATTTTGACGCTCTTGTTACTCTTGAGGTAGTCTCTGGTTTCCTGATGATAGTGTTCATTACGAAGTGCTCGCTTGGGTTGATGGAGGAAGGTTAGATCTCCATAGAGGCAGTTGACACTGAGGCTGATTTCCACATCTACAGGTACGATAATCCTAGTCGTTCCGACCATCTTTCTAAGGATAATGACATTGTCATGATTGGTTAGGATAACTCTTTCTAAATGAATGGTGTCCTTGCCCATGAGACGAAAGAGATTGATATCATCAAACTGACAGGTCTGGTGACTAGAAAAATGATGGAGATTGCCAAACCAGCGATTCTTTTCATTTTTAACCGTCACCACCTCTTCAAAGACCAAGTCGGTCTCCTCTCTTTCTTGGTTCATCATTGGGTAAAGAAGAAAGAGGCTATAGATAACTGCCACAAAGATGGCTAAAATCACAAAGGGATTGAGCATGACGATGAAAAAGAAAAGAATGGTAGCCACAAGGAGGAAAACGTTATTGCCCTCTTTACCTGTATAATAGCGGAGCAAGAGCAAAAAGAGGAACAGAATCAGCAAAAAACGCGAAAAATGCTCTGATACCATCAAAATCAGAGCTCCCGTCAAAAGACAGGCTTCAATAAATAAAAAGATTTGAAATTTTTTCATAGCTGTATCCTCTCCCTTCTATTTTATCACAATTCAAAAAAGTCACCTCGGTCTGAGGATGGAAAAAGCGATTGGACAGAAATAGCTCGTACAAGCTAGATTCCATCAACCCACTACGGTTGACAAAGAGATACAAAAAAGGACGGGTTTCTTGTCCCGACCTCTTTAGATCTGATCATTCGCTTCTTTTAGTTTTCCATATAGAATGTAGTCTACTTTTTGCAGATCAGCTATGGTGGCACAATTAAGGGCACACATGATCAAGCGTAAATCTGCTTTCCAACCTTGGATAATGCTAATCACTTCTTCGACTGAGTAGGTTTCAACCAATTCCAGAACGGTTCGTGACAATCCCACAGCCTTGGCTCCAAAGACCAAGCACTTAATCATATCAAGCGGGTTCCGAACCCCTCCACTGACCAAGAGTTCGACCTTATCTTTCCAGTCTTGAGCATTGAGAAGGGCTTGCATAGTGGACTGCCCCCATTGATTGAGGTAATCACGCTGGCCACTGCGACGGTTTTCGATATAGGCAAAGCTGGTGCCACCACGACCTGACAGGTCAACAGTTCGAATACCCAGTTCATAGGCTCTCTCGATGGTCTTCATATCCATTCCAAAACCCACTTCCTTTAAAACGATAGGAACAGGGATTTGCTTGCTGTAGTCTGCCAAATGCGATTGCCAGCTTCGAAACTTTCTTTCTCCCTCAGGCATGAGTAATTCCTGCATGACATTAACATGCACTTGGAGGAGAAGGGGATTCATCTCTTCTACAGTCTGAAGTCCTAGTTCAACAGGCTTGTCCAAGCCAATATTGGTTCCAAGAAGGAGATTTGGATGGCTAGTCTTGACAGAAAAAGAGTCATCTGTCAGATCTTTGAGGGCTGCGCTATAAGATCCCGTCACAAACAAAATCCCACAGGCTTCTGCCACCTGAGCCAGCTTTTGATTGATTTCTCTCCCCTTATCGCTTCCACCCGTCATGGCATTGATATAAAAAGGAAAGTCCCACTTTCGACCTGCAAACTCTGTAGACAAATCAATCTCATCCAGGTCATAAAGAGGCAGGGAAGAATGAATCAACTCCACCTCATCAAAGCTATTATAAGAACTTTTCTGCTCAAGGGCATAGCGGATGTGCTCGTCCTTACGATTTGTCGTCATGTCCTATCCTTTCTTGGTATAAGAGCTCAATCCCCAGATTGGCCCAACGGTTTTTTAAGGTTTCAGTTGATTGCTCATCAAAACTCAAGGCAATGCCACAGTCACCACCACCAGCGCCACTACTCTTGGCAACAGCCAGCAAATCTTGACTGGCTTCTTTCAACTGTCTCAGCGAAGGTGTGTAAATATCTGAGCTCAAGCCTTCTAAAAGTTGACTGGCTGTTTCCAGCTGCTCGATGATTTTTTCTGCCTTCCCCTGCTCCAAGGCTTCTACCAAAGTAGCCACTGTTGCTTTTGAGGAAGTTAAAAAATTCTGGTTTATGTTTTGCTTGATTTGCTGGACCATTTGACTCGATACGGCCACTTCCTTGGTCCATCCCACTAAGAAATCACATTCTAGACCTGGTTTTACTTGTGAGATAGAAAAGCCCCAATCACGCTCTAAAACTGTCGACAATTTTTCTTCTTCCAACCAAGCAGCTATCTTCTTTCGATCAAATGACTGGTAGAGAACCAAATCCTCTGCTACGATACAGGCAAGGTCTCCCATAGAACCATTGTCGCCTCGCTTGAGCAAGACCGCGCTAGCCAGCTTGAACAAGAGTTCCTGATCAACCGTAATATCATATAGAGCCAGCAGGGCCTTGATCACCAAGACAACGATACTACCGCTAGAGCCTAGACCAAACTTTTTGCCTTCCCGTTCCATTTTTCCACGAATTTCCAAAGAAAAAGGTCTCAAGGTTTGCCCACGATCAGCGAGGAAGTCATTCACCAAAGCAATTGTTTCTTGAATCAAACTGTAGGCAGGATTTGGTGTCAAGTCCACTGCAAAATCAAACAGATCTGAATAGATACGGTAGCTATCAGAAAAGGCAATCTCTCCCCTCATATAGATAGGTATCGCCTTTATCAAGGCAAACTGTCCTGGCTCTAGAATAGCATATTCACCTGCCCAATAGAGTTTCCCGCAAGTTTTAACAGCAATCATCTTGGCTCAAATCCTTTGTTTTTGACACAATCAAGCGGTAACGTTGACCGAAAATTTCTGATAAATGCTCCAAGTCTTTCTCCTGACAGAGGACTTTGACATTGGGACCGGCATCCATGGTAAAGTAGCAGGCTTCCCCTTGCTCACGAAGCTGGCGGACAAAGTCCATCGCTTCATAAGTCGCATCCGTTAGATAAGAAAAGGCTGGACTAGCAGTTTTTGTCGTAGCGTGCATGGCTAGGGCATTCCTCTCCGTTAATTCCCCAACCTTGGCAAAATCATTCTCTTTGAGATAAACAAGCATCTCCTGATAATCTTTCTCAGACTGGCGAACCCAATCATCAAAAGTCGTCGAGGTTTCCACACAAAGTTTCATTCCATCACGGCTAGAAATTGGTTTTTTCTTATCCTCTAACACCAACATAATCATAGCTAGTTTCAGGTCTGTATCAACAGAGTAAATTTCCCCACTATCCTTATCCCAGGCACCTAGTGGTCCATAAAAGCTCCGAGAGGAAGAACCTGAGGCAAACTTAGCTTCCTGCGCCAACTGGCTCCGATTCAAACCAAGCTTGAAATAAGCATTACAGGCCTTGACCAAGGCGGACAAACCGCTAGAACTGGATGACAAGCCCGCTGCGGTAGGCATATTGTTTTGGGTATCAATACGGACAAAACCTTCCCCAGCCGGACGGTAACGGTCAATGATTTTGCTCATCTTGGCATGCTCAGCATCATTTTGTAACTGACCATTGATATAAAAGGCATCAGCAGTCGCATCCGTCGGTAGAGGCGACAAGGTCGTTTCTGTGTACATGTTTTCCAAAGTCAGAGAGATGCTGCTAGTAGCAGGAACCATCTCTTTTTCTTTTTTCTTTCCCCAATATTTGATAATGGCAATATTTGCGTAGGAACGTACTGTTACAGGCTCTCGATCCATGTCTGAATAGCTCCTTTCTCTTCTAATCGTTTTGCTAGTTCTTGTACGTGTGTCAAATTGGTTGCCAAGGCGATGATACAGCCTCCTAGCCCACCACCACTCATCTTGGCACCTAGAGCACCATGGCTCAGAGCCGTTTCAACGAGGGAGTCTGCCTCAGGGCTACTAACACCAATTTCTTTTAAATGTAAATGCGCTTGACTGAGGATTTGTCCCAGTCCCTCAGCATCTTTTCGTCTAATTGCCTCTTCTGCCTGCTGGGTCAATTCTCCCAGGGCATGCAAAAACGGCAGAGCATCCTTCCCCTTGCTTTGAACCACTTGGATGGCTTCACGAGTGTGACCATACACACCTGTATCTGCAATCACCAAATAGGCAGATAGGTTCATCTCAAGTTCTGTAAAACCAACATTCTTGATAAAGCGAATAGGCTGGTCACTGAGACAGGTCTTAGCATCCAACCCGCTTGGATTCATATGGGCAATCATTTCAGCCCGATTGACCAAGATTTCTAGTACATCATGAGGCAGGTCGGCTTGATAGTAGTCAAAAACTGCTCGAATAGCTGCTATGCTGATAGCTGCTGACGAACCCATTCCCCGTTTTTCAGGGATAGCAGAGTCAATCACACAGCGAATGCAGGCTTCTTTGATATCCAAATACTCCAGCGAGGCATATACCGCCATGGACAAGGTATCCTCCTCATAAAGACGCCACGGACTTTCAGCAGGGACCACCTTACATGTCACCTCCACCTCTAAGAGAGGCAGAGAAATGGCAGGATAGCCGTATACGACAGCGTGCTCTCCTATTAAAATAATCTTACTATGTGCCTGACCGACACCAACTTTTTTTGTCATGTTTTCCTTCAACTAGACGAAAAGACCGTCTTACTTTTCATACAGTAGTATTTTCTCCTATCTATTTTATTATATTTTCACAAAAAAAGCGATTGTTTCCTTCACAATCGCCTCTTTCATTATTGGACCCATTCGCCATTATAGTTGACGTAGTAGCCATCCACTCTTGTACTAACTGCTAAAGCGCCTGAGCTATAAGCATAGTACCATTTGCCATTGACCTGGAACCAACCTGTCTTCATGTCACCATTATTTGCATGTAAGTAATACCAAGTCGAACCATCCTTAATCCAACCAGTTGCCATAGCTCCTGATGGACGGAGATAGTACCACTTGTTACCGACATAAGCCCAGCCTGTCTTCATATCTCCATTTTTAGCATCTAGATAATACCAAGTCGAACCATCTTTAATCCAACTAGTTGCCATAGCTCCCGATGAGCGGAGGTAGTACCACTTATTACCTAGATATTGCCAACCAGTTTGCATAATACCAGTTGTTGGATCTAGGTAATACCAAGTCGAATCATCGTTTATCCAACCCGCACGTCTTTCACCACCAAGGTAGTCTTTCCCTGAATGACCTGTTTTTGCTAGATAGTACCAGTTAGATTGATCGTAGAGCCAACCTGTTTTTAAAGAATGATCTTCATTAAAGTAATAATTTGCTAATTTAAGAACTTCTGGACCTTCAAAGCCTTCACCATATTTTTTACCAACAGTTAATGAATCCTTAACCTCTAATTGTTGCCAGCCAACAAATTCTTGTAAAACCCCATCTTGATCAAAGTAGTACCATTTATATTGAAGGCCAATTTCGAAAACTGGACGATTATCAAATAAATCATCACGATAACCCGTCCCAGGAATTTCTAAGTATTGCCAACCGACTACCATTTCTCCATCATCATCAAAATAGTAGGTTTTACCGTCTATTTTATGCCAATAGATCGCTTTATGGTCATCTTTTATATAGTATTTTCTATTGTCCTTATCAACAAACTGTCCACCTGTGGTATCCGCCAATACTGTACTTGTCGCTAACAGACCAAGAAAGAAGACTGCTAGTGCGACTTGCATGATTTTTTTCAAGAATTTCATTTTAGTATCCTCCGCAACTGATTGTAGCAAAGACTTTACCGTATGTCAATATATAGGAATTCCTCAAAAAAAGCAGTTACACAACTGCAACTGCTTTTCTATTCTTGCATGGTGTAACCAACACCACGCACTGTTTTAATGTAGCTTTTTTGACCTTTTACATCAAGCTTGCTACGTAGATAACGGATATAAACATCCACGATATTGGTTTCTGTCGCACTTTCGTACTTCCAAACACTTTCCAACAACTGCTCACGAGTCAAGACCTTCTTGCTTCCCATGAGAGTGGCCAAAAGGTCATACTCACGGCGCGTCAGAGCAATCATCTCCTCGCCACGATAAACGGTATGATGTTCTACATCCATACGCAGATTGCGGTAAGACGTTGGGACCTTCATCTGACTACAGTGTTGGTCGATAAAGTCCCGACCTCGGAAAATCGCTGAAATACGAGCCACCAGCTGATCAATAATCACTGGCTTATAGATGTAAGAAACGGCGAAGCGCTGGATTGTCTCAATCTGGTCTTGCAATTCTTCGCGATGGTCCAAGACCATGATCACTGAGGCAGGTTTTATCCGACTCAGCCTCTCTGCAAAATCCTGGGCCGTCATATCCCCCAGACGAGCATTCAGTAAAATCAAGTCATAATCTGTCTGGAGAGCCATGGAGAGAGCTTTTTGCCCCTCCTCAACCAGATCAACACGGTATTGCTCTTTTTGGAGTTCCAGACTGAGAAAATGAGCGAGATTTCGTTCTTTCTCAAGTAATAAAATCCGTTTCCCCATGGCAGACCTACTTATTTTTCGTCATACCAAGAGTAGTGGAATGTTCCTTCTTTGTCTTTACGTTGGTAAGTGTGGGCACCAAAGTAGTCACGTTGCGCTTGGATCAAGTTAGCTGGAAGGTCTGCTGAACGATAGCTATCAAAGTAAGTAATAGCTGCTGAGAAGGTTGGTACTGGTACACCAGCTTGAACCGCAAGAGCTACGATATCACGCACTGCTTGTTGGTACTTAGCAGTAACATCCAAGAAGTACTCATCCAAGAGAAGGTTTGCAAGGTCTGCATCACGGTTGTAGGCATCTGTGATCTTTTGCAAGAAACGAGAACGGATGATACAACCATCACGCCAGATAGATGCGATGTCCGCAAATGGCAAGTTCCAGTTGTTTTCTTTAGAAGCCACACGCAATTGAGCAAAACCTTGTGCGTAAGAAATGATTTTTGAGAAGTAAAGCGCTTGACGGATCTTTTCGATCAACTCAGCCTTGTCACCTTCAAATTTGAAAGCAGCTGGCTTTGGAAGAACCTTGCTGGCATGTACACGTTCTTCTTTGTAAGTTGAGATATAGCGCGCAAATACAGACTCAGTGATCAGTGACAATGGTACACCAAGGTCAAGTGATGATTGGCTAGTCCATTTACCAGTTCCCTTGTTGCCTGCAGCATCAAGGATATAGTCTACGATTGGTCCCTCTTGGCCTTCATCATCTTTACGGCTCAAGATATCAGCTGTGATCTCGATCAAGTAGCTGTCCAATTCACCCTTGTTCCACTCAGTAAAGATTTCAGCCATGTCTTCTGCAGAAAGGCCGAGCAAGTGTTGCATGAGGTCGAAGCTTTCTGCGATCAATTGCATGTCACCATACTCGATACCGTTGTGGACCATTTTCACATAGTGACCAGCTCCATCAGGACCGATGTAAGTCACACATGGTTTACCATCTTCTGGCGCTTTAGCAGAGATTTCTTCGAGAACATCTGCCACCAATTCATAAGCTTCTTTTTGTCCACCAGGCATGATAGAAGGACCTTCGAGGGCACCTTTTTCACCACCAGAAACCCCTGTACCGATAAAGTTGATACCAGAGTTTGCCAATTCTTCATTACGACGGATGGTATCTTTGTAGAAAGTATTTCCTCCATCAATCAAGATATCACCCTTGTCAAGGTGTGGAAGAAGGGCTTGGATAGTTGCATCTGTACCAGGTCCAGCTTGAACCATGAGCATGATACGACGAGGTTTTTCGATAGATTGAACGAAAGACTCTACATCGTAACTAGGTACAAAGTTCTTTTCAGGATGGCAGGCAATTACGTCTTCTGTTTTTTCTTTACTACGGTTGTAAATGGCAACTGTATAGCCACGAGATTCGATATTTAGGGCAAGGTTACGACCCATTACGGCCATACCTACGACACCAAAGTTAGCTTTTGTCATGTGACACTCCTCTTGTTTAATATGTTTTATTTTATCATTTTTACCTATGAAAGGAAAGAATTTTGTAACGGACTCCTAGTAATCCAAATCATCTGCATGACCAGCTCCATTACCGACAAAGTACCCAGTCTTACAGTTGAGGGTGAAGAGATAGGTTCCATCTGGTTTGTAGAGGTTGTAATAACCATTTCCGTTTACGATATTGACCCGTTCTAGGATATATTGATTACCAGTGATATAGCCACGAACGCGTGACGTTGCTAGGATTTGTTCCAATACACCATCCGCAAACGTCCAAGCAGGGTTGTTGCTATCCTCTACAGCTGATTGGTTGTACGGTACACGACTAGCACTTCTTTGAAGATTGACACCATCGCTAGACAAACCTCCACTTTCTGGTCTGCTGGCAGGTGCTGAACTTGATGAAGCAGACGAACTGCTCGTACTGCTATCAGTCGTTGTACTTGAACTTTCCTGACTACTGCTACTTGAACTTGAACTAGAGGCGCTTGTTTGCTGGCTCTTACCAAGGCTAATGGCCTTATCTAACAGTTTATCTAGCTCTGTATTTCCTGTTTTAATTTCTGTAAATTTAGCATCTGCCTTGACCTTTGCATTGGTATCCAAGACACCATCAGTAATTGCTGGAGTTTCAAACTGATTATTCACTTCTTGCACAGCCTTGATTTGAGCTTCTAAACTATCATACTTAGACTTGGCCAGAGTGTGCTCTCGGCTACCTTCGAGTTTATCTAGTTGAGCCTTGAGTTGGTTCAACTTGTCAAACTGACTATTTTTCAAGGCTGTTTTATTAGCATCCGTATAAAAAGCATCGTAGAGAGTATTAAACTCTTGTAGAGCCGCCTGTGTTTCTTGATTGCTAGAAGATGATTGAGAAGACTGGATAGCTTGGTTGGAGCGATTTACTTGGCGATAGATATAGTAACTACCTGCCAAGATAAGGGCTGCTGCCAAGGCTGAACCGATAACAAACACGCGCTTCTTTTTAGAATTAGAAACTGTTTCGGGTTCTGCCTGAGCTGAGCGTGAAAGTAGAGCTGTCTCTTCCCCTTCTTTCTCATCAGCAATCTCTGCCGGCTCTTGCTTTTCCAACACAAGCGGTTCCAAGTCTTGATTTTCCTCTCCCAAAGGAGGCAAAATCACATCCGAGCTTGTAGTTTCCACTGAGTCTGACACCGTTTCTTCTGAAACTGTTTCGGGTTCCTCTATGATTGGTGCCGACTCTTCAGTGATTTCTGAGACTTCCTGTGTCAATTCTTCTTGAGCCTGAGCTTCCTGCAGTTCTTCTTTTTTAAATTGACGTGTTTCAAACTTGTCGGCTTCGATTTCCTCGCGGTGCTGTTTGATGTATTTATCCAAGATATTGTCCTCAGGCAATACTCCAGCTTCAACTTCTTCATTTTTACGGATGACTTGACCAACTGTCAGATCTTTCGCCTCGTCAAAATCAAATTTGGATTCTTGATGCTCTTTTTTATGACGATTGTGTCTTTTTTTACTCATCTGTCTTCCTTTCTACTTTACCTCTTGGCGCTTCACACGCTGACCAAAGTATTGATACAAATCCACTTTTAAGGTTCCGTTATAAAGTTTGCGCTTTTTATCCGCTGGGCTTCCGTACTTACTTTCAAAAGCTTCGTCACTCGTCAGGATAAATTTGCTCCAGGTTTTCAGTGGGGCAAAGACCTGCCCCATTTCTGCATAGAGCTTTGTAACTCCTGCATCATCAGACAAGCGCTCCCCATATGGTGGATTGGAAATGATGACGCCATTGATCTTGTCTGAGTGCAAGTCCTGTACCCGCATTTGTTTAAAAGTGATATCACCAGCCACACCAGCTGCTTGAGCATTGGCCTTAGCAATCTCAACCATCCGAGCATCAATATCACAACCCATAATATCCAATTCTATCTCACGATCGATTTTCTTAGCCGCCTCTGTGCGAACTTCCTGGATTAACCGATCGCTAACCCAGTTCCATTCTTCAAAAGCAAAGGAACGGCGAAGCCCAGGGGCCATATTTTTAGCTATCATAGCCGCCTCGATACAGAAAGTTCCTGAACCACAGGTCGGATCAATTAAAGGCTTGTCTGGATACCAGTTAGAAAGTTGTAAAATGGCTGACGCCATATTTTCCTTGATAGGCGCTCCACCCTTTTCCGTACGATAACCTCGTTTAAAAAGGCTAGAACCTGTCGTGTCAATCATGACAGTTGCCACATCTTTCAGAATAGATACCTCAATCTTAAACTCAGGACCAGCTTCCATCAAGGGAATTCCTTCTGGGCGGGCATAGTGTTTTTGCAGTTTCTTGACAACTGCTTTCTTGGAAATAGCCTGGACACTAGGCTCATTGTGAAGTTTAGACTTGACACATTTGGCCTTTGAAATAGGGAAACATGCCCCGAGCGGGAGATAGTTTTCCCAATCTAGAGCAAAAACGCCTTGGAAAAGTTCTTCAAAGGTCTTAGCCGGAAAGCTCCCAACTACAATCTTGATGCGGTCAGCTGCTCGAAGCCAAAGATTGGTCTCAATAATTGCCTTCACATCTCCTTGAAAACGGACACGGCCGTTTTCAACCTGGCAATCATAGCCTAACTCTCGCACCTCACGTCCAACGACAGCCTCGAGCCCCGCTGCAGCAGTTGCGATTAAATTAAATTCTTTTTTCATTTTACAGTCTTGTAAGACCTTTCTTTTGTACACTTTAAAAAATGAGGTTGAGAAAAAGTTCTCAGCCCCAACCTATATGCAATTTTCTATAAGCCATGTTTTGTTCCAGAAGTGACTAGGACCACTTCCTTCGATAATCATCTGTCTACCACTAGCAGCCTATAACTGATAGCAGTCAGAGTACTACGTTCGTTTCCGTGCACTCCATGCCCCGACCGAAATTTGGGTTGCTAGCTTGAGGGGTTTACCGCGTTCCACTCTCTCCGTTTCCAGAAAGACTCCGTCACTGTGGCACTTTCAAGCCTACTCTGACTTATCCGAAGACTTAGCCATTTCGACTGCCGTAACGATCTCTCGTCCCTAGGCTTATGGTTTCGCCTAGCACAAACACTACAGGCATCACAGCCTGTGCTAGCATGGACTTTCCTCATGAAAAGGGATTCTCTTCACGCGATTATCCAAAAATTGCATCAAATAGACACCTGATTATAACTCAGAATTGTCTACGATTTGCTTACCGAATACTTCTTTTTCAAGTCGATTCAATCGTTTCAAAATATCAAAATTTGTCATTGGAGTAGAACTTGTTACTTCGATAGAACTTTGTTGAGTAGAGCTTGCCTGTGGCTTGTTAGACAATTCCTCCTTCAAATCAGCAATCTCCTGACGAAGAGATTTGACCAAAGCTGCGTAAGTCTCATAATCCTTGATCACATCATCTAGGAACTCGTCTACCTCTGCCTTACTATATCCGCGAACTTCACGTCCAAACTCTTGTTCAAAAATATCTTTTGCTGAAAAAATAATACTTGCCATTTCTCTCTCCATTCTTGATTGCTATTCTTATTATATAAAAAAAGACAAACAAAAATCAAGGTCAAAGCCTCACTTTTCGGAAAAATTTTCCACTATTTCGTTCAGATCCTCAAATGTTAATCTTTTTGTAATATAGCCTTCTTGATTTTTCATCATCTGGTAAAAATACTGTAACTTGGTTTCCTTTTCTTCGTCGTAAAAAAGGTAACAAGTATCTGTATTTTCCAGCAGGAATTTCTGATAATCGCGTAGTTGTCCCTTATGTTCATATTGTGGATAGGCATATTTGACAAAGTCAACCTGCTTAAACTCACTAAGTTCGATTTTATTGGCTTCATTCCAATTACTGCCATGGGTTTCAAAATCAAAAATGGTCGCTAACTGAAAGCTATAGTCTGCTTGCATGTCTTTCGCCACTTGAAGTACCCAGTGCTCAAAGCCCAGAGTTCCTGTAAAGACAAGCCAGGTCACCCCTTCCTCCGCTAAACGTTCCAGGTCTCTCCGAATGGCTGTCTTGATAATATCAACGCGAATATCCTTGTCATTAAAGAGACCAAGGTCGAAGGCTGAATAACCTAAAATCAAGGCTGTTGTCATTTTTAACCCTTTCTTTGTAAATTTATGATATAATAGAGTGATGTTATTGTACCAATAAGGAGAATTATGGTCAACTATCCACATAAACTTTCATCACAGAAAAGACAATTACCCCCGTCACAAACTAAAAATTTCGCAAATCGGGGAATGTCTTTTGAAAAGATGATCAACGCTACGAACGACTACTATTTGTCGCATGGGTTAGCAGTTATTCACAAGAAACCGACTCCCATCCAAATCGTACGTGTCGACTATCCCCAACGAAGTCGAGCCAAGATCGTTGAAGCCTACTTTAGACAGGCCTCAACGACTGACTATTCAGGGGTTTATGATGGATACTACATCGACTTTGAAGCAAAGGAAACCAGGCAAAAACATGCGATTCCGATGAAGAATTTTCATCTCCATCAGATCCAGCATATGGAACAAGTTCTTGCCCAGAAAGGAATCTGCTTTGTCCTCCTTCACTTTTCTTCTCAGCAAGAAACCTACTTATTGCCGGCCATTGATTTGATTCGTTTTTATCATCAAGATAGAGGACAAAAGTCAATGCCACTTGGATATATTCGAGAAAATGGATATAAGATTGAACAAGGCGCTTTTCCTCAAATTCCCTATCTCGACGTTATCAAAGAACATTTACTAGGTGGTAAAACAAGATGAACAAACAAACTTTCCTGCGGATAGCTAAGTATGTCAGTATCTGCCTTTTGACCTTATTTATCGCAGCTATTATGCTAGGCGGAGGCCTCTTTCTCTACTATGTGAGCAAGGCTCCAGCCCTATCCGAAAGCAAGCTAGTCGCAACGACTTCTAGTAAGATTTATGACAGCAATGATGAACTTATCGCTGATCTTGGGTCAGAGCGCCGTGTCAATGCACAGGCTAATGAAATCCCTACGGAGCTGGTCAATGCGATTGTTTCGATTGAAGACCATCGTTTCTTCAGTCACCGAGGAATAGATACCATTCGTATCCTCGGTGCTTCCTTACGAAATCTTCGAGGTGGTGGTGGTCTTCAGGGTGGTTCTACCTTGACACAGCAGTTAATCAAGCTGACCTATTTCTCTACGTCAACTTCTGATCAGACCCTTTCTCGTAAGGCACAGGAAGCCTGGTTAGCCTTTCAGCTAGAACAAAAAGCGACCAAACAAGAGATTCTAACTTACTACATCAATAAGGTCTACATGTCAAATGGTAACTACGGAATGCAGACAGCTGCTCAAAATTACTATGGCAAAGACCTCAAAGATTTAAGTTTGCCACAATTGGCTCTCCTAGCTGGAATGCCCCAAGCTCCAAATCAGTATGACCCCTACTCTCATCCAGAAGCGGCACAAGAACGCCGAGATCTGGTTCTCTCCGAGATGAAGGGACAAGGTTACATTACTGCCGAACAATACGAAAAAGCTATTAACACTCCGATTACAGACGGACTTCAAAGTCTAAAATCTGCTAATAGCTATCCTCCGTATATGGACAATTACCTCAAAGAAGTAATTGACCAAGTCGAACAAGAAACGGGCTACAACCTTTTGACAACGGGAATGGAAGTTTATACCAATGTCGATCCTAAAGTCCAACAACGTCTCTGGGATATCTACAATACCGACGAATATGTTAATTACCCAGATGATGAATTGCAAGTGGCTTCAACTATCGTAGATGTCACAAACGGGAAAGTCATCGCTCAATTAGGTGCCCGTCACCAATCAAGCAATGTTTCCTTCGGTATGAACCAAGCTGTTGAAACCAACCGTGACTGGGGTTCAACCATGAAACCCATCACAGATTACGCGCCAGCCTTGGAGTATGACATCTACGACTCAACTGCTTCTATCGTTCATGACGTACCATATAACTATCCTGGCACCAACACACCTGTTTATAACTGGGATAGAGGTTATTTTGGAAATATTACATTACAGTATGCCCTTCAACAGTCACGAAACGTCCCAGCCGTTGAAACTTTGAATAAGGTTGGACTAGATCGTGCTAAGACCTTCCTAAATGGACTCGGTATTGACTATCCAGATATGCACTATGCCAACGCGATTTCAAGTAACACAACCGAATCTAACAAAAAGTATGGAGCAAGTAGCGAGAAAATGGCTGCTGCTTATTCTGCTTTTGCAAACGGTGGTATCTACCGTAAACCGATGTATGTTAACAAGGTCGTCTTTAGTGACGGTAGCTCAAAAGAATTCTCTGACCCTGGTACTCGGGCAATGAAAGAAACTACTGCCTACATGATGACAGAAATGATGAAAACGGTTCTAACCTACGGAACTGGTCGTGGTGCCTACCTATCATGGTTACCACAAGCTGGTAAGACTGGTACATCAAACTATACAGATGATGAAATCGAGAAATACATCAAGAACTCTGGTTATGTAGCTCCAGACGAAATGTTTGTCGGCTATACTCGTAAATATTCAATGGCTGTCTGGACCGGTTACTCTAACCGACTTACTCCTATCGTTGGTGATGGCTTCTACGTTGCAGCTAAGGTCTACCGTTCAATGATGACCTATCTCTCAACTGATGATCACCCAGGGGATTGGACCATGCCTGAAGGCCTTTACAGAAGCGGAGAATTTGTCTTTAAGAATGGAGCACGCAATACGTGGACCCCTTCATCATCTACTCAACAAAGTTCCACATCTGAAAGTTCTAGCTCAACATCTGAGAGTTCGACTTCTCAATCAAGCGCAACTTCTCCAAGCACAAGTAGTAGCGCAAATAGTAATCCTAACAATAATAATACGCAACAATCAAATATCATCCCTGGTCAACAAAATCCCCAACCAGTACAACCATAATTACAAGAAAACTCCTGAGATCAGTATAATCTCAGGAGTTTTTGCTTGTTTGATACACTATTCTATCTGTCTGCTACTCAGACTTGAGTAAAAGAAAAAGATTGAAGAAAATTGTCCAAAATGGACTTTTTCTCCAATCTGGAGCTGACTTATCGTCAGCTCTTTTTCATTATTTCACATGTTTTGCGAGATCTTCTTGAGCCTTTTTATTTGACTCTTCTTTTTCTTTCAACCATTTTTCTTGAGCTTTTTGGTATTCTTCTGCTGTCACTGGTTTATCTTGTACATCTAGGTATTTATACAAGAGGGCTTCGCTCGTACCCTTGTTACCTGAGTAAGCAAACGGAAGAGTAAATGGCACCATCTTAGACAACATTGGACGACCAGTTTTAGAAGTTGTTGGGATGAGCAAGGCGCTGTCTGTCAACCAAGCTTGGGCAGCTGCATACTTTTCATAACGTTTTGAAACGTCATTCACTTCTTCACCAGCTTCCACAACCATTTTTTCGTAATCTTCCAAACCAACCTGCTTAGCCGCAGCATTGTTGGTTCCAGAGTCAAATCCTAGGTAAGTCTTTGTATTTTCTCCGACAGATGGCTTGATGATATCAAGGTAGGTAGATGGATCCGCAAAGTCTGGAGCCCAACCAACGTTATCTGAGATATCCCAGTCTTCACCAGCAGCAGTCTCGGCAAAGTAAGTGATGTTCAATACATCATCTTTTTGAAGTTGTTGGATATCCACAACTACATTATCTGTTCCCAAAGTTGCTTCAAGTGACTGTTTCAAAGATTGCACACGTTGAACTTTTGTTGTGTTTGTTTGGTCCACAGGCATATCCAAGTGGATTGGGAATTTCACACCTTCTGCTTGAAGAGCTGTCTTAGCCTTTGCGAATTCTGCTTTGGCTTTTTCTGGATTGTAGAGACCATCTTGGGCATCATCCAAGTTCACGTTGCTCCACTCGTCACCGTATGTCACCAATTTTTCTTTGACCAACTCACCAAAGTTTTTGCCATCTGCTTGAACAAATGTAGGTGGAACAAACAAGTTACGAAGCAGTTTAGTCGCACCACTTGCACCGTTTACTTGAGAGGCATAGGCAGTTCTATCAAAACCAAAAGCAAGAGCTTGACGGAAATCTTTGTTTAGAAGAGCTTTCTTGGTTGATGTTTTTTCTTCATCCGTTGTCTTAGAAGTATACTTATAAGACTGGCGATCAATATTCGTACCTACTAAATAAGTAGTCGAATCCTGTTGGGTATAAACGATGTTATCTTTAAATGATTTCTCAATCTCTGGGTAGCTAGCGCTTGTTGGGAAGAGACGTGCCATAGTAAAGCTTCCATCCTTGAAGGCTTCAGCCGGTTTGTTGGTATCTTGACCATCCCAGAATGATAATTTAACCTTATCGATATGGACATTGTCCTTATCCCAGTAGTTAGGATTTTTCGCAAATTCAACAGAAGATTTGGCTACAATCGATTTGAGTAAGAATGGTCCATTATAGAGAATACTACTAGGATCTGTCCCTTTGGCGAAATCATCCCCTTTAGAGTTCAAAAACTCTTCGTTAACTGGAGCCATTACCCCCATTGTTGTCTTAGAATTCCAGAAGCTTTCTGGTTTGTTCAAAGTGTACTGAACTGTCTGATCATCCAGAGCCTTAATTCCTACTTGTGAGAAATCTTTGATTTCCCCTTTTACATAGGCGTCCAATCCTTTGATCGATTCTTGGACAAGGTAAAGAGCATCTGATTTTTTATCAGCCGCATACTTAAGTCCTGTTACAAAGTCTTGAGCTTTGACTGCCGCGTATTCTTCACCTTCAGAAGTATACCATTTTGCATCCTTACGGATAGTATAAGTGTAAGTCAATCCATCCTTGGATACAGACCAATCCTCAGCCATAGACGGCACAAAGTTCCCGTAGCGATCATTTTCTAGCAAACCATCAACCACGTTACTGGTAATATCTGCTGTCGCAGCCTTACCAGTTGTCAAATAGTTCAGGTTGTCAGGGTCTGTTTCATAAATGTATGAGAATGTCTTCTCTCCTTTAGCGCTTGAACCTGATCCAGAACAAGCAGCTAAAACACCAGATGCCAATAAAGTTATACCCGCAAGAGCAAATAGTTTTGAACTTTTCATCATTTTCTCCTTTAAAAACTTTTCCCCCATTATAAACCCTTTTCAAAAAGATGTCAACAGAATTTTCAGAATTTTTGTGTTAGTTTGGTATATTCTGAAAAGACAAACATTCTAAAATGAAATTCATATTTAATTGTACAAAAAATATCTCCATGTTAAACTTGCAGTTGCTACAAAACCAGTAGAAGAACATAGAGATACAAAATCATTATACATCAAAAGGTAAACCACTGATAATAACTGAACGTTAATTCATTGAGCGATGGAAATCAGGGGAGAAATCTCATCGTTACATTACTGGGCTCTTTTTTTGGAAAAGCTTGCTTCTATCCCTAACCAATCAACAAAGCAGATATGAGGTCATTCGTTAGCTGACCAACCAAAAGCTGTCAATGAAGCCCTGTTAGGAATCCTACAGAAGCGTTTGGTGAAGAAAGCACCCACTACACTCATCCCTGTTGTTTATGGGGGAGAGAAACTAATGAAAATCACATTTGCCTTATCCGCAGATTATTTCCTAGAAAAGCAAAACAGTAACTAGAAGACCAGCCACTCAAATATAATCTTGGAGTAACAATGATCCTAAAAAGATATTCAACTACAAGACTAGCTCTTAGAGAAATTATCTCAAGTAACCAACTTGAAACTTGAAATTTAACATTCTATCTTTTTCTCCAAACCATCCTGTCTACAATACCTGTATAACTCTGTATTATTTTAACAACTTTAGTAGAGACATTTTCCTCCACATAGTCTGGAACTGGAAGACCAAAATCTCCATCTCCATGCAAACTAACAGCAGTTTCAACTGCTTGAAGAAGAGACTTTTCATCAATTCCTGCCAAAACAAATCCTGCTTTGTCCAAGGACTCAGGACGTTCTGTACTAGTACGGATACAAACAGCTGGGAAGGGATTACCTTGACTAGTAAAGAAACTACTTTCTTCTGGTAAAGTTCCCGAATCAGACACTACAGCAAAAGCATTCATCTGCAAGCAATTGTAATCATGGAATCCCAGCGGTTCATGCTGAATCACACGCTTATCTAACTCAAAACCGCTCTCTTTTAATTTTTTCTTAGATCGAGGATGACAAGAATACAAGATTGGCATATTATACTTTACAGCTAGTTTATTAATAGCTGTAAAGAGTGAAATAAAATTCTTATCTGTATCAATATTTTCCTCACGATGCGCTGAAAGTAAGATATACTTTCCTTTTTCCAATCCCAAACGTTTATGGATATCTGACGATTCAATAGCAGCTAAATTTTTATGTAAGACTTCTGCCATAGGAGAACCTGTCACATAAGTTCGCTCCTTAGGTAAACCACACTCATGTAAATACTTACGAGCATGTTCAGAGTAGGCTAGATTGACATCTGAAATAATATCCACAATACGACGATTGGTCTCCTCTGGCAGGCACTCATCCTTACAGCGATTCCCTGCTTCCATATGAAAAATTGGGATATGCAAACGCTTTGCTGCAATAGCTGATAAACAAGAATTCGTATCTCCCAAAATCAATAGAGCATCTGGTTTGATTTGATTCATCAATTTATAAGAAGTATTGATAATATTCCCTATAGTAGCACCAAGATCATCTCCAACAGAATCCATATAAACATCAGGAGCATCCAAACCTAAATCATCAAAGAAAATACCATTTAGATTGTAATCATAGTTCTGCCCGGTATGTGCCAAAATCACATCGAAATACTTACGACACTTAGTAATAACACTACTTAGACGAATAATCTCTGGACGCGTCCCCACAACAATCAATAACTTAAGTCTGCCATTATTCAAGAAACGAATATCGCTATAATCTGTTCTAATCTTCATTTATTTCTCCACTGGTTCAAAAAAAGTATCTGGATGGTTAGGATCAAAGGATTCATTAGCCCACATAACCGTAACTAAATTTTCTGTATCAGAAAGATTAATGATATTATGAGCATATCCTGGTACCATATGTATAGCTTCGATCTTATCTCCTGATACTTCAAAATTGAAAATAGGGTATTCTTGTCCGTTCTCATCCAACCCTATTCGTCTTTCTTGGATCAAAGCACGACCTGACACAACCATAAAAAATTCCCACTTGGAGTGATGCCAATGCTGTCCCTTAGTAATACCTGGTTTAGAAATATTAACTGAAAATTGTCCCGCTCCCTCTGTTTTTAACAACTCAGTAAAACTACCTCGTTCATCCACATTCATCTTGAGTGGAAACTTAAATTTATCTACTGGTAGATAAGATAGGTAGGTCGAGTAAAGTTTCTTAGCAAAGGAACCACGAGGAATTTCTGGCATAATTAGACTATCGGGCTGTTTTTTAAATGTCTCTAATAGAGTAACAATTTCGCCTAAAGTTGTACGATAAGTTGTTGGAACGTAACAATAAGTTCCCAATGGGTTAGGCAAAACCTGCAGACCTTCTAAATCACAACGATGAGGATGTCCCTCTAAAGCAGCCAAACACTCCATTATCAAATCATCTATATAAAGCAAATCCAATTCTACACTTGGATCATTCACCTGAATAGGTAGGTCGTGAGCCAAATTATAACAGAAGGTTGCCACTGCGGAGTTATAGTTAGGACGACACCATTTGCCATAGAGATTTGGAAAGCGATAAACTAAAACAGTTGCTCCCGTTCTCTTTTCATATTTGAAGAATAACTCCTCCCCTGCTAGTTTAGATTGTCCGTAGACAGAACCTGTAAAACGCCCTTCTAGGCTTGCTTGAGTAGAACTAGAGAGTAAGATAGGACAAGTATTTCTATACTTTTCCAAAGTATCCAATAGTATACTAGAAAATCCATAATTCCCCTCCATGAACTCATCAGGATTCTGAGGTCTATTGACACCCGCTAGATGGAATACAAAATCTGCCTTCTTACAATATTCTTCCAAAAAAGCAGGATCTGTATCGCGATCATACTGAAAAATCTCCCCTATTTCCAATCCTGGTCGGGTCTTATCCCGTCCGTCCTTCAAAGCTTCTAGGGTACAAATGAGGTTTTTCCCCACAAACCCTTTGGACCCAGTCACTAAAATGTTTAACGGCATGTTTATACCTCCATATACTTAATCTCTCTGAAAAATATCTCGTGTGTAAACCTTTTCGAATACATCATATAAAGAACTTTCCATACGATTGGCAACAATCACTTGACTACTAGACTTGAAAGATTCCAAATCATTGACGACCTGACTACCAAAGAAAAAGCTCTGATTTTCCAAGGTTGGTTCATAGATAATTACTTCTACACCTTTGGCCTTTAAACATTTTATAACACCTTGGATTGATGATTGACGGAAATTATCCGAACCACTCTTCATAGTTAAGCGGTAAACACCTATTATGATTGTTTGATTACCGTCTGAAAGCTCCAACGCCTTTTTCAAAATACGATCGGCAATAAAATACTTGCGAGTACGGTTACTTTCTACAATAGCTGTCATCATATTTTGTGGTACATCATGATAATTCGCCAGCAACTGCTTACTATCTTTGGGAAGACAATAACCTCCATAACCAAATGACGGATTGTTATAATGGCTACCAATTCGTGGATCTAACCCTACTCCATCAATGATGGATTTAGTGTCCAATCCCTTCATCTCCGCATAGGTATCCAATTCGTTAAAGTAAGAAACCCGCAAAGCCAAATAGGTGTTGGCAAATAGTTTGACTGCTTCTGCCTCTGTTACACCCATAATTAAAGTCTCAACATCAGGTTTAAGTGAACCTTCCTGCAAAAGAGTTGCAAACCGCTCAGCCTGAACTACCTGCTCCGTATCTCTCAAATCTGCTCCAACGATGATTCGACTAGGATAGAGATTATCATAAAGTGCTTTAGACTCCCGTAAAAATTCAGGACTAAAGAGAATCTTAACTTGCCCAAAACGTGTTCGGAGACTTTCTGTATATCCCACAGGAATTGTGGATTTTATGACAATGGTCGCCTTCAAATTAACCGCAATAATCTGCTCAATAACTGCTTCCACAACAGATGTATCAAAATAATTTTTTTTACTGTCATAGTTAGTTGGAACAGCAACTATGACAAAGTCAGCATCTCGATAAGCTTCATTACCATCTAATGTTGCAACTAGGTCTAATTCCTTTTCCACTAAATAAGTTTCAATATCATCATCCTTAATGGGAGATTGGCGACGATTGATAAGCTCTACTTTTTCAGGAATAACATCTACCGCTATAACCTTATGATATTGCGCTAATAGAATTGCAATAGATAAACCCACATAACCTGTCCCTGCTACTGCTATTTTCATAGGATACCTCACTGATTTAAAGATGCTAATTCTTCCCTAATATAGGGCAAAAGTAAGAGTTTTTCCTTGACCTGCTCGACATTCCAGAGTTCTGTATTACTACTGTTAAACTCTGTTAAGGGATTGCGTTTGGCATCCCCTTCGTTGAAATACTTATCATAGTTAAGATCTCGATTATCGCTAGGCACACGATAAAAGCCGCCTAAATCAATGGCATTCGTACATTCTTCATTAGTCAACAACGTTTCATACATCTTTTCACCGTGGCGAATCCCGATTACTTTAATATCTTGATTAGGTGCAAAAAGTTCCGTAACAGCTTGCGCCAACACTTCAATGGTACATGCTGGTGCTTTCTGTACTAGGATATCTCCTGTTTTTCCTTTTTCAAAAGCAAACAGAACTAGGTCTACCGCTTCTTCTAAGGACATAATAAAACGAGTCATACTAGGTTCCGTAATCGTTATAGGATTCCCTTGCTTTATTTGATCAATCCATAGGGGAATCACAGAACCACGACTACATAGAACATTACCGTAGCGAGTTACACAGATTTTTGTCTGATCTTCTTTTACCGTCCTTGACTTAGCAACAGCAATCTTTTCCATCATAGCCTTAGAGGTTCCCATCGCATTAACAGGATAGGCTGCCTTATCTGTAGAAAGGCAGATGACTTGTTTTACTCCAGCTTCTATAGCTGCAGTGAGAATATTTTCAGTTCCTAGAACGTTAGTTTTGACTGCTTCCACAGGGAAAAATTCACAAG
The DNA here is from genome assembly GCF_007475365.1 of Streptococcus oralis subsp. dentisani. Classification (NCBI taxonomy): domain Bacteria; kingdom Bacillati; phylum Bacillota; class Bacilli; order Lactobacillales; family Streptococcaceae; genus Streptococcus; species Streptococcus oralis. The sequence goes on along the minus strand of NZ_CP034442.1, from coordinate 1,754,952 downwards.
AAGGGACTTGTTTTAATGCAGCAGCATGAAATACGTAATCCACACCGATCATAGCATTTTTAACAGAAGCTAAATCACGCACATCTCCTAAGTAAAAACGGATCTTATCAGCTACTTCTGGCATTTTTGCTTGAAATTCATGACGCATATCATCCTGTTTCTTCTCATCTCTTGAAAAGATACGTACCTCCGAAATATCTGTTCCCAAAAATCGTTTGAGAACTGCATTCCCGAATGAGCCTGTCCCCCCTGTAATAAGGAGAGTTTTCTTTGTAAACATAGTTATTACTCCTATCTATAATGATGTTCAACATAATGCTTTTTAAATAAATTTAAAGCTTAACAACATGAAAAATAACGCACTACAATATTTTTCTGACTGATAATATTGGTGAGAATTTCAACATACACCTTATCCAAAAGAAAAGCTATATTTTTTTAAAGGTGTAGAGATAAAGATAACTCAATCTTTAAATCTTTTGCATCCACCAAATATTATAAACTTTCTTTTTCACTATTCTTTCTTATTCTTTATTTTAGATTTCAAACGATAAATAATTTCTTTTTCTAACAATTTAATCTTTCTCTTCAACCGATAGCCTACAGTAAGATTTTCCCCCTGGACAAAAGACTCCGTTTCTGGGAAATCCGATAAATCTAATGAATAACCCAAAAGTTCCTCCAAACGTTCTTTTTCAGGTTTAACAACTTTACCTCGAATAATCAACTTTCCTCTATTATAAGGGATAGGTTGGAACATATCATCCTCTAAAGCATAAAATTTCTCTTTCGTCAGGTAAGTTTTAAAGTTATGATAAATCTCAAATTCCCAAGGAGAGGGACTCCCCTTTATGAATTGAATCAAACTAGACTTCTTCCAAATAGCGCATTGAAGAGTTGTCTTATAGGGGGCACATTTCGTGCGTCTTATATAATGCTCAGCAATACGCTCAGGTGTATTCCCTCCAGATATTTGTGATAGGGCAATACTAGCAATACTTGTATCCTCTTCCATCAGAGACAGTAGTTCTTCTAATTCTTCAATTTTAGCTGGTTTTTCTACGATAAAGTCATCACAAAAAACAATGACTCGCTCTTCAGTAACTTGTTCCAAAGCAGCTGCAACACGATCTCCAAAAACTTCTTCCTGACCAATCAAAACCCTTACGCTAGGATCCGTGATTAACAATGGGCCATCTGATGATACATAAATGGATACCGTATGAGAAATCTGCTGACGTATGGACTGGATGAGGAGATTGACTACCTGCTGATTAGTCTCACAACTAATGATAAATATTGCACAAGATGGATTAAACATGACTATCCTCCAAGATGCTCATAAGATTTTTTGCCGAACCTTCTAAATTATAATCTTGCATCAAGCATTGATTATAGCGAGCGACCTGTTCAGCATCCAATCTCAAGGTAGCATTCAGCTTACTGGCTAATTCTACCGTAGTCAATTCCTGCATCAGATAACCATTTTTACCATTCTTGATAAATTCTAAGGCAGCATTACAACGATTGGTAGAAATAATCGGAATACCCACTGATAGGGCCTCAACAATCACTAGACCCCAAGTATCACTATGGGTCGGTAAGACAAAAACATCTGCCGCTCTCATTAATTCTAAGATTTCAAGCTTTTCTAAAAATGGAATGATATGTATATTGGATGGTAGATCCTTTTCAAAAGCTTCTAATTCTTCTTTCGTCCCCCCAACCATGATTAACTGTATAGAGGGGTCTGACTTCTGCTCTTTCATAAATGAGAGCAATTCAATCACTCCCTTTTCCTTGATAAACCGTCCCACAAAAAGAAGATTTTTTTCAGTTTTTTGAATACCATATTTGGAAAAAATAGTATTCAGATCCACCACTTCTATCTTTTTAATATCATCCTTTAAAAGAGTCGAAAAGATGTGCCGTTTTATTCGTGCTTTGTGAGACAGGCGCCGAATACACACATCCGTTGACTGGTTGGTACTAAGCACAAATTTTGCCCTACCTAAAGCATAGGACTTAATTCGATCTAGCAGTTTCTGCTTAATTGAGGTGGACTTACGGTCAATCATACCATCAACAGAAATAGCATAAGGACGCCCTGTCAACCACATATAACTCATCAAGAGCATCTTTTCTCGTCCAGTATAGCCATCAAAGAAAACCATATCCATCTCTTTCAACTGTTGAAACGTTCGAGATAGACCTAACCTTGTGATTGATTGAAGTTTAGCATGAACTGGCCGCAGCCTAACATACTCAGCCTTAACTCCCTCCTCAATTTCATGAACATAAAAGAGAGTAACATCTGCATACTTTGCAAGTTCATCTAATAACATAACCCGAAAAGGAGCAATGTTATTTGTGACATAAGCAATCTTTTTTTTCGACATCTATTTCTCCCTTCTAATGTCCTAAGAAAAAGCGATCCAATTTGACTTTAAGTGCATATGAACGACTACCCGATAAAAAGAGTAATCGAAGTCTGTGTACTGCAGAAATACCTGGCATCAGAAGAATTGGCAATCTATTTCCTTTATAGCGTGCTTCTTCTAGTTTCAATTCACGCTGAAGTTTAGTCTTCTGGTCTGCTGTTAAGTGATTGCTAAATCTCTCTAAAAAATCACGACGGATAATCTGACGGATATGATATTTCTCGTTAAAAAGTTCAAAAGTTGAGGTTCGGGATATAGAATTCCCCTCATGAACACGATAATAAACCACAACATCCTCAATCAACGAAACACGATCTCCGAAATACTCAATACATAGCCCCCACCAAATATCTTCGTTCGGATAGGCCTCAGGTATAGGAAGGATAAAACGGTGCATCGCTTTTGAAAGCAAGGTAAGAGGTCCACTAAAATTACGAACTGTATTTTTCTTTGGTAATACCAATCCATCATACTTGTGGGAGTCAGAAACCATCCGCATGCGAGCTCTTAAAGCCACCTTTTCAGCAGGATTCCACTTTTGAGCCTCCTTGTTCCACTTTTCAAAGGCATCCAATGGCAACTGGTCATCCGCTCCCATAAAATATATCCAGTCTCCTTTTACATACTGTGAAGCCAAGTTATAAGCTGGTACCTTGCCAATCTTTCCAGGATTCAAAAAGACAATTCGCTCATCTCCCATGATTTTTTTCTGTACAATAGCTGCCGTATCATCTGTAGATCCATCATTGACGATAATCAACTGAAAGTCCGTATAGGTTTGCTGTTGAATACTGGCAATAGCTGCTCCGATATTTTTTTCTTCATTATAAGCTGGCATAATGATAGAGATCATGCGTTTTTCCTACTTTCTATATATTTTTTAATAGCTTGCCATAAAATTGGGTTACCTAGATAAATATAGGTTATAGTTGCGATAGTAAAAACAAGGACACCAAATATTATTTCACTTGCCAATAGCAATACTGTGGATAGGCGTCCTAGCAATAACAATCGTAGCCAACCAAGAGCTAGATACATAAGAAAAGACAAGCCTGCAAAAATGATCACATATCCTAACAATCCTTTAAGAGGAATTTCCTTTCGAATAGGATATGTCTGGTAAACACAAATCACTAATTCTGATATAATAGTAGCTAAAATGGAACCGTACACTCCCAAAGAAGGAATTAAGAGAGAGTTTAAAACTAGATTGATCCCACTTCCCAAAATAATCGCTACTACATAGACTCTCTCAAGTGAATGAGGAATCAGATATTGGTAACGTATCGTTCCACTCCAGGCAGCAAGGCAGATATAGATCGATAAACTAGGCACATAATCTGCTACCGCACCATATGAAGCTCCAAAAAAAACACCTACAAAATCCCTAGCAATAGCACTAACTCCAAAAGCTGTAGCTAGAGATAAAGCAATAATTAAGATAAAAGACTGATAAAAAAGTTTATTAGATTCAGCTCTTTTATTCTGACTTAAAAGATGTGTTATTCGTGGAAATAAGATTATATTGAGAGAAGTAATGACAGTTTGCGGGATGTCAGTAACCATCCTACTTGAGTAATACAAACCCACAGCAGTATAGGATGCATAGATACCTAGCATGATCTTATCCATAGTTTGAAAAAGGGTGTCTGCCAAAACAGGGATAAACAGCAAAAGCAAGCCTCGATAGGTACGTCGAATATGTTCAGCTCCTGCAAGATAAAACCGTTGCATCCGAACGACTGGTAAAAAAATAACAATCTGACTGATAAAAATCGTCCCTACCTTTATTAAGGTATAGATAGCCAAATCAGCCTCCGTATGCACAAAGAAAAAAATCATGAGGGCTGATAAGACATTTACAATGATATTTCGAACAGCAATTTCACGAAAACGTTCCAATCCTGATAAAAACCAAGTCATATCAAAACCAGCAGAAATCACATACAACATCTGGATCCAATAAATAACTTGATTATTATTGACAAAAAAGGTCACATAGAGAAAGTAAGTTAACGTGGCTAGACCTACATTAAGCAGCTGGACAGTCAGTAAGGAAGCATATTCATCATTGACTGCTATCTCATCATGTCTTTTAAGAGAAATTTTCTTACTTCCATACATACTTATCCCCATCAATGTAAATGTAACAAAATAAGAAGCTACCGTATTGGTATATGTATAAATTCCTAACCTATCTGAAGAAAATACTCTAGTAATATAAGGAGTAACAATAAGTGGAATGACCAAAGAGGTCAGTTTATTGGCAAGGTTAAACACATAGTTCCACTTTAGACTAGCTTGTTTCAGAATGTTCACCAACCTTTCCAATTCGTGTGTTCAGAAGGCAACCAAAAACTAACCAAAGAATAAAACTCTTGGCACCAGGACCAAATGGCGCGTAACCTTCAAATAAGGCATTGACAGTATAAGAAAAAGCAAGGGCTAAAAAAAGCATGCGGAAACGATGAGAAGAAGAACGTTGCAAGAGGGCATAAATCATGGGAGACAGGGCTATTAAAACAAAAGCAGTCCCTACTATATAACCATAATTGAGAAAACTCTCTAGAAAAAAATTATCCATATAATAATAACCAATCCCTGTTAATTCATGTCCTGAAATTTCTTTAGCAAAGATCTCAAAATACACAAAACGGTTGGAGGAAACATAGTCCAAAGTCAGACTAGATGGTCGATATTCAGATGTGACCCTTAAAAATAGATTATTGATAAAAAAATCATAAATAGCTGAATTGAGCAAAAACGCACCTACTACTGTTGAAACTCCTAATGTCCGTCCAATCTTATGACCCAAAGACGTCTCCTGAAACCATATATAAACTAGCGGAAGTACTGCAGTTGCTAACAGAACTGCTCGTGACCGCATAAGGATGCACATGTAAATCAGCAATCCGCTACTAGCTAATAACAATACTTTTCTCCACAGTGCCCACTTGCGATTATATAGAGACAAGTTGAGAATAACTGCCGATAAAAAGATAGATGCCGCTGAATTCTTAGCTCGATAAACATAATCAATATTTGAAAAACTATGTCCCTGAAAGTAGTGAAAATAAATATCCACTGAAATCAGCAAACATGCTCCCAAAAAAGTCATGGTGATGATTTTCCAATAATGAACAATCACATCAGCATTCCAGTAGCCTAAAACTAGAATTCCCACAGCCAAATAGAGTTGCTGAGACAAACCATTAAAGACATAAGATACTCCCGTAACTATATCTAACAAAGCAATAGTGCTAATTAAATAACCTATTGTTAATAAAAAAAATAGGAATGATCGTTCCATGTCAATTCTAGAAAAAATAGACACTACTCCCAACAGGATCCAGAAAGGCATAATCAGAAGTTGTGTAGGTATCCCACTAAACTTCCAGATATAGGGAGTCTGTGACAAAATAGATAAGACAATAGCTGCAAGTAAAACATACAGACGCAAACTACTATTAGAAAAATAAACAAATTTCTTTTGGGTTTCCATACCTCCTCCTTACTGTTGTCAAAACATTCGCACATCTACTTTATTTTACTTACGATTATTCATAACGTGCCAATGAATCATTTACCTCATATCCTTCTTCTGTCAAAGCAGTTGCGAGATCCGTACAAATTCTCCCAGTACTCCTAATACCACAAACGGAATTAATCATTAAAACCTTCACGATAGAAGCCCCTCTTTTAAATGATTTTCTAAGCATGTCATAAACTGCTCTTTCAAAAACTGCTCTTCATAATAACAACGAGCTTGCCTTCCTAGTTTCTCTCTTTCCTCTACAGAAAGCACACAAAACTTACGAATATTTTGCACTAACTGATCAACATCCCCTTCTGGACTTATGAAACCACATTCTGCTTCTTCTACAACTCTCTGAGTATCTCCTGAAATCGCCCCTATAATTGGTTTTCCAGCAGCCATATAAGATTGCACCTTTCCTGGTAAGGTGCGAGAAATTATAGAGTCGCCTATTAAAGAAACTAGCATTGCATCTGATTTTATATAAAAATCCGGCATCTCTTCCAATGGACGTCTACCATAAAATGAGGTGTTCTCTAATTCTAGTTCACATGCTAATTTTTGCATGTTTAATAGTTCCGTACCATCTCCAACAAAATGAAAATGAACTCTCTTTGCTAAATCGGGAATCTGTTCTATTGCACTGGCTGCTTTCAAAATAGTCTCTAAATTCTGAGCTTTTCCAATATTTCCAGCAAAAGTTAAGTTGATAGCATTTTTGTTCGTTTTTGATTCATTTGGTACAAATAAATCCTCTGCATATTGTGGTAAGTAAGTAATTTTGTGGAGAGGAATATTAAATTTTTTTACAAAATAATCTTTAAAAGATAGACTAGTAACAAATATATAATCACTGGCTTGATATACTTTTTTTGAAATAAATTCAAATATCTTGTAAATCAATCCATTTTCCTTCACCCCACCCACAATTAAACTATCTGGCCAAACATCCATGCAATACAAAAACGTAGGTTTATTGTACTTATTCTTATAAGCTATACCAGCCCAAGCCATCATAACTGGAGATAGTTGATTGACAAAGACACAATCAAAATCTGAGCCATCTTTCGCTTTATAGCGCCCAAATAAAACACCTATCGTAGAAGAAAGAGCAAAACTAAAATAATTCAATATACGGTATAAAGTATTTTGCCTCCTAGCAATGGTGTATGAACGAAAAATAGTAACACCATCTATAGTCTCTCTTCTTTTTTTTCTCTTACGATAATCAGCATATATTTCTCCCTCGGGATAGTTAGGAATCCCTGTCAAAACAGCCACCTCGTGCCCTCGTTGAACTAGATCCTCACAAATATCTGACAACCTAAAAGGTTCTGGCTTGTAATGTTGACAAACAAATAAGATTTTCATTGCCTCAATCCAACTCTTTCTTACCACTACCCTCCACAATTCCCTTACGTTTTAATACGTAAGGGATTGTTCTAACGATACATCTAAGATCCATTATTAACGACATATGTTTTACATAATAACCATCTATTTCCGCCTTCATCTCTGTTGATAAATTATCACGTCCATTAATTTGTGCCCATCCAGTTAATCCTGGCAAGATATCATTCGCACCATACTGTTCTCTTTCTTTTATCAAATCAAGTTCATTGATAGCCACAGGTCTAGGACCTACAACACTCATGTCACCAACAAGAATGTTCCACAGTTGAGGCAGTTCATCCAAAGATGTTTTTCGCAAGCAAGCACCTACCTTGGTAATCCACTGTTCTGGCTTATCTAAGTCTCGAGTCGCCACATATTTTGGCGATTCAACCTTCATGGTTCGAAATTTAAAGACATAGAACGATTCCTTATGAAGTCCAAATCGCTTTTGCTTAAATATTACTGGTCCTTTTGAATCAAGCTTTATAGCGATTGCAATTATAATAAACACTGGAAACAGTACTATTATTCCTATAAAAGAAAGTAAAATATCCCCTAATCGTTTTATTTTCCTATACATAAATTACCTCTCAAAACAATCTCTCTGTAGAAATTTAAAAACTATCTAACATTTATGATTTTCAAAAACAAGCACTTGATATTTCTTGGTATGAACACAAATGATTACAATTAATTGTATTACTAGATAAAGCTAAAAATATTACCACTCTACTAGCCATATCAAAACTTTATTATGAAAAAAACATTTCTCATTTACCTTTTTTTCCAAGTGTGGAAGTAAGAGAATGATTTCAATCACTAATTATGAAACTCACCTTATTAAAAACTCTTTTGCAAATTTTATTTCAAATCAATATTATTTGAATTCAGCAGTCTCCAAGAATTCTGATTGTAAATCTAAAAGCATCTTTATATATACTTCACGACTTATTTCTTTCCATAATTTCCATAAGAACCGTATTTGTCTACTGAAGTATCGAATTTATTCAATACAACTCCTAAAAACGGCTTCCCTGTGTGTTCCAGTTGTTCTTTCGCTTTTTGAATATCCCGTCGATTTGTTTCACCCGCTGCCGTCACTAAAATAGAAGCATCACATTTTCGCGTAATGATAGCTGCATCAATCACGGCACCTACGGGAGCAGTGTCTACAATGATGTAGTCAAAATATTTACGCAAGGTTTCAAGCATTGTACTGAAATTCTTACTTTGAAGAAGGGCTGTCGGATTCGGCGATACAGAGCCAGCCTGAATCACAAAGAGATTTTCAATAGTGGTATCACAAAGCCCCTGTGACAGGTCTGTGGTTCCTGATAAAAATTCTGTCAGTCCTGTAATCTTATCCCTTGCTTTAAAGACACCTGACATAACAGAATTGCGAATATCTCCATCAATCAGCAGCGTTTTGTAACCTGCACGCGCAAAAGCCCAAGCGATATTGGTGGAAGTCGTTGATTTTCCTTCTCCTGGATTCACAGAAGTGATAGAAAATACTTTCAAATCATCTCCACTTAACTGTAGGTTCGTGCACAAAGCGTTATAATATTCCTCCGCCTTTTTTACAAGATCCAATTTTGCCTGTGAGATTTCTAACGTTGGCATAACTTCCTCCTATTTCATTTTGTCCAAATCTGGAACGACCCCTAGAAGTGGAATTTGTAGTACATCTTCGACATCTTCAGGACGTTTCACACGGGTATCGAATAACTCAATCAAAAGAACAGTAATTACTGTTACGACGACTCCTCCAAGAAAACCAAACAAGGTGTTGCGTCGAACATTTGGAGAAGAGGGAGTCGTAGCTGGTCGCGCTTCTTCAAGCGTCGTTACATCAGATACTCGCGTTACAGCGATGATCTTTTCTGCAGCAACTTCTCGTAGAGAATTAGCGATGCGGCTGGCTTCCTCTGGTTGTTTATCCTTGACAGAGATTGAGACGATACGAGTATCAGCTGGTACAGTCACTTGAACTTTGCTAGCTAACGTTTTTGCTGCCATGTCCAATTTCAAATTTGTCGCTACCTTTTCCAATACATCCTGCGAAAGGATAATCTCACGGTAGTCTTTTACCAGATAAGATCCTGCCTGCAAGTCCTGGTTTGTCAATCCTGGCTTGTCTCCTTGATTGCGATTCACTACATAAATTCGCGTGGTACTCGTATATTCTGGCTTAACAATAAAAGTGCTATAAGCAAAAGCTCCCGCCCCTGTCACAAGCGCCACTAATAAAATAATTAGCTTGCGTTTCCACAAAGTTTTAAGTAATTGAAATACATCGATTTCTATCGTATTTTGTTCTTTCATCATTTCTCCTAAATTAGTTGATCCATTACAATTTTTCGAGGATTGTCTATAAAGAGTTCCTGAGCCTTCGCTTCTCCGTATTTTTGGGCAATAAGGTCATATGCTTCTGCCATGCGAGGAGGTCTGCCGTCTAGATTGTGCATATCACTTGCAATCACATGAACCAAATCCTGCTCTAAAAAATACTGAGCTCTTTTTTTCATGAATTTATAACGTTCTCCAAAAAGTTTGGGTTTGAGGATGTGTGAACTATTTACTTGCGTGTAACAGCCCATATCGATCAGTTCTCGAACGCGTTTTTCATTATTTTCAAGAGCATCATAACGCTCGATGTGGGCAATGACTGGAGTAATTCCCAACATCAAGATCTTGCTCAAGGCGCTATGAATATCGCGATAAGGAGTGTTCATACTAAACTCTATCAAGGCATAACGACTATCATTGAGGGTCGGAATCCGCTTTTTTTCCAGTTTATCCAAAACATCTGGTGTGTAGTAAATTTCCGCCCCATAAGCAATGACCAAGTCACTCGCAACTTCCTTAGCTATTTCCCGAACCTGAAGAAAATTTTCTGCTATCTTCTCTTCTGGAGTTTCAAACATGCCCTTGCGACGATGAGAGGTAGAGACAATGGTTCGCACCCCCTGCCTGTAGGCTTCTGTCAAGAGGGCCTTGCTTTCCTCTCTTGACTTGGGACCATCATCTACATCAAAGACAATGTGCGAATGAATATCAATCATTTCATCTGCCCTCCAACACGTCTTGAATAGCAGTTTTGACAGATGCAAGGCTGCTGTCGTCAATTTCCATCATATAGAGGTTGCTATCTGGCATCGCATAAGAAGGAAGATCCATACGTCCTGTACCTTTCAAGTCTTGCGAATTCACTTTGTAAGTTCCACCACTTTCTAACTGAGCATTGACCAAGTTCATCATGGTCTCAAGTGGCATGTTTGTTTGGATAGAATCTTGCAAGCTATCAATAATCGTACTATAATTTTTCAGTGCTTCGGTCGACGTTAATTTTTGAAGGATAGCTACAATCACCTTTTGTTGATTGCGCCCACGGTCACGGTCACCATCTGCTAGGGAGTAGCGCTCACGAACAAAACCAAGAGCCTGTTCTGAATCAAGATGAACATTGCCTACAGGGTAATGCTTTCCATTTGTATGGGCAGTAAATTCCTGATCATTATAAACATCTACCCCACCCAACAAATCAATCAATTTCAAAAACGAAGTGAAGTTCAATCGCACATAGTAATTGATATCCACTCCATAGAGATTTTCTAAGGTGTGGATGGACGAATCAACCCCATAAATACCCGCATGGGTTAATTTATCTTTTTGATTATTTCCACCATCTGCGATTGGTACATAAGCATCACGTGGCGTTGTGGTCAAGAGGATTTTCTTGGTATCTCGATTGACAGTCATCAGGATATTGACGTCTGAACGCGACACTGAACTAATCGGGCCATAGGTATCAATTCCACTCACATAGATATTAAAAGACTGACTCTTTGAAGTTTTAGGAGCTTCTACTTTTTTAGTGAATCCCTTAGTATAAATCTTTTTTATCTTCGATGCGTAATCTGGATACTCTGACTCGATGATATTTTCAAAGACACTATTTAAGACAATGGCCTTGGTATCACCTGCGATCAAACTCTTGTAAGCTGCCAAGTAAGACGAACTCTGGTTGACCGTCAAATCGGTATTCTGACTTGACTTGATATCAGCTAGTAGTTTTTGAATATTTTCATTATCAGTCCCAGTCGGTGCTGTCACACTCGTCAGTTGCGTAACATTTCCAATCTCACTATCTGCTAAAACAGCGACACTGATCGAATATTCTGAGTAATTAGAAGTCGCATTTAAACGATTGGTCAGTCCAACAAACTGCTGTACTGCAAAGAGCGACACAGAGCTGACAAGGATAGAGAGCACCAATAGAAAAATGGTGAACTTTTCAGCTTTTTTATAGATAATCAAGAGCAGCCCTGCTAAGGCAACTAGTAGAACTAACGCAGTTGCCACTAGATTAAGATATCTAAAAGCAAGGATATGGTATTTAAAAATCAAAAACAATAAAAAGCCAGCCAACAATAGATAAATAGCTAACAAGGCTATGTTAACGCTTCGCTTTACTTTCCCCGAGCGAGATCTCTTTGAACGTTTCGTCATGACACTCCCCTATACTATAATAATTAAAGTAATTATATCACAAAAGTAGGACAAATTCCATTCATTCCCACAATTCTCAGCGTTTTCATTCCTTTTTTCTTAGCTATATTTTGAAGTGGCCGCTTTCATTATTTAGAAGCTTGAGCAAACAAAAATAAGGTCCCTTGCAAGAGACCTTATTTAACTTTTTATTTGATATGATTTTCAAATTCTTTTTGGCTCTTTTCGATAGCCTTTTTACTTTCTTCTTCCCACTTAGCCTTGGCCTCGTCAAATTGTTTCTTGGTAACAGGGTCTTTTTGTAATCTCATGTACTTATAGTTATTTCCGTCACCCTTGATTCCCACTAGAGAGTAGGCACGTGTAAACGGAGTTACTTTAGTTACAGAGGCTGTACCACCATTTGACATCGCAGACATGACTAGAGAATTGTCAATCATCCAAGCTTGAGCTTCAGCATATTTTTCATAACGCTTAGCGACATCTTGATTCTCAGCATCTGCTTCTTTTAGAAGTTTTGTATAGGTATCTAATCCTAGACTCTTGATCAGTCCTTGATCTTCCTTAGCATCTAAACCGAAAATCTTGAGATAGAAGCCATCTTCTGCATTGAATGGATCTAGATAAGTTGATGGATCTTGGTAATCACCAACCCAACCATCAAAGTTTAGGTCGTAGTCACGAGCTGCTGGATTGGGTGCTAGAAATGCGACATTTCCAAAGTCATCTGTCGAAAGCTGTTGAACATCAATGACGATATTGTCAGAACCTAGTACTGTTTCAAGGGTTTGTTTAACCGAGTTCATACCAGAAACCGCATTTTTATTGGTTTGATCAACTGGGACATCCAAATGAATCGGGAAGGTCACCCCTTGGGCTTCCAATTCCTTTTTGGCTTCCGCAAATTTTGCTTGGGCCTTTTCCTTGTTAAAGTAGGCATCTTGAGCATCCGCCAAATTGATGCCTGACCACTCAGTCCCGTAGTTCACAAGCTTAGAAGCCGTTACTTCTCCAAAGGTCTTATCTCCCACCTGGACAAATGTTGGGGGAACCAGAGTATTACGAAGGGTTTTGCTCGCTGCTTCTTCACCGTTAGATTGAGCAGAGTAGGCTGTTCGATCAATACCAAAGTTGATAGCCTGACGGAAATTTTTATTTAAGATAGCTGTTTGAGCTGATTTCTTTTGTTGATCTGATGTTTTTGCAGTATGGTTATAGGTCTTGCGGTTGACGTTAAAGTTAAAGTACCAAGATGTCTTATCTTGTAAGCTATAGACGATATTGTCTTGGTATTTTTCTTTTGTCTTAGCATAGTTCGAACTATTTGGATAGACTCCCGCAATCGAGTAAGCACCACTTTCAAAGTTTCGAATCGTCATCTCCTGATCTGACCCATCAAAGTAAGCTAACTTAACTTTTTCAATGGTTACTTTATCATGGTCATAATAGTGTGGATTCTTCACATATTCGATTGACGATTTTGATGTAAAATCTTTTAACAAATATGGGCCATTATAAAGGATACCGTCTGGTGTCAAGGTACCAAAATCTTTATCCTTTGATTTCAAGAATTCTTCGTTGACTGGGAAAAGAATACTATTGGTTGTCTTTGAATTCCAGTACGGCTCTGGTCGAGTTAAAGTGTACTCGACTGTGTAATCATCCAATGCTTTGACACCAACAGTCGAAAAGTCATTAGTCACACCCGTCACATAGTCATTCAATCCCTTGATAGAATTTTGAATGAGATCCATGGCTTGCCCCTTGTTGTCCGCAGCATACTTGATCCCAGTAACAAAGTCTTGGGCTTTGACTGGAGCATACTCTTCTCCATCAGCTGTGTACCACTTGGCATCTCTTCTGAGTTTGTAGGTATAGGTCAAACCATCTGCTGAAACAGACCAATCTTCAGCTAGAGCTGGCGTTAGATTCCCATAGCTATCATTTTCCAGCAAACCATCTACTAGATTGGTAATAACGGCAGTGTTATCCGTATAATAATCTAGAAGATAGTTAAAAGTTGTCGGATTCGCACTAAATGTTGATGAATAAGTGCTAGTATCTGTGTTGGACTGTCCACATGCAGAGAGCATAATCCCTGTCGCTAAGACAAGACCTGTTCCGATAAGTCTTTTTTTCATTTTCATCATTCACTCCTTTATGTCACTTCTTGTAACATAAACATATTCTATCAAATCCATCCTAAATTGTAAAGTTACTAGTTTTACGACAACTGGTATCTCAAAATCAGAAAAAGGAAGTACAGATTTTCTGCAACTTCCTTTTCTTTTATAGACTATTTGACGTGTTTCTCTAGCTCTTTTTGGTATTTGGCATTTGTTTCAATCTTTTCTTTCTGCCATTTCTTGAGAGCTTCTTCGTATTCTTTTGTAGTCACGACATCCTTTTGCAGCTCCAAACCTTTGAATACAAACGGGTCTCCCTTGATTCCGACTTGTGAGTATGCTTTTGAGAATGGTACAGTACGACTAACAGTTGGAGAACCACCTGAAGAAGCTACTGGGATTAAGAGTGAGCTATCAGACACCCAAGCTTGAGCTTTAGCGTATTTTTCATAACGCTTATTAAGGTCGCTAGTTTCAGCTGCAGCATCATCCAAGAGTTTCTTGTATTCATCTAGACCAACTTGAGCCATCACTTCTGGGTCTTTTCCACGGGTGATACCCAAGTGTTTAAGGGCAGAACCCTTCTTAGCATCAAGAATGTTTAGGTAGGTAGCTGGGTCCTGATAGTCTGGCCCCCAACCAGTTCCATTCAAGTCATAGTCTTTTTGTGCTGGAACCTTAGCTTGAGACGTAATGCTCATTTTTTCATTATCTGTCATTTGAAGAACATCGACAATGACATTCTCCGTACCAAGTGATGATTCGATAGACTGCTTGAGTGAGTTGGTTTGTTGAACGGCGATTACATCTGTTTGTTCAACTGGAACATCCAAACGGATTGGGAAGGTGACACCCTTGGACTGCAATTCTGTCTTAGCCTTTGCAAAGGCTGCCTTAGCTTTTTCAGGACTGTAAATCGTATCCTTACCATCTGTAAGGGCTACATCTTTCCACTGGTCACCATAAGAAACGAGCTCTGCCTGAGCCAACTCTCCAAATGTCTTTTCACCTACTTGAACGTAGTCATGAGGTACTAGGCTATTACGGATAATCTTGTCCGCACCTTCTTCACCATTCAACTGAGCAGTGTAAGAGTGACGGTCAAGGGCAAAGTTCAGTGCCTGACGGAAGTTCTTGTTGAGAAGAGCTTCTTTCGTTGAAGTTTTTTGAGCCTCGTCCGTTTTGGCCGTTTTATTGTAAGACTGGCGGTTTACGTTAACAGTGAGGTAGTAGCTTGTCGCTTCTTGTGGACTGTAGACAATCTTATCGCCGTACTCTTTTTTAGTTGACTCAAAGTTTGAGCTTGTTGGGAAGAGACGGGCTGTTGTATAAGCACCTTGTGTAAAGCTGCGAATCAAAGATTCTTGGTCGGAACCATCATAGAAAGTTAGTTTGATGTTGTCAATCTTAACATTGTCCTTATCCCAGTAGTTTGGATTCTTTTCATATTCGATGACTGATTTTGAAGTCAATGATTTCAAGAAATAAGGACCGTTATAAAGGATGCTTGATGGTGTTGGCGCACCGTAGTCGCTCCCTTTAGAATTCAAAAACTCTTCATTAACTGGAAGCATGGTTGCAGTTGTAACTTTAGAATTCCAGAAACTTTCTGGTTTGTTGAGCGTATATTCTACCGTGTAATCATCAACAGCCTTAACTCCTACAGTAGAAAAGTCATTGCTTTCACCACTAATGTAGGCAGCCAAACCTTTGATAGAGTCTTGAAGGAGAGAGAGGCCGTCTGATTTACCATCAGCTGCGTGTTTCAGACCAGTAACAAAGTCCTGAGCCTTGACTTCAGCATACTCTTCTCCCTCAGAAGTATACCATTTTACACCCTTACGAAGTTTGTAGGTATAAGTCAAGCCATCTTTAGAAACGGACCAGTCTTCTGCAAGCGACGGAATCAAGTTCCCGTATTTATCGTTTTCCAAGAGGCCATCGACAACGTTGGCTATAACGTCAGAAGTTGAGCTCTTGCTCGTCACACTGTAGTCCAAAGATGATGGATCTATTGCATAGACATAAGAAAATGTCTTGGGAGCATCAGCCTTCTTTTCGCTTTGCCCACAAGCAGTTAACAGAAGAGCTGCACTCAAGACAGCACCTGCTCCTAAGAGCCACTTTTTCGATTTCATAAGTAATCTCCTTAAAGATAGTGTTTTCACCATTATACCCTATTTTTTCATAAAAGCAAGGACTTTCGCCAGATTTTTTAGAAAATTCTAACAAATATTTTTAAAAGATTTTTAAAAGATTTTTCTACACAATTTTTAGTAAAAAACCTCAAACTTTTGAAGCTTGAGGTTCTCTCATTTTAGTCAGTCATTTCCACACAGAAGGCATCCCATGGAGCCAAGGTTTGTTTTTCAACTGCTTCTTTAGCAGTAGTGTTTTCAATCAAGATTGACTTAACTCTTCCTTCTACTGAAAAGTTTTGTTTTTCATTGGACAAGTTAGCCACAACTAGGAAGCGGCGCTCACCGTCCTTACGGATATAAGCAAAAACCTTATCAGCCGTATCGAGTAGTTCAAAATCAGCTCGAATCAGCCAACTGTTTTCCTTACGGATCTGGATCAACTTCTGATAAGTATAGAAAATAGAATCTGGATTTGCCAGCGCTTCTTGAACGTTGATTTTTTCGTAGTTTGGATTAACTGCCAACCAAGGTTTACCTGTTGAGAAACCAGCATTTTTACTCTCATCCCATTGCATCGGAGTACGGGCATTGTCACGACCAATAACACGGATACTGTCCATAATTTCTTCCATCGGAACGCCTTTTCCAAGAGCTTCACGCGCATAGTTGAGGGATTCTATGTCCTCTACTTGATCCAGTGTTTCAAAAGGATAATTGGTCATCCCAATCTCCTCACCTTGGTAAATATAGGGAGTCCCTCTCATAAGATGAAGCAAAATCGCAAAGGCTTTGGCAGATTTTTCACGGTATTCTTGGTCATTTCCCCAGATAGAGACAATGCGAGGAAGGTCATGGTTGTTCCAGAAGAGGGAATTCCAGCCGTCTTCAACTCCTAACTCTGTCTGCCATTTGTTAAAAATCTCTTTTAACTTACTGATATTTAGCTCTTTTTGATAGTGCCACTTAGGTTGCCCTTCCTGATACTGAAGACAGATGTGTTCAAACTGGAAGACCATAGACAATTCTTGTCCCTTTGGATCCGAGTAGAGCTTAGCAATCTCTGGCGTTGCTCCCCAGGTCTCTCCTACCGTCAATAGATCTTTATCTCCAAAAGTCGCCTGATTCATTTCCTTGAGATAGGGATGGAGCATGGGACCATTATTGACTACCTTCTCGTCAGGAATTTTCCCAATCATGTCAATGACATCCATACGGAAACCACCAATGCCTTTATCAATCCAGAAGTTCATCATCTCATAAATTTTCTGGCGCAGTTTTTCATTCTCCCAGTTGAGATCCGGCTGTTTCTTGCTGAAAAAGTGGAGATAGTATTGGCCTGACTTTTCATCGTATTCCCAAGCAGATCCACTAAAGATAGACTCCAAATCATTGGGCTCATCTCGCCAGATATAGTAGTCTCGCTCAGGGCTGTCGGGATTTTCACAGGCTTCGACAAACCAAGCATGTTCATCTGAGGTATGATTGACCACTAAGTCCATGATAATTCGAATACCACGTTTCTTAGCTTCTGCGATCAGTTGGTCCATGTCCTCCATGGTTCCAAAAATAGCTGCAATCGCTTGATAATCAGCAATATCATAGCCATTATCGTCCATAGGGCTGTCATAAACAGGAGAAAGCCAAATCGCTGTGATTCCTAACTTAGACAGATAGTCTAACTTACTAGTAATTCCTGGCAAATCGCCAATCCCATCTCCGTTGCTGTCCATAAAACTCTTTGGATAGACTTGATAGACTACGGCATTGTGCCACCATTTTTCTTGCATCATCTTACCTCATTATTTTAATAATCTATAGTCTATGATAGCGCTTTTTTAAACTTAGTGCAAGCGTTTGCCTAATCTTTTTGATTCCTTTTTTAACTCCATAGTTTCCTAACTTCCAATTTTTTATTATAATAGAGGTCAGAGGTAAAAAAATGAAAAAACAAGCTTTTAGTTCTGAACAATATTTGAATCTACAGCGCGACCACATTTTGGAGCGCATCAACCAATTTGACGGCAAGCTCTACTTGGAGTTTGGCGGCAAAATGTTAGAAGATTTCCACGCTGCTCGTGTCCTTCCTGGTTATGAGCCTGACAACAAAATCAAGCTCTTACAAGAATTGAAAGAGCAGGTTGAAGTTGTGATCGCCATTAATGCTAGCAACATTGAACATTCCAAAGCACGAGGTGACTTGGACATTTCCTATGACCAAGAAGTTCTTCGTTTGATTGACAAATTCAATGAGCTGGGAATTTTTGTTGGCTCCGTTGTCATCACACAGTACGCTGGACAACCCGCTGCAGATGCCTTCCGCAACCAGTTAGATAAAAACGGGATTGATTCTTATCTTCATTATCCAATCAAAGGATATCCGACGGATATGGACCACATCATTTCTCCTGAAGGTATGGGAAAAAATGACTACATCAAAACCAGTCGCAACTTGATCGTCGTAACAGCTCCTGGGCCAGGTTCTGGAAAATTGGCCACTTGTATGTCAAACATGTACCACGACCAAATCAATGGTATCAAGTCTGGCTACGCTAAGTTTGAAACCTTCCCAGTCTGGAACCTGCCCCTTCATCACCCTGTTAACTTGGCTTATGAGGCTGCCACAGCAGACCTTGACGATGTCAACATGATTGACCCCTTCCATCTCCAAACCCATGGAGAAACCACTGTCAACTACAATCGTGACATTGAAATCTTCCCAGTACTCAAACGTATGTTGGAACGCATTCTCGGTGAATCTCCATACGCTTCACCAACAGACATGGGTGTCAACATGGTTGGCTTTGCTATTACAGATAATGAAGCTGCTATCGAAGCCTCTAAACAAGAAATCATTCGCCGTTACTATCAAACAGTCCTTGATTTTAAAGCTGAAAAAGTCGGAGAAACTGCTGTCAAGAAGATTGAACTTCTCATGAACGACCTCGGTATCACACCTGCAGACCGCAAGGTTGCTGTTGCTGCACGCCAAAAAGCTGACGAAACTGGTGGACCTGCTCTGGCTCTTGAATTGCCATCTGGCGACATTGTCACTGGTAAAAACTCAGAACTCTTTGGCCCTACAGCCGCTGCCTTGATCAATGCTATCAAGAAATCTGCTGACATCGCTAAGGAAGTGAAACTAATCGAGCCTGAAGTTGTCAAACCAATTCAAGGTCTCAAGATTAACCATCTAGGCAGTCGCAATCCTCGCCTCCACTCAAATGAGATTTTGATTGCACTTGCCATCACAGCTATGGAAAATCCTGATGCTGCGCGCGCAATGAAGGAACTTGGTAACCTCAAAGGAAGCGAAGCTCACTCAACCATCATCTTGACCGATGAAGACAAGAATGTCCTACGCAAATTGGGTATCAACGTTACCTTTGACCCATTCTACCAATACGACCGTTTGTATCGGAAGTAAATAAACAAGGCTGGATAAAACTCAATTCGAGGGAAAAATCCAGTAAATCTTTACATGATAAAAGATAAAACGCATAATATCAAGGCTTTTGAACACTTGATATTATGCGTTTTTATGATTTTCCATTCTCATTTATTTCAATGAAGTTGTCAACTCGACACAGGCGCCTCCTTGGTCTGGATTGAGCAGGGTCAGACGACCACCGTGCAAGAAAGCTACCTGCTTAGAAAAGGCTAAGCCGATACCATGATGGGGATTAGCTGAATTGCGGCTTTGGTCACTCTGGTAAAAGAGCTGATCTGCTCCCAGCAGCATCTCCTCTGAAAATGTAGGGCCATTGTTCCAGATAGCAAAAACCAACTGGTCCTGCTGCACTGATACCGTCAGCTTCACTTCCTTTTGGTCCTGATTAGCATGTTCAAGCGCATTTAGTAAAATATTGAGCAAAGCTCGCTTGAGATAGTCCAAATGAACTGACAAAATCAGACCAGGCTCACAATCTTCTTGGAGAGAAAAACGATAGCTTTCCTGTTTGCTGAACAGCGCCCAGTCGTCCTGTAAAGAAGCCAAAAAGTCCTCCAAGGAAAGCTGACTGAACTGATTAGAATCAATCTGAAAAGTCTTAGCGTAATCAATCAAAGAGCCACAATACTCTTCCATCTTGTGACTGGCCTGCAAAATCTCAGCAGCATAGTCTGCCTGTGGCTGACCCAACTGCGCCAACTCCAAGAGCTCAGCATTCCCCTTAATCACAGTTAGGGGCGTCTTCAAATCGTGCGATGTCGCTGATAGCTGTAAAATCAATTCCTGATTATGCTGCTGCTCTCTTTTTAGAAGACGAGCATTTTCTTGGTGGCTGCTTCGTAAATCGCTATAAACTTCTAGCATTTCCTCGATCCGAAAAAGCTGGCTTTGATTTTCTTCTAAAAACTTCTCGCTCTTTAGCATTTTTATTTCCCTGTCGATTTTTCGGAGCAATTTCAAAATATGATAAAAAGTAATCAGCAGCAAGCTCCCTGCCCAGAAGAACAAGGTGAAAAGGGCATAATCGTTGCCTTGTGTAAATTCATAACCTATAAGCACAAAAATCAAAACATGAAAAAAGACGATTTTTAAACTGGTTGTCCAGACTAGGCTTTTGAAATTTCGGGTTCTAATTGCCATCTATAGCCTACTCCTCTCACTGTTGCGATTGCTTGTAGCCCTTCTTGTTTACATTTTTGGCGAATCTGATATACGTATTCTGAGATGGAGCGAAGCTGTGTTTCTGAGCTTTCTGGGTAAAGCAAGGTATGCAGGCGTTCAGCTGAGAAGGTCTGCTTGGGATTGCTAGCAAGTAAATGCAGTAACTTAAACTCACGCTCTGAAAATTTCAAGACTTTACCAAAACAGGCAACTTCATAGCGCTCTAGATAAAATTGACAAGAAGCAATTTCAGAATATCGCTCCTCACGTCTTTCCTCCCGCCGAAGATGAGCTCTGACACGCGCCAGCAATTCTTTGGTTCCAAAAGGCTTGACAATATAGTCATCTGCTCCGCGAAAGAGCCCTTCCACCTTGTCCGCCTCTAACTCCTTAGCCGTCAAAAAGATGATCGGACACGAAAGATGAGGACGAATGTAGGAACACAGCTCAAAACCGTTAACAGGCTCCATCATCACATCCAGCAGAATCAAGTCATATCCGACAAAATGCGTCAAATCTAGCTCTTCTATCCGATCAAGCGTCGTCACATCATAAGCATCTAGCTCTAGGACGTTTTTTACTAGCTTCAAAATGCTCCGGTCGTCATCAACTACCAAAATACGATACTGTCTCATGAGTTCCATTATAGCATACCTCTAGCGAACATCTCGTTTCAAGGTTAAAAATATGGCAGAGCTCCAAACCAAAGCTAACCATAAAAGCTGTATCCCCAGCCCTGAGAGATCTATTGACTGCTGAAGCCCTTCATACTCAAAAAGATTTAGGGTAGCCAGATCGGGCAGGTACTTTGCCTCCTTGATGAACGTTGCCAATAAACGGCTGAGACCAATCAAGAGAGGAAAGAGCACCGACACCGGCACAACCCAAGATTGAAAGAGCAAAGCGAGGCCGGCAGTTAAAAAAGCCAGAAAAATATTGCTGAGAAGACCAAAAGAGCTGTAATAAAGAAATTTCCCTAGTAAGGACCAGCTAAAGCTTAGGTCAAAACGAGCCAGCATAACAAGGAAACAACTGCCTATCATGACACTGTAGAGAACCAAGAGCAGCAAGGCCAGAAAAAGGAATTTCCCAGCCAACCAAGCCTTTCTATTTGATACGGTTAGAAAATTCGTTCGCATCCCAGAATTGACAAACTCTTGGGCAAAATAGAGAGAAGTGAAGATGACGATGACAGGCTGCGCCAGATAGAGGGCATGCAAAACCTCGCTCAGAGCCTTCGTCTGACCAACTGCTGTCTGACTGTAGTCAAGATTCATCAGGAAAAAAGGAACGACTACCAGAACCACCAAGGCTGCACCAAGAGCGAGATAGTAAGAACGGAACTTAATCCATTCACTTTTAAGCAGAGCTTTTATCATCAGTATCGCCCTCCTAAATCCGTCTTCAAAAAGCGCAGAGAAGCCATGCCGCCGATGACTAGCAGCCATGCACCAAGTATCAACAGCCCTTGCAAGGGATTGTTAGCATATTGGGAAGTTGGCGTTGCAGCAAACAACTCTCCTGCTGGCTGTGGCAAATAACCCCCCCAACTCGTGTGAGCTGCCAGGTAGTTTCCCAGATTATAGATCTGGGGTATGAGAAAAAGCAGAGGAACTAGCATGGTCCGAGCCAATAAACCTAACAAAAATGAAAGGATTCCTAATAAGGTTAGGGATAAGGTTTTCCACAAAATCAAACTCCAAGCTGCCTGATTGAGCAGAATCGGATCAAGCCCTTCCTTTCCTAAAGCGAAATGCATGACCATATAACTAAAGTAAATTGATAAAAAGCTAATGGCAAGAGAAAAGCAAGTAAAGGTCATGAGTTTCCCCACAAGCAGCTTCAGGCGGTTATTACAGGATAAAAGACTGGTTCTCAAGCTATGAGACTGAAATTCCATAGCTCCCAAAATTCCAGCTAAGATGACCAAAACCATGACTGCCATAGAGGCCCCGTTGAGACCTAGATATTCCAGCGGATCAATGGCGTTTATCAGATTAGGAACCGTCTCAGGTGTAGCATCCAAGCCGATAGACAGATACTGTCGGCCCTCCAACCAGGATACGACAGGCACCAAGAGCAGCATGAATGCCATACTCACTTTGAAAGCCTTGGTTGAGCAAATTTTCAACCATTCTGAATGCAATAAGGACATCGTTTCTTTCATCTTATACCTCCTCTGTCAAATCAAAGAAGAGATCTTCTAGACTGTCTGAATCTTGCAGCACCTCTTCTAATCGTCCCTGCTCAATAATGCGCCCATGATGAATCAAGACTACATCATCTGTCACCATTTGCACCTCTGACAGGATATGAGAAGATAGAAGTACCGTTTTCCCTAAATCAGCCTGCTGACGGATGAACTTTCTAAACCACTTGATCCCACTTGGATCCAGCCCATTAGTCGGCTCATCTAATATAAGAAACTGAGGATCACCCAGCAAAGCTGCAGCCAAACCCAGCCGCTGACCTTCCCCCAGAGACAGGCTTGACAAGAGGTCCTTCCTCTTATGAGCGATTCCAGTCATCTCTAAAACCTCATTGATCCGAGACTTGGGAATAGCATTACTCGCCGCAATAATCCTTAAGTGGTCATAGACCTTTCGATTTGGCAGACCGCCAATGCCATCAAAGGCTGCACCTACCGTTCTGAGCGGATAAGTCATTGACTGATAGGTTTGCCCATCAAAAGTCGCCGTCCCTGCTGTCGCCCGATCTAACCCCAAGAGAATCCTCAAGGTCGAACTTTTCCCTGCACCATTTGGACCCAGAAAAGCTGTAATCCGACCGCTTCTAGCTGTAAAAGAAATATCTTCCAAAATCTGCTTGCTGCCATGCTTCTTGCAGACTCCTTCTATTTTCACCATATGTTCCATACTGAACTCCTTTATCTTTATTTTCTCCAGTATACCCAATCTAGTTCAGAATTAGTTCAGAGATCGAGCAAAAATTCTAAAAGATGATCCCACCTTTCAAAAGTCACTCTAGCTTCATTAGAAAGAACTCAGTTTTTCTTTTCCTTTATCTTTATAATCCTGAGGGTTTTGTATGGAGACTTTGTTATAATGCTAGTCTCAAAAAGTCATTTATTAAACTCCATCAAGAGCAGGCTTTATGATATAATGAAAGAAGAAAACTGAAAGGAACGACCATGTCAAAAGAAGTTATTGTTGAAAGTTTTGAACTTGACCACACCATTGTTAAAGCACCCTATGTCCGCTTGATTGGAGAAGAAATAGGGCCAAAGGGAGACGTCATCTCCAATTTTGATATTCGCTTGGTACAGCCAAATGAGGACTCTATCCCTACCGCTGGCCTTCACACTATCGAGCACCTCTTGGCCAAACTCATCCGTACCCGCATTGACGGCATGATTGACTGTTCGCCATTTGGCTGCCGTACAGGTTTTCACATGATTATGTGGGGACGTCATACCAGTGCTGAAATCGCGGCCGTTATCAAGGATTCGCTCAAGGAAATTGCTGAGACTACCACTTGGGAAGATGTCCCTGGAACAACCATCGAATCTTGCGGTAATTACAAGGACCACAGCCTCTTTTCTGCTAAAGAATGGGCGAAACTCATCTTGGAACAAGGAATCTCAGATGATGCCTTTGAGCGTCATATCATCTAAACACAATAAGGAACCAGCTTTTTAGCTAGTTCCTTATTTTTATTCTCAAAATCTCGAGTTAGGCTTTTTCACGAATGACCAAAACGCCATCTTCCATGTCTGCTTCCAAATGTTTGGCATCTAGATGATCCAAGTGGAAATCTGTTACCTTATCACGAATTTGTTGTTCAACCACACGGCGGAGTGGACGAACACCCATGACTTCGTCATAACCTTCTTCTGTGATAAAGTCCTTAGCTGCTTGGCTGACTTCCAAATCAATGTCTTTCTTAGCCAAGGTTTGGTTGACTTCCGCCAACATCAAGTCCACAATCTTAGAAAGGTCTTCCTTATTCAAGTGTGAGAACTCGATAACTGCGTTAAAGCGGTTAAGGAATTCTGGACGGAAGAATGGTTTCAAACGATCCATTAATTCTGGTTTATCCGCATCTTCCGTCAAGTTGGCTTCATAGCCAAATCCAGCATTTGATGTTGCGATAATGACAGTGTTTTTAAAGTTAACGGTATTTCCTTGACCGTCAGTCAAACGACCATCATCCAAGACTTGGAGGAGAAGGGTGATTACTTGAGGATCAGCTTTTTCAATCTCGTCCAAGAGAATGATAGAGTATGGATTGCGACGAACACGTTCTGTCAAGGTATTGCTATTGTCATCATACCCAACATAACCAGCTGTTGTACCGATCAACTTAGAAACAGCTGTGCGGTCACTGTATTCAGACATATCCAAACGGATGATCGCATCCTTGGTTCCAAACATATCAAGCGCCAATTGTTTAGCAAGCTCCGTCTTACCAACCCCAGTAGGCCCTACAAAGAGGAAGCTACCGATTGGGCGATTGCCTTCATCAAAACCTGCACGGTTACGACGGATAGCACGAGCTACTGCTTCAACTGCCTTATCTTGACCGATAACCTTGTGTTCCAAACGATGAGCCATATCTTTCAAACGTTCGATGTCGGATGCTCCCATTTGAGATACCGGAATACCTGTCATTCGTTCTACAGACTCAGCCACATCGTTGATGCTTGCAGTTACTTTCATGTCTTCTGTGTGGTTTTCGACTTTTTTCTCTAATTCTGCAATACGTGTTTTAGCATTGAGAGCTGCTTCAAAGTCTTCTGCCTCAACTGCTTTTTCTTGCTTGTCTTTTTCTGCTTCAATTTCCCGTTCAACAGCATGCACATCTGTTACAGGATGTTGAGCTGCCAAGTGAGCTGCCGTTACATCGACAAGGTCGATAGCCTTATCTGGCAAGCTGCGTTGTGGAATGTATTGGATAGAATAATCCACTGCTGCTTTTAAGACTTCGTCTGGCAAGATAACATTGTGATGTTGTTGATAGAGGTCACGAATCCCTTGAAGGATTTTAAAGGTATCCTCTGCTGAAGGAGCATTGACCTTGACTTCGTTGAAACGACGAGCAAGAGCTGCATTTTTCAAGATAGTGTTACGATATTCGTCTTGAGTCGTTGCCCCGATAACTGTCAACTCACCTCGAGAGAGAGCTGGTTTGAGAATATCTGCAAGACCTTTAGAACCACTATCGCCTCCGATTGAACCAGCACCAAGGATTTGGTGAATTTCATCAAAGAAGAGGATGATATTTCCTGCTTCTTTCACTTCGTTGACTAGATTTTGAACGTTTTCTTCAAAGCTACCACGGTATTGAGTACCAGCCTCAAGACCTGAGATATCAATAGAAATAATTTCCTTGTTCTTGATGGCAGCCGGAACATCTCCATTCACAATCGCTTGTGCTAGACCTTCGACAACGGCTGTCTTACCAACACCTGCATCTCCGACTAGAACAGGATTATTTTTCGTACGACGTGAGAGGATTTCAGATGTTTCTTGAATTTCCTTGTTTCGTCCGATAACAGGATCCAACTTGCCCTCACGAGCTTCCGCTGTCAGGTTACGACCTAGTTTAGCAAGGACACCGTCTTGTTTCATACCTGAAGCGTGTTGTTGCATTTGCGCATCAGATTCTGCATTTCTTGGTAATTGACCAGTTGCACGATACTGAGCAAATTCCTCAGGTGTCACTTCACGTCCATTAATCAAGTAGCGACGATTTTCAGAACTATATCCTCGCATACCTCCCATCAATTGGTTAAATAAATCATCCATGTTGTTAAAGTTGTTGTTCATATTCTTTACCTCGTTTATTCTTAATTATTTGCGATCTCTGATATTGACTATCTTTGACCTTTGTTTTAAAAATTTTAGACTAGCTAACTAGCTACCCTACGTATAATTTCTGGTTTTTCTTTTTTAAATAAGCCTTTTATCATCTTCTTTTTAAAGTCTGTTAGATTAAACATAGGCCTCACCCCTTCCTTGGGATTCTATACCTCATTCTCAAAGACTAATTTCTTGAAAATGAGCTTTTTAAGGAATTCATTTTCCTTATGTTTCTACTATACCACATTGGTCAGTAAAAGTCAATAACTTTTTGACCAAATTTGACTATTTTTGAAAATTTTTTGAAGTACAAAAAAAAGCCAGTCATATCGACTGGCTTTTCTCTGTTACAATTGAATCTTAGCTCAATGCGTCATCCATTGAAAGAACTTCGTGGAAGACACGTTGTGTCAATTCAGTTTTTTGTTCTGGAGTGAGGTATTTAGTGTTTACACAGTATCCAGAGATACGTACGATAACGTCTTCACCTGACATGATCTTTTCGTAAACATCGTTCAAGTCCATAACGTTCAAGTTAACGTGTTGTCCACCGTTTTCAAAGTAACCATCAAGGATTGTTACCAAGTTATCAACTTGTTCGTCACGAGTCTTACCAAGAGCGCGAGGTGAAACTTGAGTTGTCAATGAGATACCGTCAGCTGCGTAACCAAAGTCAAGGCTAGCAAGTGAGTTCAAGTTTTGCAACCATCCACCTTTAGCTTTGTTAGATGGGTTCGCACCTGGTGAGAAGAATTCAAGTTTAGACAAGTTCACAGAACCATCTTCGTTGAGGTATACACCTTTGTGGACTGGTGAGTTACCAGTTTGTTTAGAGTAAGCAACGTTAGATGTGATTGTCAATAGTGATACTGTAGCTTCTGCGTCTTTGTAAAGTTTGTGGCTACGTAGACGAGTTGTATAAGCTTCGATCAACCATTCTGCCAATTCGTTTGAACGTGGGTCATCTTCACCCCAACGTGGGTACTCACCAATTGTTTCGTAATCGTAGATGTATCCATCTTCATCACGAATTGGTTTAACAGTAGCATATTTAATCGCTGACAATGTATCAACAGTATTAGCAAATCCACAGATACCGAATCCCATGTTGGCACGTTGTTTAGTTGGCAAGAAGGCCATTTGAACAGCTTCATAGTTGTACTTGTCAGTCATGTAGTGGATGATGTTCAAAGCATCTACGTAAGTGTCAGTCAACCAGTCAAGTGATTTTTCAAAGTTAGCTTTAACTGATTCGAATTCAAGAACTTCGTCACGGATAGGATCGATGTCAAATACTTTGTAGTCTTTGTGAACATCGTCGTAACCACCGTTCAAACCAGTAAGAAGGGCTTTCAAAACGTTTACACGAGCACCGAAGTACTGGATGTTGTGGCGTTGATCTTCGTTTTCTGGGTCAAGTGGTGACACACAGCATGAGATACAGCTCATTTCTCCGTATCCGTCTTTAGCCATTGTTGTTACACCTTCGTATTGGATAGAAGAGTGTTTGTGGCTCATGTGCATACAGTAGCGACGGAAGTTGTATGGCAATTTATCAGTCCAAAGAACTGTCAAGTTTGGTTCTGGAGAGTTACCGATGTTGTCAAGAGTGTTTAAGAAACGGTAGTCCATCTTAGTAACACGGTGACGACCGTCGTTACCCATACCAGCCATAGAAGTTGTGATGAAAGTTGGGTCACCTGAGTACAATTGGTCATAAGCTTTTGTACGAGCAAATTTAACTGTGCGAAGTTTCATAACGAAATCATCAACGAATTCTTGGATTTCTGATTCAGTAAATGTACCACGAGCAAGGTCACGTTCTGCAAAGATATCCAATACGATTGGTACACGTCCTAGAGATGTTGCAGCACCGTTGATAACACGGCAGACAGCCATGAAGGCGATGTTAACCCATTGGATTGCTTCTTTCGTGTTCATCGCTGGTTTGCGGACATCAACTCCGTAAAGGTCACCCAAGCGAACAACTTGTTGCAATGCTTGGTATTGAAGGTTTACTTCTTCACGAAGACGGATTGTTTCTTCATCAATTTCTTTGATCGCATTCCAGTCGTTTACTTTTTCTTGCATCAAGTAGTCTGCACCGTAAAGAGCAAGACGTGCGTAAACACCGATGATACGTCCACGTGAGTAGGCATCTGGAAGACCAGTTACAGTATGAGCGTGACGAGCGCGACGGATGTTTGAAGTGTAGGCACGGAAGATACCATCGTTAACTGTTGTTACGTATTTAGTAAAGATTTCGTGAACAGCTGGGTCTGGTTCGTATCCATTTTCTTTCAAAGTAGTTTCAGCCATACGGATACCACCTTTTGGCATGAAGTTCAATTTGAAGAGTTCATCGTTTTGGATACCAAAGATCAATTCGTTTTCTTTGTCGATAAATCCAGCAGGAATATCAGCAATAGATGTTGGACGAGTGTCCATTGGGAAACGAGTTTCTTCGTAGTGTGCCTTAGTTTCTTCTACAATCTTTTTGATGTGAAGTGAACGTTCTGTTGGTCCAGCAAGGAAGCTTTCATCTCCATCGTAAGGTGTGTAGTTAGCTTGAACGAAGCGAGAGATACTTGCTTTTTCTTTCCAATCTACGCCTTTGAAGCCTTCCCAAGCTTTGTCAAAAATGTCTTGTGCTTCAACAACTGTCTTAACAACCATGTTAATGTCCTCATTTTTCTTTCTAGTAACAGTCATCTGTTACATTCATGAGACCAGTATACCATACAGTAACCGATTTCAACAAGCAAAGAAAGGCTTTTTTATCACTTTCTTTTCTAATACAGTCTGTTTTTCGGTTCAATCTGTATTATATATTTGAAAGAATGAGTACTCTTTTCCATTTTTTCAGAAAAAAAGGTATAATGAATAAAAAATGACATTAGAAAGGAAGCAAAATGCTCATATTTCCATTGATTAATGATTTGTCCAGAAAAATCATCCATATCGACATGGATGCCTTTTTTGCTGCGGTGGAAATAAGAGATAATCCTAAGTTAAAGGGCAAACCTGTTATCATTGGGAGTGACCCCAGACAAACAGGCGGACGAGGAGTTGTGTCTACTTGTAGCTACGAGGCGCGAGCTTTTGGTGTTCATTCAGCCATGAGTTCTAAAGAAGCTTATGAGCGTTGTCCTCAAGCCGTCTTTATCTCGGGAAATTATGAAAAATACAAAACTGTGGGACTTGAGATTCGAGCTATTTTTAAACGTTACACCGACCTGATTGAACCTATGAGTATTGACGAAGCCTACTTGGATGTGACGGAAAATAAACTTGGTATCAAGTCAGCTGTCAAAATAGCTCGTCTCATTCAACAAGATATCTGGCAGGAACTACACCTGACTGCTTCTGCAGGTGTTTCTTATAACAAATTTCTAGCTAAAATGGCCAGCGATTATCAAAAGCCACATGGTTTGACAGTTATCCTCCCAGAACAAGCTCAAGATTTTCTCAAACAAATGGACATTGCTAAATTCCATGGCGTGGGCAAAAAAACAGTTGAACGCCTTCATGAAATGGGTATTTATACTGGCGCAGACTTATTAGACGTTTCTGAAGTCACTTTAATCGATCGGTTTGGCAGACTCGGTTTTGACCTTTATCGAAAGGCTCGTGGAATTCACAATTCTCCAGTCAAGTCCAATCGCATTCGTAAGTCCATCGGCAAGGAGAAAACCTATGGAAAGATTCTCCAAGCTGAAGAAGATATTAAAAAAGAGCTGACTCTTCTATCTGAAAAAGTAGCCCTCAATCTCAGCAAGCAGGACAAAGCTGGAAAAATCATTATCCTAAAGATTCGTTACGCTGACTTCTCCACTCTAACTAGGCGGAAAAGCCTCTCACAAGCAACACAGGACGCTAGTCAGATTTCTCAAACTGCCATTCAACTCTACGAAGAACTAGCTGAAAAAGAGAAAGGCGTTCGTCTACTAGGAATCACAGTGACAGGATTTTAAAAAGCTTGAAGGGAGATTCCTTCAAGCTTTTTCTTATACAAATAAACGTACAAAACTATAAAGCAACAAGACGCTACCGAGTACAATACGGTATTTACCAAAGAGTGTAAAGTCGTGCTTCTTCACATAGCTGGTCAAGAAACGAATAGCAACCATGCTGACCGCAAAGGCAACTCCCATAGCGACCAAAAGCAAGAATAGTTGACCAAAACTCAAGAGTTGACCTGCTTTAATAAATTTGAAAATCTTTAAAGCACTGGCTCCGAACATAACAGGAATTCCGAGATAGAAGGTAAACTCTGTTACGACAGAGCGACTTGTTCCATTCAACAAACCACCGACGATAGTGGCACCAGAACGGCTTGTCCCCGGGAAAAGGGCTAGAACTTGGAAAAGTCCGATGTAAAGAGCTGTTTTATAAGGCAACTTGTCTAGCTCTGTTACTGTTGGTTCAATAGCTTGGGCCTTATTTCTTTTTTCAAGATAGATAAAGGCAACACCATAGATAATCAACATGATCGCAACTGAAACCATATTATGGAAGTTAGCATCAAACCAATCATCTAACTTAAAGACCAATAGTAAAGGCAAGGTTGCAACGAGAACTTTTGACCACAATTGCCAAGTTCTACGAACTTCTACCTTAGTTTTACCAGGTTTGAAAGGATTAAGCTTGTTAAAGTAAATGACCATAACTGCTAAAATGGCACCAAGCTGAATGACAACATTAAACATGGACATAAAGGCTTCATTTTGGTCCTTGTATTGTACAAATTCTTCAACCAAAATCAAGTGACCTGTACTTGAAATTGGTAACCATTCTGTAATTCCTTCAACAATCCCAAAAAAGATTGACTTCAAAATTTCAATAAAATACATACATTACTCCTTTTTCTGTCCTCTATTATAGCATAATTTCGGGTGTTGCGATAGATTTTTTCTAGAAGGCGCCGATGCTGCCACCGCCACCGCCTCCTGAGAATCCTCCACCCGAACTTCCACTTCCAGAAGAGACGGAGTAATTGCTAGCTGTATTTGCGACAGCAGTATATTGTTTGATTTGTGCAGTTGAGGTGTAGAACTGTGAGTGCCAACCATAGGCTACATAAAGATTCAAATCTGGATTTTCAAGCTGGATATGGCGGACTTTCATTAACTTGCTCACCTTCTTGGCATAACCAAAAAGAGTTGCATAGACCAGTAGACGGTTCCAAAGGACGATGCTCTCTAGCTCGGCCTGATCCAGATGAGCAATATCCCGAAGCATATTTTCAAAACTCGTCCAGAGATAGAAGATCTCTGCTCCTTCCTCTGTTAGAACTCCATCGCGATAGGCACCTCGCGTGGCAAGATAAACCCAGAAACTAGCCCCTAATCCTGTCAATCCTAAAAGTAGAAACGGGATCGAAAAGAAGCCATGTGTTTGCCAACTATAATAAAAGAAAAGCAATCCACCCAGAGCTGTTATGGCTGAACAGACCCGCATCCCGAGAGCAAGACGGCGTTCCTCACTTGTCAAAGGACGATAGTAGCTTGGAATACGGAGTACACGGACCTTATCCTTGACACAAGAATGAATGCGTTGAAGTCTTCCTTCAAAGGAGCGCTTAAGGCGCAATCCTGTTTCTCGGATATGTTTTTCATCTGACTCTTTGGCACCACGGTATAGGGAAGATGAAACTTGGTAATCAGGAAAGAGCTCTGAAATAGCCGATTCTTTTTTATTTGACAGGATCATGCGCAGGCATTCCTTCTCAAAATTGGACAAACCCTTTTCACTGATAATTCGCACATAGGGCTCCTCTTCCCCTTGGAAAATAGATAAATGACCTCTATCTACTAAATCCAACAAGGTTGCCTGAATCAAACGTTCAAAAGTAAATTTACCAAACCCTGATTTGTTTAAGGGATTGACTTCCTCTAAGGAAGTTGAATACACTGCTTCTGCTAAAACCATTGGAGGCAAATCCATTGGTGGTTCGTAAAGTCGATGATCTTTCGGAAAGACCTTTTTAATGCTTGTACTCTGACGAAACATCTTATAAAAGAGAGGAACTAGAAGTAAGAGGCTCATAAAAATGATGGGGAACACCCATTTCATCATAATCTCACTTTGTGCTTTTTCTGTTGCTATTTTGCTTTCAATTCGGTTAAAATCGGTTAAACGTTCTTCCTCTAATCCCTGATCTGGAGCTCCTGCAAAAGCGCTTCTTGGCCAGTAAGCGTGTAATTCGATCTGCCGCTTTCTAGGAAGGTCTTTCATTTTGACATGATAGAAATTATTTACTTTTTCAACACTAGAGTCCCTTAGGAGTTGGCCTGCATGAAAATAGAGTTTCTCTGCTGGAGTATCTGAGCTAACCTTGAACTCAACCTCTTTGATGTCTCCAGTACTATCGGTCAAGGGTTGCCAATTTAGCTCAGCGATATCCTTATATAAGAAGAGAAGGTTTGTTAGTTTCCAGGTAACCGTTACCCGAACAGTATCTCCGGCATATCCAGCATTGTAAATTTTTACCTTATAGCCGTCCTCTTCCTCCATAGTATAGAAGGAAAAATTTTGAACAATTCTTCCATTTTTAGAGACCTGAACGGTCGGGTCGGGATCAATGTCAAATCCTTCTGGCATTTTCCCAGCTTTTCCGAGTCCAACTAACTGACCATTATAATCATCTCCAAAGCGGTAGGTAATTGTTTCCTTAAAAATTGCAGTATTATCTGCATGAATATTCAAATCGCCCTGATAGGATAAGATATCAAAATCTACTGCAAAAACCAGGCTCGGTATAAATAATAAATAAGCAAATACCAAAGCCAACAGCCATCTTTTTTTCATAATCGGTTCCCTTTCTCTTTTTAACATTATATCATTTTTTATAAGTAAAGGCTTACTTGTATTGAAAATCTCACTATTTTTCGATACAATAGAGAGAAGTCATTTTTAGACTAGAAATAGGAGAAAACATGAAAAAATTATGCTTATCTATCCTCGCTAGCCTAGCCCTTACACTGGGATTAGTTAGCCAGGTTCAAGCTGACGAATATTTACGCATCGGGATGGAGGCAGCTTACGCCCCCTTCAACTGGACCCAAGACGATGATAGTAACGGTGCTGTTAAAATTGACGGTACCAACCAATATGCCAACGGCTACGATGTCCAAATCGCCAAAAAGATTGCCAAAGATTTAGGTAAGGAACCTTTAGTCGTTAAAACCAAGTGGGAAGGACTTGTTCCTGCTCTTACTTCTGGCAAAATCGATATGATCATTGCAGGTATGAGCCCAACGGCTGAACGTAAACAAGAAATTGCCTTTTCAAGCAGTTACTATACTAGTGAACCTGTTCTATTGGTCAAAAAGGACTCCGCCTATGCCAACGCCAAATCTTTAAACGACTTTAGCGGAGCAAAAATCACATCTCAACAAGGCGTTTACCTTTATGACCTGATTCCTCAAATTCCAGGTGCCAAAAAAGAAACAGCCATGGGGGATTTTGCTCAGATGCGTCAAGCACTTGAAGCAGGTGTCATCGATGCCTATGTTTCAGAACGCCCTGAAGCCCTGACCGCTGAATCTGCCAACGCTAAGTTCAAAATGATTCAACCTCAACCAGGTTTCAAAACTGGCGAAGAAGACACCGCTATTGCCATTGGTCTTCGTAAAGATGACAGCCGTATCAGCCAAATCAATGCCAGCATCGAAACCATTTCCAAGGACGAACAAGTAGCTCTCATGGATCGGATGATTAAAGAGCAGCCAGTGGAGGCGACAACAACTGAGGAAGAAAGTAGCTTCTTTAGTCAAGTCGCTAAGATCCTTTCTGAAAACTGGCAACAACTCCTGCGTGGTGCTGGCATCACACTCTTGATCTCCATTATCGGAACCATCGCAGGGCTTATTATCGGGCTTGCAATCGGAGTCTTCCGTACGGCCCCTCTATCTGAAAACAAGGCCATCTATGGCTTGCAAAAACTACTTGGCTGGATCCTTAATGTCTATATTGAAATTTTCCGTGGTACGCCTATGATCGTTCAATCTATGGTTATCTACTACGGTACAGCACAAGCCTTCGGTATTAACCTTGACCGTACACTGGCTGCCATCTTCATCGTTTCAATCAACACGGGTGCCTACATGACAGAAATCGTCCGTGGAGGTATCCTAGCAGTCGACAAGGGACAATTTGAAGCCGCAACTGCTCTTGGTATGACCCATAATCAAACCATGCGCAAGGTTGTCCTCCCTCAGGTCGTTCGCAATATCTTACCTGCTACTGGTAATGAGTTTGTCATCAATATCAAAGATACCTCTGTACTGAATGTTATCTCTGTGGTAGAACTCTACTTCTCTGGTAATACTGTGGCCACCCAAACTTATCAATACTTCCAGACATTTACAATCATCGCCGTGATTTACTTTGTCCTCACCTTCACAGTGACCCGTATCTTGCGCTTCATCGAAAGACGCATGGACATGGATACCTACACTACAGGTGCTAATCAAATGCAAACGGAGGACTTGAAATAATGAATCAACCCATTCTTGAAATTAAACACCTCAAAAAATCCTATGGACAAAATGAAGTCTTAAAAGACATCTCTCTGTCAGTCCACAAAGGAGAGGTTATCTCCATCATCGGGAGCTCAGGAAGCGGAAAATCAACCTTCCTACGTTCTATCAACCTACTTGAAACACCTACTGAGGGGGAAATTCTCTACCGAGGAGAAAACGTCCTTGCAAAAGGCTATGACCTTACTCACTATCGTGAAAAGCTCGGAATGGTTTTTCAATCCTTCAATCTCTTTGAAAACCTCGATGTTCTCGAAAATACGATCGTCGCCCAAACGACTGTCCTTAAACGAGAACGCTCTGAAGCTGAAAAAATTGCCAAAGAAAATCTTGAAAAAGTTGGCATGGGTGAACGCTATTGGCAAGCCAAACCAAAACAACTCTCTGGTGGTCAGAAGCAACGTGTAGCCATCGCTCGCGCCCTCTCTATGAATCCTGATGCCATTCTCTTTGACGAACCAACATCTGCTCTGGATCCAGAAATGGTCGGTGAAGTCCTTAAAATCATGCAAGACCTGGCTCAGGAAGGATTGACCATGATTGTCGTAACCCACGAAATGGAGTTTGCCCGCGATGTCTCTCACCGTGTCATCTTTATGGATAAGGGCGTCATTGCTGAAGAAGGCAATCCAGAAGACCTCTTCACGAACCCTAAAGAAGAACGGACGCGAGAGTTTCTTCAGCGCTATCTCAAATAACAAACAAAGACTGCATAAAATATGTAGTCTTTTTACTAACTCTTTGCCAAACAAAAGGCAGATCCATTTTAAGAATCTGCCTTTAAGCCTAGTTTAATCTTCAAATTTTTCATGATTCTTGTCATAAAAATCAATCAAGCCTAGGGCTGTTTCAAATGAAATATTTTTCACTTTTGCACGACCTTGTGCCAAAGCAATGATTGACATTTCACGTGCATTTGTTTCCTTAGAGATACGGTAACCTGTGATTTTCTTATCACGAACCCAGCCAACAACTGATTCTACTTTTTCAAAGTTTGATTTAGCCATGTTTTTCTCCTATTTTATTCTTTACGATACTGAAATATATCCATTCTTTTAGGATTATCCAAAAAACATCTACTTATTGAAAACAAATAATGAATTGTTATTACTTAGCTTTTAAAGCTGATAATATGCTTGTTCGTATATCTTCAACTCCATCAGGATTTGCTGGTAGGAAGATGGTGTTATTGCCCTTATTGTCTGCGAAATTATTCAAAGTATCCAAATACTGATTTGTTAATAGAATGGACATAATCTGGGCTTCCGTGAGTTCAACATTGGCTCCTTTTAATTCTTGAATAGAATCAGCAAGTCCGTCAACAATAGCCTTACGCTGTTCTGCAATCCCTACCCCGTGTAGGCGATCTTTTTCTGCCTCTGCTTCTGCCGCTGTCACGATTTTAATCTTATCTGCTTCTGCAAGTTCTTGCGCAGCGACTCTCTTACGTTGGGCAGCATTGATTTCATTCATTGATTGTTTCACTTCAGCGTCAGGCTCAACCTTCGTAATCAGTGTTTTTACAATGATGTAACCATATGTAGACATTTCTTCTGCTACTTGCTTTTGAACTTCTAATGCGATTTCATCTTTTTTCTCAAAGAGTTCATCCAAGGTCAATTTCGGTACAGACGAACGCAAGGCATCCTCAATATAGGATTTGATTTGAGCTTCTGGTCTCATTAGTTTATAGTAAGCATCTGTGACATTGTTTTCATTCACTCGATACTGAGTCGCCACATTCATGGTCACAAATACATTATCTTGTGTTTTTGTTTCCACGACGATCTCACTTTGCAATAGACGTAACTGTACCCTGGCCGCAATTCTATCGATTCCAAAAGGTGCTCGTACATGAATACCACTATTACTCAACTTTTGGTATTTACCAAAACGCTCGATAATAGCGACAGACTGTTGCCTTACAACATATACAGAGCTGATAATAATCGCTGATGCAATCAGCACTAGAATAAAGAGAACAAGTAAAACATGTAAAACCATGGGAATCTCCCCCTTTCGTCACCATCATTATAGCATCATTATAGGAAATTGGCAAATAATATGATAGCAAATTTATTTTAGACTAGCATATTATACAAGGTCTCATTTCCATTCAGATTGATATAAGATGGGTCAAACTTTTCCATCCGATGAATCAAGCCAGCATAATCATGCTTATCAGCAAGAGCAATCCCAATCAAGACTGGCCCTGTCCCCTTGCTTGCTCGTTTGATATATTCAAAACGAGTGATGTCATCATTTGGCCCCAAAATGTCATTTACAAACTCCCGTAGAGCTCCTGGACGCTGTGGGAAGTTCACAACAAAGTAATGCTTGATGCCATCATAAATCAAGGCACGTTCTTCCATCTCCGGCATACGGTTGATGTCGTTGTTCCCTCCAGAGATGATACAACAAATGGTCTTACCTTTGATATAGTCCGATAGAACTTCCAAGGCTGCAATGCTGGCCGCTCCAGCAGGTTCGGCGACAATTCCTTGCTTGGAATAAAGATCAATCAAGGTCTCCGAAATCAAACCCTCATCTACTCCAATAAGAGTTTCAACATTCTGACGAGTTGCTTCATAAGTCAACTGCCCAACTTTCTGCACAGCTATTCCATCAGCAAATTTGTCAATTTCTTTGAGTTTAACTGGTCCTCCAGCCTCAAAGGCTGCCTTCATCGAACGGGCA
Organism: Streptococcus oralis subsp. dentisani; assembly: GCF_007475365.1. Taxonomy (NCBI): domain Bacteria; kingdom Bacillati; phylum Bacillota; class Bacilli; order Lactobacillales; family Streptococcaceae; genus Streptococcus; species Streptococcus oralis. The sequence continues at coordinate 1,717,131 of NZ_CP034442.1, read as the reverse complement.
CCATTGGCTTCTACACCAATTACTTCGATAGCGGGATTGGTTTCTTTGATATAGGTCGAAACCCCTGCAATCAGTCCGCCACCACCTACCGGAACTAGTACTGTATCAAAATCAATAGACTCTTTACGGGCTTCTTCAAGAATTTCATAGGCTACAGTCCCTTGACCAGCCTGAACATGGATATCATCAAAAGGATCAATGAAGGTACGGTTTTCTGACAACGTAAACTCTTGCGCTGCCTTAGCAGAAGCATCAAAGGTATCCCCAACCAACTTGATTGTCACAAACTCTCCACCAAAAAAGCGAACCTGCCCAATCTTTTGTTGCGGTGTTGTGATGGGCATAAAAATTGTTGCAGGAATCTTCATCTCCTTACAAGTATAGGCGACACCTTGGGCATGATTTCCCGCAGAGGCACAGACTACACCACGCTCACGTTCTTCTTTTGATAGTTGAGAAATGGCATAATAGGCTCCGCGAATCTTAAAGGAACGAACACGCTGGGCATTTTCCTTCTTCAAATAAATCTTAGCACCATACTTCTCCGATAAATAATGATCATATTCTAGTGGTGTATCAACTACTACACCACTCAAAACTTTGTGGGCTTTCACCACATCTGTTGCACTTAGCATGTCTCCTCCTCAAATACTTTACAAGGTAAAAAGCGAGTTAGGTACCCCCCAACTCGCCTTCTGTTTTTATTCTAAGAATTAGTTATAGATTTTGAAAGCATCGTCATCGTTTTTACCAACGAAAGGCATTGCTTTACGTAATTCAGCACCAACTTTTTCAATTTCAAGATTAGCTGCTTGTTCACGGTAAGCAGTGAGTTTTGGACGACCAGCCTTGTAGTCATTTACAAAGTCATTTGCAAATGTACCATTTTGGATGTCTGCAAGAACTGCTTTCATGTTTTCTTTAACTTGCTCAGTAATCACACGTGGGCCTGATACATAGTCACCGTACTCAGCAGTATTTGAAATAGATTGACGCATTTTCTTGAATCCACCTTCATAAATCAAGTCAACGATCAATTTCATTTCATGAAGAACTTCAAAGTAAGCCAATTCTGGGGCATAGCCTGCTTCTGTCAAGACTTCAAAACCTGCTTCGATAAGGGCAGTCAAACCACCACAAAGTACAGCTTGTTCACCAAACAAATCTTCTTCAGTTTCTTCTTTGTAAGTTGTTTCAAGCAAACCTACACGAGCTGCTCCAACACCTTTACACCAGTCCATAGCAATGTTTTTCGCATTTCCTGTGGCGTCTTGGTAGACTGCATAAAGAGCTGGAACACCAAATCCTTCTTCATAAGTACGGCGCACCAAGTGTCCTGGCCCTTTAGGAGCACACATGAAGACATCTACATCTGCAGGAACTTTGATAAATTCAAAGTGAATGTTGAAACCATGAGCAAATCCAACTGCGTTTCCAGCTTCCAAGTTTGGAGCGATTTCTGCTTCGTACAATTCTTGTTGGATTTCGTCTGGCGCCAAGATCATGATAACGTCAGCCAATTTAGTTGCTTCTGCTACTGTGTAAGTGTCAAATCCATCTTCTTTTGCTTTGTCAAAAGATTTACCTGGACGCACACCAATGATGACATCACGACCTGAATCGCGCAAGTTTTGCGCATGCGCATGTCCTTGTGAACCATAACCGATAACGGCGATTTTTTTACCGTCAAGCGCTGCTACTTTAACATCTTTTTCGTATTCCATTTGAACTGCCATAGTTTTTCTCTCTTTTCTATTATTTATTGCCTCTTAGGCGGTTTTACCAAATTTAAGCTGGATTTTTAATCGCGGGTAAATCCAGTTGCACCCGTACGAGCGATATTTTTAATACCGTATGGTCGAATCACTCGCAATAAAGCTTCACTCTTTTCAGCATTTCCCGTCATCTGAATAGTGATGGAGCTTGGAGCCACATCTACTACCGTTGCACGGAAAGGTTGGATAATGGCCAAGATTTCTGCACGCTTTTCAGCAGGAGCAGATACCTTCACCAAGATAACCTCTCTTTCCAAGTGTGGTTTATCTGTGATATCTCGAATGCGAATCACATCAATCTGACGATTGAGTTGCTTGATAATTTGCTCTACTTCGTCGTGTGAAGCTACATCGATAATGATAGTAATCCGTGATACATCAGGATTCTCTGTCGCACCAACTGAGATACTCTCAATGTTGACCTGACGACGAGATAGGACACCTGTAAAGCGATTGAGGACTCCTGAACGATTTTGTAGTTTTGCTGTTAACATTCTACGCATGGAACTTCACCCCCAACATCTCATGATTGCTCTTACCAGCTGGTACCATCGGTAAGACCTGTTCCTTACGAGAAATATCCACCTCGATAAACATCGGCACATCCTCCAGAATAGCCTCTAGATCTTTTTCTATCGTTTCTGGATTGTCAAATTTATAATTTTTAATGCCGTAAGCCTGTGCCATCAGCTGGAAGTCAGGAAGAGTGTCAAAGACCGACTCTGAAGTTCTACCCTCATAGAAGGATTCTTGCCACTGACGAACCATTCCCAGGGAGTGGTTATTCAACATGACAACCTTAATCGGCACCTTGTAGATGTTTAGGATAGCTAGTTCTTGGTTGGTCATTTGGAAACCACCATCACCGACAAAAAGAACTACTTCTTTTTCTGGATTGGCAATCTTGGCTCCGATAGCTGCAGGAACTCCGAACCCCATGGTACCCAAACCACCTGAAGTGACTAATTGACGCTCATTTTGGTAAGGATAATACTGAGCTGTCCACATTTGATGTTGCCCTACGTCAGTGACAACAATGGCATCTCCATTCGTCAACTCGCCGATGCGTTCAATAACGGCCTGAGGTTGAACCACACGTTCTTTCTTATCATAAGAACGAACACGATTCTTGTCCTTGGTAACTTTGTCAATCCACTTTTCAGTATTGTTATGAACAGTTGGTTCTGCTAAAAGCATCTGCAAAGCTTTCTTAGCGTCCCCGACCACTGGAATATCTGCACTGATAATCTTACCAATCTCAGCTGGGTCAATGTCGATATGAGCAACCTTGGCATTTTTAGCAAAGGTCTTAGGATTTCCAGTTAAGCGGTCATCGAAACGGCAACCAATACTAATCATAAAGTCCGCTTCGGTCATGGCAATGTTAGCTGCGAAAGAACCGTGCATACCTCCCATTCCTAGGAAGAGCGGATGGCTAGTCGCAATCGTACCTTGCCCCAAAAGACTGGTCACGACTGGAATTTGGTAACGTTCAGCAAACTCATTGAGCTCGGCAGCCGCTTCTGCATAACTAACCCCGCCACCAGCTAGCAATACAGGTTTCTTAGCCTTAGACAATTGTTTCAAGATTTTCTTGATTTGCATGTCATTCGGATCAAGCGTCGGTTGATAGCTTGGTAAATTTACCTCTGGTGAATAGATGAAGTCCGTCTCTAAGGCAGATACATCCTTTGGCAAGTCAATTACAACTGGACCTGGACGACCAGTCGTTGCGATATGCACAGCTTCCGTAATGATACGAGGAATGTCAGCCGTTTCACGGACTTGGTAATTGTACTTGGTAATGGGCATGGTAATACCGACAATATCCGCCTCCTGAAAGGCATCCTTCCCAATGCCTGCTCGAGCGACTTGTCCCGTAAAGACCAAGAGGGGAACGCTATCGCTCATGGCATCCGCGATTCCTGTAATGGCATTTGTTGCTCCCGGTCCACTCGTGACGACGGCAACGCCCAACTTTCCAGTTGATTTGGCATAACCTTCAGCTTCATGCAAACAGCCTTGTTCATGGCGACCCAAGATGTGGCGTATGCCTTTGAAATTATAAATCGCATCATATAAAGGCAAGACAGCCCCACCAGGATAACCAAATATGGTATCAATTCCTAAATCACGGAGGGTTTCCAAAACTAGATCCGATCCCGTCTTAGGAGCGTCTAAACTGATTTTTTCCATTGTTCCCCTTTCTCTTCTCTTAAAAATAGCTTGTTACTATCATACCATTTTTTCAAAAATTTTCAAGACAAAAGAAGCAATTTTCTGAATTTTCTATCTAAACGTGTTTTTATGAATGTTTTTCCTATTTTTATAAATATGAATAGGGAATTGAACGATTTTATTACTGCCAAATTTAGTTTAGAGTATATTTTTCTAACCTTCCTTGACATAGAACATAAAAAGGAAGCCACTAAGTGACTTCCTTCTAGAGTGAGGACTGATTAGTCTTCACCTTTGTTTTTCTTAATGATTTCTTCTTGTACTGACTTAGGTACATCTTCGTAGTGGTCGAATACCATCATGAAAGTACCACGTCCTTGAGATGCAGAACGAAGAACTGTTGCGTAACCAAACATTTCAGCAAGTGGAACGTAAGCACGAACGATTTGGCTGTTACCGTGTGCTTCCATACCATCTACACGTCCACGACGAGCAGTTACGTGACCCATAACATCACCAAGGTTCTCTTCAGGAACAGTGATGGTTACAAGCATCATTGGCTCAAGGATAGCTGGTTGTGCAGTCTTAGCAGCTTCTTTAAGAGCAAGTGAAGCCGCGATCTTGAAGGCAGTTTCAGATGAGTCGACATCGTGGTATGAACCATCGTAAAGCTTAGCTTTAACGTCAACCATTGGGTAACCAGCAAGAACACCGTTAGCCATAGATTCTACCAAACCTTTTTCAACCGCTGGGATAAATTCACGAGGAACCACACCACCGACGATTGCGTTTTCGAATTCGAATCCTTTACCTTCTTCGTTTGGAGTAAATTCAATCCATACATCACCGAATTGACCTTTACCACCAGACTGACGTTTGAAGAATCCACGTGCTTGAGTAGAAGCGCGGAATGTTTCACGGTAAGATACTTGAGGAGCACCTACGTTCGCTTCAACTTTGAACTCACGACGCATACGGTCAACAAGGACGTCAAGGTGAAGCTCACCCATACCTGAAATAACTGTTTCACCAGTTTCAACGTTTGTTTCAACGCGGAATGTTGGATCTTCTTCAGCCAATTTTTGAAGGGCGATACCCATCTTATCTTGGTCAGCTTTAGATTTTGGCTCAACCATCAATTGGATAACTGGTTCTGGAACGTTGATTGACTCAAGGATGATTTTAGCTTTTTCATCTGTCAATGAGTCACCAGTTGTAGTATCTTTCAAACCAACGGCAGCAGCGATGTCACCTGAGTAAACAGTGTCGATTTCTTGACGGCTGTTAGCGTGCATTTGAAGGATACGTCCGATACGTTCACGTTTACCTTTAGAAGTGTTCAATACATAAGAACCTGATTGAAGAACACCTGAGTAAACACGGAAGAATGTCAAACGACCTACGAATGGGTCTGTCATGATCTTGAAGGCAAGAGCTGCAAATGGCTCTTCGTCAGATGCTGGACGAGTTTCTTCTTCGTCTGTATCTGGGTTGATACCTTTGATTGCTGGGATATCAAGTGGGCTTGGAAGGTAGTCGATAACTGCATCAAGCATCAATTGAACACCCTTGTTCTTGAAGGCTGAACCACACAATACTGGGAAGAATTCAACGTTGATAGTCGCTTTACGGATACCAGCTTTCAATTCTTCGTTAGTGATTTCTTCACCTTCGAGGTATTTCATCATCAATTCTTCGTCAGTTTCAGCAACTGCTTCGATCAATTTTTCACGGTATTCTTGAGCTTGGTCAAGGTATTCAGCTGGAATATCTTCTTCAAGGATATCTGTACCAAGATCGTTAGTATAGATTTCAGCTTTCATCTTGATCAAGTCGATGATACCACGGAAGTCATCTTCAGCACCGATTGGCAATTGGATTGGGTGTGCGTTTGCTTGAAGACGGTCGTGAAGTGTGCTTACTGAGTAAAGGAAGTCAGCACCGATTTTGTCCATTTTGTTGGCAAATACGATACGTGGAACTCCGTACTCAGTTGCTTGACGCCAAACTGTTTCAGTTTGAGGCTCAACACCTGATTGTGAGTCAAGAACAGTAACCGCACCGTCCAATACACGAAGAGAACGTTGTACTTCGATTGTGAAGTCCACGTGTCCTGGTGTGTCGATGATGTTTACGCGGTGGTTGTTCCATTGAGCTGTTGTCGCAGCAGATGTGATAGTGATACCACGTTCTTGCTCTTGCTCCATCCAGTCCATTTGTGACGCACCTTCGTGAGTTTCACCGATTTTGTGGATTTTACCAGTGTAGTAAAGAATACGCTCAGTAGTTGTTGTTTTACCAGCATCGACGTGAGCCATGATACCGATATTACGAGTTTTTTCAAGTGAAAATTCGCGTGCCATGAGGTTAGTTTCTCCTATTTTTTATTTTACAATCTATTATAACATTATTTAGAAAAAACGGATAGGCAGGACCTACCCGTTCTCAATGTTTATCTTGTTTTTGTTGGTTTCAACTTACGAGCTGGTAAGTTGAATTGAACTCGGGCTAAAAGCTCGGAAAATAGATAAGCTCTCCTAGAATCGTTGATTCTTCGTCAAGCTTCCTAATTTTCAGTCACTTTTTTAACGCCCTTAGTATCTTAATCTTACCAACGGAAGTGTGCGAAGGCACGGTTAGCTTCAGCCATACGGTGAGTGTCTTCACGTTTCTTAACTGCTGCACCAGTGTTGTTAGCAGCGTCCAAGATTTCTTTAGCAAGACGGTCTTGCATTGTGTGTTCACCACGAAGGCGAGCGATGGTTACCAACCAACGAAGTCCAAGTGTTGTACGACGTTCTGGACGAACTTCAACTGGGACTTGGTAGTTAGATCCACCAACACGACGTGCACGTACTTCAAGTACAGGCATGATGTTTTCCATAGCTGTTTCAAATACTTCAAGTGCATCGTTTCCAGTAGCTTCTTTGATTTGCTCAAAAGCACCGTAAACGATTGAAGCAGCTGTACCACGTTTACCATCAAGCATAACGCGGTTGATAAGACGAGTAACTAGTTGTGAATTGTAAAGCGGATCTGGCAATACGTCACGTTTTGGAGCTCTATTTTTACGACTCATTTCTCTTTATCCCCTTTCCTTATGCTTTTGGACGTTTAGTACCGTATTTAGAACGGCCTTGTTTACGATCGTTAACACCTGCAGTATCAAGTGCACCACGGACGATATGGTAACGTACCCCTGGAAGGTCTTTTACACGTCCACCACGAAGAAGCACCACGCTGTGCTCTTGCAAGTTGTGTCCGATACCTGGGATGTAGGCAGTAACTTCGATAAGGTTGCTCAAACGTACACGAGCGAATTTACGAAGGGCTGAGTTAGGTTTTTTAGGTGTCATTGTTCCTACACGAGTTGCAACACCACGTTTTTGTGGTGAAGAAACGTTTGTTTGAACTTTTTTATGACTGTTGTAACCAACGTTCAAAGCTGGTGATTTAGATTTTTCTACTTTTGATTTACGCGGTTTGCGAACCAATTGGTTAATTGTAGGCATCTACATTCTCCTGTGTTTTTTTATTTTTGGTGATGATACACTTGGTGACAGCTACCATCTGTGTGTACTTTTGCAACATTTGTCAGCACGTCCCTGTACACTTTTGAGAGACCAAAAGTAAAAAGTACCGTCTATTATTGTAACACAATTTTTCCTTCATTGTCAAGATATTTTTCATTTTTATTCTGATCTTTTAACTCTTTGACACTAGCTTTCACCGCTTTTCTAAACCAGAAAAGGAGGCGATTTGCCTCCTCCTTTCTAGTATGGATTTCCTTCGATTCAAGTTATCGTTTCGGAATTGTTTAACCCTTCTTATCAAAGCCAACCAGATTCTTTTGCAATGTTGGCTGCCTCTGTTCGATTACCAGCATCTAGTTTCGAAAGAATATTGGTGACATAGTTTCGGACGGTTCCATTTGATAGATAGAGTTGGTCTGCGATTTCTTGGTTAGACAAGCCCTGAGCGATTCCCTTTAAGACAGCAATCTCTTGTTCTGTCAATGGATTGGGATGCGTCATCACCACTTCCATCAATTCAGGCGAATACTCCTTGCGCCCTTCGAGAACAGTGTGCAAGGTTTGCATGAGGTCTGCAATGCTTCTTTCTTTCAAGACATAGGCATCCACTCCAGCCTTAATCGCGCGTTCAAAATAGCCGGGGCGCTTGAAGGTCGTTACTACAACTACCTTTGTTTCTAGCTTTTCTGCTCGTATCCACTCCAAGACTTCGAGGCCTGTCTTAACAGGCATTTCTACATCAAGGATGGCAATATCGACAGTCTCTTTTTCTAAGAGTTGGATTGCTTCTTGGCCATCCTTAGCTTGTAGGACAGAATCTACATCTGGTTGGAAGGTAAGCAACTGGCACATAGCATCTCGCAACATACTTTGATCTTCTGCAACAAGTAGTTTCATCTTAGTTTCTCTCCTTATAAGGTAGTCGAACCTGCACTTCAGTTGGATGTTTCTGACTGATCACCTTTACTTCTCCAGAAAAAGGAAGGACACGATCTCGGACAGTATGGAGTTCATCCCCCTTTAGAGAAAAAAAGCCACAGCCATCATCTCTCACTGTTAAAACGAGTTCTTTCTCTGTTCGTTCTAATTTTAAGTAGGCTTTAGACGCTTTGGCATGTTTGATGATATTGGTCACCAATTCAAGCAAAATCATGGAAGCCGTTGACTCCAATTCCTGAGTTAAGCTAGCAGCATCTAGTTGGTGATTGATTTCCGTTTCAATTCCTGCAATTTCCAGCATTTTTTTAACAGTCACAAACTCGGAGGCAAGGGTTCTGGTTTTAAGATTTTCAATGATGGTACGAACTTCACTCATGGATTCTTTACTGATCTGATGAATTTCTTTTAATTCTTTTTCCACTTGAGGATAGGCTTGCATTTGAAGTAGCTGGAGGGCAAGGTCCGTCTTCACACTCAGCATAGCAAAGGTATGACCTAGGCTGTCATGGAGATCCTGCCCGATACGACTGCGTTCATTTTCAGCTAAGAAAAGACTGAGCTTGGCATTTTGTTTCATCTTTTCTTCTTTTATCTGTTCAGATACCTGAATACGATAAAGACCGAAGGTCAAGGCATCAGAAACGATAAAGGTCACCAAGAAAAAGAGGAGGTGCCAGGGACTAACTTGATCAACCATATAAATGCCTGTCAAAATCAAGGGTTGCAAGACAATAAAACTGACAAAACGCCAAGAGTGAAAAGAAATCTCATCCAGCTCATAAATAAGGAGATTAGATAAATAAAAGATAAACCAAGCGAAGCTCGCATTTAGCCAGATGGAACTGTAAAAAATGTAGGCAAGCATGATCCACCAAGCCAGCCACTGCACGGTGCGATTCTGACTGATTAAAACCGAGTAGAAGGCAAGGACAAATAGTAAAGTCCATAACAAGGTTAAAAGCGGGTACTCTCCAACGATGACACCCGCTATAGGAAAGATGATAAACACTATTGAAATATGAAACATATAATGCGTGTTTTTTAATTTTTCCAACAATTTATTTTACCTCAATCCGTTTTTTCAGTTGAATGACCAATACACCAAAGAAAACTGTATAACCTAGTACAACCAAGGCGGCAAGAATGTTAAACTCGTGGTGCTCCAAATAAGTAGAGACGACCTGCATCAGTTGATAGGTTGGGGTCAGTTTTCCAATGGATTGGAGCCATTCTGGGAAGGAACTCAAAGGGAACCAGAGTCCACCTAGGACAGCCAAAGCGATATAGGCAATATTTCCAATCACCGTCATCAATTGAGCACTGGGAAGCAAACTCACCAAGACACCCATGCTGATAAAGACCACGCTTCCGACCAGCAACATAACTCCAATCACCAACCAATCAAGCCAAGGAAGAGTCACTCCACGGACAAAATGACCAACCGAAAAGACAACAATAATTGATAACAAGAAAGTCAGTAGGGTACTGAACAGTTTTGATACATAATATTCTACCATAGATACGGGAGAATGTTGAATCAATTTTTGCCAGTTGTTTGTCTTATCAGACTCGAGTGTGCTAGGGATGCTGAAAAAGGCGCTTGACATGATACTAAAGAGCGTCATGGCAAAAAGATAGGCTTGAAGAGCAATTTCTGGAATGTCTGAGCCTGACATCATACCAGAAAAAATAAGGTAAAACACACTTGGGAGTCCGATGGACAGCAAGTAGTAGACAGCTTGCCGTTTCATCAGAATGATTTCCACTTTCATGAGACTTGTCATATTTTTCATCGTCAATCTCCTTTAGTCTTGAGTCGTTTCGAAGATACTGTCTAAGAGAGTTCGATTCCGAACTTCAATTTCTTCGATCGTGCAACCCTGTTCTTGCAAGACTTTCCATACCTGGCTGGCTTCTTTGGTTGTGAAGGAAAGAGCATTTTGCTTGATTTCAATCTCTTGAACCATAGTCAGGGTACTGACAAAATCCTGATAAGTTAGAGGTACCGTAAAGTGTTTTTCTTGTTCTTCACCACGCATGGCATAAGGCGTCGTATCGCGAATCAATTCTCCCTTGTGGAGGACCAAAATGCGGTCAGCCGTATGCTCCACCTCTTCGATATAGTGAGAAGAATAGACAATGGTCACACCATTTTTCTTTAACTGATTGACAATTTCCCAAAAATGCTGACGTGTCGAGGTATCCATGGCAGCAGTTGGCTCGTCTAAAAATAGAATTTTCGGACGACCGATTAAAGCCAACACAAAAGAGAACAAACGTTTTTGCCCACCAGACAACTTGCCCGCTAGCTGATTTTTCTGCTTGTCTGAGAATCTCAGCAAGTCATCAATTTCTTTGTCTGAGAGACTGTCGGGATAAAGTGACTTGAAAAATGATAGAAGTTCTTTCACTTTCAAGCTTTGAACAACTGCATTTTCTTGAGGCAAGACAGAAATAAGCTGCTTTAATCGAGGATCTGTTGGTGCAAACCCTTGAATGGCTATCTGACCTGAGCTCATGAACTTGTCGCCCAAGAGGCAATCAATCAAGGTTGTTTTACCTGCTCCGTTAGGCCCGATCAAGGCGACACATTCACCATGGTGGATTTCAAAAGAGATGTTCCGCAAGATCTCCTTGTCTTTTATTTTCTTACTCAATTTCTCAACTTTAATCACAGTCATGAGATTCTCCTTTCAACCACTCCATTCCCATAGGGAAAACAACGAAAATCATAAATCCAAAACCCCAAGCACCACGAATGAATTGGCGAAGCAAGGTTTGGTCAAACCAACCAGTAAACATTTCCACTAACCATACCAAGAGTGACAGGCCGATAAAGAAATAGATGATTGTTTTTTTCATTCCTCAAACTCCTTTTTCACATCTCTGAATAATTTCAAACCTTCTCTGACAAGCCAAGACATCATTCCAAAGCCAGCAAAGAGCTCCCAAGGAAAATGATAGAAACCCTCATCCAATCCTGAAAACATGAGATAGGTCATAACTCCCGCTGCTACTAAACTCACTGCGATAATCATTTTATTTTTCATTTCTTCTTCCTCCAGTTTCTACTTCAATTATAGTCTTTTGAAGTTGGCGGAGCTAGATGCTTCTGTCACTGGGAAATATGACAAATGTCATAAAAAAAGAAAGTTGCAAAATCAACTTTCTTTTTAATCTATTAAATTTTTATTCCACACTGAAAAGATATGGGTAAACTGGTTGTTGTCCTTGGTGGATTTCGACTTCAACGTCTTCGAATTCTTCTGCGATTTCTTGGGCAATTTCATTGGCAAGTTCTTCGCTTCCGTCTTCACCGACATAGAAAGTCACGATTTCACTATCTTCGTTTAGCATGTGTTTCAATGTTTCAGTCAAGGTTTGGTGCATGTCAGGGTTTGACACAAGGATTTTGCCATCTACCATACCAAGATTGTCATTTTCATGAATTTCCAAGCCATCGATAGTTGTGTCGCGAACGGCAGTCGTTACACTACCGCTGATGACATCACCAAGGGCTGCAGTCATGCGTTCTTTGTTTTCTTCGATTGATTTGCTTGGATCAAAGGCAAGAAGACTGGTCAACCCTTGAGGAATTGTACGTGCTTCTACCACAACAGCTGGTTGTTCCAATACCTCTGCGGCAGATTGAGCTGCCATAAAGATATTTTTGTTGTTTGGCAAGAAGATGATGTTACGAGCATTAACTTGCTCAACAGCCTTGATAAAGTCCTCTGTTGAAGGATTCATCGTTTGACCACCTTCGATGACATAATCCACACCTTGAGCACGGAAGATATCTGCCAAGCCTTGACCAGCTACTACTGCGATAAGGGCATATTCCTTCTCTTCAGCTGGCTTGCTGACTTGTGCTGCTTCTTTTTCAACTTGTGCTTCGTGTTGGTTGCGCATGTTGTCCACTTTAACCTTGACCAAGCTACCATATTTAAGCCCTTCTTGCATAACAAGACCTGGATCTTCTGTATGGACGTGGACTTTGACGATTTCATCATCGTTGACAACAAGGAGCGAGTCCCCAAGTTCATTCAAGTAGTTACGGAATTCATCATAATCAAAATCTTTGGCATAAGTTGGACCTTGTTTGAGAGCAACCATAATCTCAGTACAGTAACCAAAAGTGATATCTTCTGTTGCCACATGACCTGCTACAGACTTGTGGTGCTCTGCATTAATCATTTCACTCATGTTGGCAGGAGTTGCTACAAAGTCCTCAGAAGCGCTGTATTCACCAGTGAGTGCTGAAAGGAAACCTTCATAGATGAAGACCAAACCTTGACCGCCTGAGTCTACCACACCAACCTCCTTAAGAACTGGAAGCATTTCCGGTGTCTTAGCTAGAGCTCTCTTAGCACCTTCCAAGGCCGCACGCATGACCTCAACAGCATCATCTGTCTCCTCAGCTTTTTTCTTGGCACCGATAGCTGCTCCACGAGAAACTGTCAAAATAGTTCCCTCAACTGGTTTCATAACCGCCTTGTAGGCTACTTCGACACCAGATTGGAAAGCAAGAGCCAAGTCTTGACCTGTTAATTCATCTTTATCTTTGATAGCTTGGGAGAATCCACGGAAAAGTTGAGACGTGATAACTCCTGAGTTTCCACGCGCACCCATCAAGAGCCCCTTAGCAAGAATGCTCGCTACTTCTCCAACTGTAGAAGCTGGCTTGTCTGCTACTTCTTTGGCACCATTCTCGATGGTCATTCCCATGTTTGTCCCAGTATCTCCATCTGGAACTGGAAAGACGTTTAATGAATTGACATATTCTGCTTGCTTATTCAAACGAGTTGATGCAGCCTGCACCATCTCTTGAAATAAGCTGGTAGTAATTTTTGACACGATTATTCTCCTACAACTTTGATATTTTGAATGTAGACATTCACAGTCTGAGCAGTGATTCCTAGTTGGTTTTCCAAACTAAAACGAACACGCTCTTGGATGTTTTTTGAGACTTCACTAATCTTTGTTCCGTAGCTCAAGACGGTATAAACATCAACTGCAATACTGCCATCCTCGGCTGCCTTCACGACAACACCTTTTGCATAATTTTCCTTACCAAGAAGGGCTTGGAAATTATCTTTGAGGGTATTTTTGCTAGCCATACCGACCACACCAAAAATCTCAGTTGCTGCACCACCTACAACGGTTGCAATCACTTCATCTGTCAGTTCGATTTGACCATCTTTTGTATTAATTTTTACAGTCATTTTTTTTACCTCAACTAGTTGATACTCTATTTTATCATATTTCATTCCAAGTGTAAAAGCAGAATGCTGTATCGGCGGATATTTACTCTATTTTTCAAATGGTTTTATCTATAGAGCAAAAGAAAAAGACCAGTTAGGTCTTTTCATTTTTATTAAACGCGTTCAACTTTACCTGATTTCAAAGCACGAGCTGAAGCCCAAACTTTTTTAGGTTTACCATCGATAAGAACAGTAACTTTTTGAAGGTTTGGTTTTACGGCACGTTTTGTTTGGTTCATCGCGTGTGAACGGTTGTTTCCTGATACAGTCTTACGACCTGTAAAGTAACATACTTTAGCCATTGTGTTTTCCTCCTATTAGATCTAATATAGCGGATGTGCTAGCACCACATACCGTACTATGTTATCACACTTTCTTGAATTTATCAAGAGAATTAAAATATTTTTTTATTTGACGTAAACAACACCAAGTTTACCAAAAGCAACTTCCCCGCGAATAATCAAGGTTTTGTTAGTTGGCGCTACAGGAGCATCTGCTTTTGCTGCACCAAAGGAGGTTTCTACTTTCAAATCGACACGCCAGTGTTGTGGAACATAGACAGTTGCATTACCAAAAGCCACTTCGATATTCAGAGTGGCAAAATCACCTAACATCTCTGCGTTATCATAGTAGATTTTTGCGTCACCAAAAGCGACTTCCACTTGGTCATCTACAAGATCTTGATCTTGTTTATAGAAGGTTCCACTACCAAAAGCGACTTCCTTATCCGTGATGACTGTTCGCTCACCATTGTACCACCATTTTTTCCCATACCAAAACTTACTTGAGTGAGTGAGATAGCCAACACCTAGCACTGCTAAGATACTAGCCCAAAATAAAGACTGATTTGGGATAGGCAAAATGTTATAAAAATGATTCGCAATCATTAAGGCTACTAGAGCAGTAAACACTGCTGATGTCAGGTGACGACGAAGCAAAGCTTCAACTGACTGGTAGGCAAAAAAGGCGATACCAATCAAAGGCCATATTTTACCATCCAAAGAAGGAATTCCAAAGTTTCCTTGCAGCAAAATCCAGGCCGCTAGAACCAATAAAACAATACCAAATGCTTTCTTTTTCATGTCTTTTACCTCATGTTTCTAAGATTTTCTTTTAGGAGGGATTGGTAATGTCGTGAGACATGAACCTCCTTGTGGGTCTGATAAAAGGAAATGGTGCCAGTCCCTGAAAAGGACTTGTCCACTGAGTAAATCTGACGGATGTTTGCGATAGTTGACTTGGATACTCGAATAAAATAACGAGGCAAAATGGACTCCAACTCATAAAGTTTGAGACGAACTTCATAGGCTTCCTTCTGGTTATGAGCGTAGATCTTGCTCCCTTCTGTTTCAAAGAAGAGAATTTCTGACAGGTCTAGATAATATTCACCTGTCCCCTTGTAAAAAGTCAACCTCGGAGCCTTTGACTCTTGCAAGAGTCGTTGCAAGTCTGCAATTTCATCTGTCAAATTGGGGGTCTTGATGACAATTTCAGTCTCCTCTAAATTGCCGTCAATCTCAATTCGTAACTTCATCAAATCTCCTTTCTGACTCTACTATATCAAAGCTAGGATAGGAAAACAAGGGCAAAAAAGCAAGTGGTGAATTTGAAGCAGTAAGTGGTTGTAGGACTAGCTTGACTTACATATCAGAATAGGAAGAAAAGGAATCCCCACACCAGACCACAAGCATAGCCAACCAAGACATCCTTGGGATAATGAACACCCCCTAAAACCCTCACCAACCCCAGCAAAACTGAAAAGAGCAAGCATGCCAATCCAACAGGTAGACTAGCATGCAGACAGGCCATGGAGATGATAGTTGCCGAAAAGACATGGCGACTGGGCATCGACTGTCCCGAACTATCTTTTTCAAGCAGGGGACGGATGTCCCAAGTTTCGTAGGGGCGCGGATGATTGATTTTCTTACGGAAAAGAGACAAAATTATAAAACCTGTTGCAGGAATAAGCACATAAACCCCAACTTGCTTCCCAAGTCCTAGTTGCAGGTAAGTGGTGACTAGCAAGGTCAGGTAGACCAGGGGCATGGCGACTGTCATCAAGCGATTGAAACTGCGTAATAGAAATAAAAGGGTGGAATGACTGATTAGTCTGGAGCTGATGTTTTGATACCATTCTTGATAATTTTTCATTTATGTTTCTCATATTTTTCTAGAACTTGTTGAGATGTTTTCCCCTTGGCAAGCCAATCCACTAGTTTGTCCAACCGACGTATTTCCTGCATCAGAGGGTCATCAATTTCCTCAATACGGACACCGCAAATCTTCCCTGTAATCGCAATTCGTTCAGGGACATAATAAGGTGCTTGGCGAAAAAAATCTCCGTAAGTAACATCCCTATCCAGACAAGCAAGAACGTCACTCACTTCATACCCTGTCAACCAACTGGTCACTTGGTGAACTGACTCTGCCTTTCCACCCTTTCGCTCAACTTTTGCAATCAAGGCTGAGTAGACAGCAGCAAATTTCATATTGTATAATTTCTGACTCATACTTCTCTCTTTCTATGTGTACTAGTATAAATAAGAAAAAGAAGGCCGTCAAGCCTTCTTTTGATTTATTCTTCTGCTTCGTCTTCTGTAAACTGACTATTGTACAAGTCAGCATAGAAGCCACCTTGCGCCATCAGCTCCTCGTGGTTGCCTTGTTCGATGATATTGCCATCTTTCATGACCAGAATCAAGTCAGCGTTACGGATGGTTGACAAGCGGTGGGCAATGACAAAGGATGTGCGTCCTTCCATCAAACGGTCCATGGCTTTTTGAATCAATTCCTCTGTACGTGTGTCGACTGAGGATGTCGCCTCGTCCAAAATCAAGAGCGGTGCATCCTTGAGAAGGGCACGAGCAATGGTCAAGAGCTGTTTCTGTCCGACAGACAAGGTCACGGTATCATCCAAAACAGTATCGTAGCCATCTGGCAAAGTCATGATAAAGTGGTGGATTCCCACAGCCTTGCTGGCTTCCATCATTCGTTCATCACTGATGTCTGTCTGATTATAGATCAAGTTCTCTCGAATCGTTCCTTCAAAGAGCCAAGTGTCCTGCAAGACCATAGAAAAGGCATCATGCACTTCTGAACGCTTCATGTCCTTGGTATCCACACCATCGATACGGATACTTCCCTTATCTATCTCATAGAACTTCATCAAAAGATTGACAATGGTTGTCTTACCAGCCCCAGTCGGTCCAACGATAGCGACTTTCTGACCTGCATGAGCCGTCGCAGAAAAGTCATGGATGATGGTGCGCTCTGGTATATAGCCAAAGGACACGTGATCAAAAACCACTTCCCCTTTCATATGGGCCAATTGTCTGTTCTTATGAGATTCATCCTGCATCTCTGCTTCAGCTAGAAATTCTAATACACGAGTCATGGCTGCACTCGCTTGTTGCAGGCTCGTAATCCCTTGGGCAATCTGTGACAGAGGTTGGGAGAAGGTCCGTACGTAAACCATAAAGGCTACAATAATCCCTATTGTGATATGCCCTTCTAACGCCAGCGCAGCTCCAACGATGATGACTAATACATAACTAAAGTTTCCAACAAAGAACATAGCTGGCATCATGATACCAGAGATAAACTGAGATTTCCAGATACTATCATGCAAGTCTTGATTTAAACCTGCAAATCTTGCTTTGGAGGTGTTCACAGCGTTGTAGCTGGTCACTACATTATGGCCAGAGTACATCTCTTCCACATAACCATTGACGGCCGCTAGATTATTTTGTTGAGCTTTAAAATAACCCTGTGACTTGGCCATGATTACGGAAACCGCCGCAAAACCAACAAGGGTTGATACAACTGTTACCAATGCCAAAATCCAGTTCATCTCAAACATGGTCACCAAGACAGCAATCAACAAGAAACTAGCTGAAAGAACTGTCCCAAGACTTTGGTTGAGAGATTGCGCTGCTGTATCCACATCATTGGTCACGCGCGAAAGGGTATCTCCTTGTGAATGACGGTCAAAATAGCCAAGTGGCAAACGATTAATCTTTTCAGCGATAGCCGTCCGCAAGCGTTTTGAAAAATGCTGAATGCTCGTTGAAAAGATATAGGCCTGTGTATAGTTAAGGATAGCTCCAAATACATATAGGACAACTAAAAATCCAGCAATGTTTGATACAGCTACCAAGTTGATTTCTGTAGCCAAACCATCTGAAATCAAGTTAGTAATTTCTTTAATCTTAGTTGGCCCATAAACAGTAATGATGCTTGAAATGACTGCAGCCACAACTGCTATTAGAAGAGGGAGTTGGAGGCCTGCCATATAAGGTTTGCACTGTTTCCAGAACGACACTTTTTTATTTTCCATGTTCCAATTCCTCCTTCGATAGTTGTGAGTAGGCAATTTCTTGGTAGACTTCGTTGGTAGCTAGAAGTTCCTTGTGGGTGCCTTGTCCCACGACTTTTCCTTGATCCAATACTAAGATCAGGTCAGCATCCATAATGGTAGAAATCCGCTGCGCTACGATGAGCTTGGTCATGGATTTTGTTTTCTGAGCTAGCTCTTGGCGCAGGACACGATCTGTCTTGTAGTCCAAGGCTGAGAAAGAGTCATCAAAGATGAGAATCTCTGGTTTACGAGCCAAGGCACGCGCAATGGCCAAACGCTGTCTTTGACCTCCTGAGAAGTTGGTTCCGCCTTGGGCCACTTCTGATGCAAGTCCTGCTTCCTTATCCTCGATGAAGCTTTTAGACTGGGCCAATTCTAGAGCTTGCCACATAGCAGCTTCGCTTAGAGGAGTTTCTTTGCTCTTACCAAAGTCTAAGTTCTCCTTGACATCTCCAGAAAAGAGGACAGCTTTTTGTGGAATATAGCCGACCTTATTGCGCAAATCTTCCAAATCGTAATCTTGAACATTAACTCCGTCCACTAGGATTTCTCCATCTGAAACATCATAAAAACGTGGCAAGAGGTTGACAAGCGTAGATTTACCTGATCCAGTCGATCCGATGAAAGCCACGGTTTGACCCGCTTCTGCTTTGAAAGTGACATGTTCCACGACTGCTTCAGAGTTTTTAGAGTAGCGGAAAGTCACATCACGGAATTCCACTTGTCCTTGAACTGAAGGATCCGCTGTCTGTGCATGACTAGGATTTTCAATAGAAGAATGCAGATCCAATACTTGATTGATACGTCCTGCCGAAACCAAGGTACGAGGAAGAACGATAAAGAGTGCTCCCATGAGAAGGAATCCCATTACGACCTGCATAGCATAGGACATGAAGACCACCATATCACTAAAGAGTGGCAGACGTTCTGTCACACTTGCATCGTTGATGATATAGGCACCAATCCAGTAAATGGCTAAACTTAATCCACTGGAAATCCCCATCATAATCGGGTTCATAATCGCCATCAATCGATTGACAAAGAGATTGAGACGCGTTACCTCATCGTTGGCTGCTTCAAATTTCTTATCTTGGTAATCCTCGGCATTGTATGCGCGAACAACTCGAATCCCAGTCAAACTTTCACGAGTGATGCTATTGAGTTTATCTGTCAATTTTTGGATGACCGATTGTTTTGGAAAGGCCAGAGTCATAAGAACGGTGGTCATCAAGACATTGACAATAACAGCTACAACGACCGCCCAGAGCCAGTATTCCGATTTCCCAAGGATTTTTCCAATGGCCCAGATAGCCATAATTGGCCCACGAGTAACCACCTGCAAGCCCATGGTAAAGAGCATCTGTACCTGGGTAATATCATTGGTCGTCCGAGTCAAAAGACTTGGGATTGAAAAGCGCTTGATTTCTGTCTGCGAAAAATCTAAAACGCGATGAAATACGTCTCTACGTAGATGGGTTGTATAGGATGCTGCAACGCGAGCGGCAAAGAAACCAACCATAACAGATGAAAAGAAAGCCAATAAAGACAAACCAATCATCTTCGCAGCTGGTGACCAGAGTTCACCCAACTGCGTTCCAGATGTTCCGAGTAATTCTGTAATTTGTGAAATATAGGTCGGCACCTCTAACTCGAGATAGACCGAGAAACAAGTGAAAAGAAGCGTAAGGATTATCATCCCCCACTCTTTTCCTGTAATACGTTTAGCGAGTTTCTTCATTCTCTCCTCCTATCTTCTCAACATTTGCTTGCAATTGCCCGAGTACCTTTTCAAAGATTGCCAAGTCAGACTTTGAAACCCCGTCTAGCAGACTCTGATCAATCTGATCAAAAAACGCCTTAACTTCTTGCATCTGCGATCGTGATTTGTCGGTCAAACGAACAAATTTTGCTCGTTTATCACTTGGACTGACCTCTAACTCGACCAAACCATTTTGTACCATACGCTTGACTAAATTACTAGCAACGGACTTGGTGACATTGAGTTCTTGTTCAATATCCTTAATCAAAACCAGATCCTGGTCTTGCTCACGACGATCTAAAAATCTCAGGACCTGCCCTTGCGGTCCACCCATAAATTCAATACCACAGCGTTTGGCTTCTTTCTGCACCATCAGGTGAACCTGGTGCCCAAAGCGTTTAAAAATCAACATCGGTTTATCCATAATTTTCCCCTTCTAAATAAAAATAGTTCTCTTGAGAACAATTAAGTTTTCATGAGAACTATTTTACCACTTGCACAAAATATGTCAAGAAAAAAGTTTCCTTGAGAACTATTCTAGTCTGAATTGACATTGGAGAATATTTTCTCTATAATAAGCACTAGCTACCATGGATAAGAATCCATTCACTCGATGAAGGGAGAAAACTTTCAAATGAAACCAGAAGAACAAAGAGTTTTAGGAATCTTAGCAACTATTTTTGGAGCCATCGCACTTTTAGGATCCTGGATCCCGTTTATTAACTATCTATCGTTTTTCATCGCTATTGTTGCTTTGATTTTGGGAATTATCGGCCTTATCGTCAACCTCAAAAAACGAAAAATAATGGCCATTATCGGAACATCCCTCGCAGTTGCCTCTGTTGTACTTTTCTTTACGACCCAGATACTGTACGCTAATATCTACAAAGAGTTTGCCAGGGAGTTTAACCGTTCCTATAGAGAGGCAAGTTCCTCAATGGAACGCGAAGAAGAAAGCGACTTGACAGATGATAGTGCCTATTCCATCCCTGAGGAGGAAGAAGCCGATACCTTCACTTGGACCCAAGAACAGTTCGACGCTTTAATCGAAGGTGACCTTGACAACAAAGGAAAAGGTGGTACCAACTACAAGGATATTATCAACAAACACGGACTGCCAGATTCCGAGTTTGACTTCACTCTTGGGGGTTACAATACGAAAAAAATCACCTATATCTCTATTGGAGACAAGACCAAGACTATTACCTTAACTTTTGCAAAAGATGACAATGGAGAGCTCTTGCTCGTCCAAAAACATGCAGTCGGTCTAGGTCTAGAAAAAAGCAAGCAACAAAACGATTCTGAAACCAGAGTCTAAGTTCAAATATCAAAAAAACGAACAGCTAGTAAAACTGTTCGTTTTTCTATTAGAATCCATCTACGTTGGTATAGATTTTTTGTACGTCTTCGTCGTCTTCAAGGACGCCGTAAAGTTTTTCAAAGGTTTCAAGGTCATCACCTGACAACTCAACCTCTGATTGAGGAATCATTTCCAATTCAGTCACTTGGAATTCTTCGATGCCAGACTCACGAAGGGCAACGATAGCCTTATGAAGGTCAGTTGGAGCTGTGTAAACCGTGATTGTTCCATCTTCTGCTTCTACATCATCCACATCCACATCAGCTTCGAGCAAAAGTTCAAAGATTGCATCCGCATCATCACCTGCAAATACGATAACACCCTTGTTGTCAAAGAGGTAAGAAACAGAACCTGAAGCCCCCATGTTTCCGCCGTTTTTACCAAAGGCAGCACGGACATTAGCTGCGGTACGGTTGACGTTTGAAGTCAAGGTATCCACAATCAGCATAGAACCATTTGGTCCAAATCCTTCGTAACGTCCTTCTGTAAAGGTTTCGTCTGTGTTTCCTTTTGCTTTATCAATCGCTTTATCGATAACGTGCTTTGGCACTTGGGCTTGTTTAGCACGGTCAATAACGAATTTCAAAGCAGTGTTTGATTCTGGGTCTGGATCACCTTTTTTAGCTGCTACATAGATTTCTACACCAAATTTTGCATATACTTTAGAGTTAGCTCCATCTTTAGCCGTTTTCTTGGCTACGATATTGGCCCATTTACGTCCCATTAGGAATCTCCTTTTTTCACATTTTAATCTTTCTTATTATAACACAAGTTTTTTCGATTTTCACTAGAGGAAATGGATTTTGTTCAGCAAATCCAGCTAGGATTGTCCTTTGGCTTCCAAGATTTCCTTGCCTTCTTTTATCAGGGGATGGCGGAAAAGTGAAAAGTACAGTTGGATAGTCATGGCAACCCAGATAAGAGGTTCACAGAGGATAACTCCCGTATACCCTGCCCAAGGGATAATCAAAACCACAAAAGCAATTTTACCGATTAATTCAATAAAACTAGAAACCAGAGGAAGGACTTTTTGCCCCAAACCCTGCAAACAATTGCGATAAATCAACAAGAGGCTCAAAATCGGATAAAAGACTGAACTGATTTGCAGGTAGAGGCTACCATTTTCAACCAAGTAACCATCTGTCGAACTGGCCAAGAAGGAAACTAAGGTCGGACTAGCAAAAAAGAGGAATACACAAACAAAAACTGCCCAGGATATACTCAATCGACTCCCAATACCAAGACCTTGAACAATGCGGTCGGGTCGTTTCGCACCAAGATTCTGAGAAGCAAAGGTCGTCATGGCAGAAGAAATAGCCGTCATAGGAAGCAGAGCAAAGGCCATAATGCGTCGAGCCGCTGTTTGGGCACTAATAATCACGGCTCCAAAAGTATTGACAGAAGACTGTAAAATCACACTACCAATGGACACAATCGAACTCATCAAACCCATAGCCAAACCTTGCTCCAAAAGATCCGCATACAAGGCCTTGTCCCATTTGAAATGTTTAAACTGTGGCAAGAGTTCTGGAACGCTTTTGCGGATATAATAAAAACAAAGAACCGCTGATAACCCTTGTGAGACAATAGTAGCAAGTCCCGCAGATTGAACTCCCAGTTGTAGCTGCGTAATAAAATAGAGATCTAGAACCACATTGACCAGAGCAGAGAAAATCAGAAAACCAAGCGCAGCCAGACTGTCACCAATAGACCGCAACAAGCCTGCAAAGAGATTATAAGCGAAGCTGACGCCTACACAGGTCACAATCATAGAAATATATTGATAGGATTGGGGGAGGATTTCTGCAGGAGTATCTAAGTATTGCAAGAGTGGATACAGGCCGACAAATCCCATCAGCATAACTAAAATACTTAGAAGCCCTCCTAAAATCCAGGTTGCAGCGACCGCTTCCTTGATTTTGGTGAAATTACGAGCCCCATAATAGCGGGCAATGACAATCCCCATGCCATTTCCCACACCAAGCGTAAAGCCTATAATCAAGTCAAAAATGGCCGTTGTCGCTCCTACTGCTGCCAAGGATTCTTGGCCAAGAAAACGCCCAACAATCAAGACATCAGCCGTATTATAAAGCTGTTGAAAGATATTAGACAGTAAGATTGGAAAGGCAAAGCTTAAAAGCGAAGGAAGGATTGGACCATTGACCAAATCCACTTTTCTTTTCTTATTCATAAAGCTATTATATCAGCTTTCTAAAGGAGCGACAAGAATTGCTTGGATTTCTTAAAATCAATTGCTTACAGAGGGACAATTTGCTATAATCAAGAAAAGGAGGTCATTTATGAGTTTGACCAGTCAATTAATAACAGATGCATTTCCGGATCTTGATAAGGTTGAAAAGCTAAACAAGGAAGCTTTCCCTGAGGAAGAACGAGTCCCTCTGTCAGAGTTTTTACGCTATCAAGACCGAGATGACGCCCACTTCTTTGCCTTTTATAACCAGGAAGAGTTTGTCGGCTTTGCTTTCTCTATTTCCAACCCCAAAGCTTTCTATATCAGCTTTTTTGCCATCATGCCCCACCTGAGAAGCCACGGGTACGGAAAGGAAATTATCGAAAAGCTAACAGATTTTTACCAGCGAACCATGTTGCTGGAAGTCGAGCGATTAGATGAAGAATGCGATAACTTGGAGCAAAGGAAGGCTAGAATGGACTTCTATCGCCAAAATGGTTTCAAAACAGCCAACGCTTTTCTAGAGTACGATGATTTGAGTTTTGAAATTCTCTACCGCGGTGACCATTTCGACGAGGAAGCCTATCGTGACATCTTCCAGAAGTTACAGGATGAACATTACTTTGACTTTCATATCGAGTATCGTCGTTTTAGTGACCATTAGTTCTTTCATCCTAAATAAACATAAAAAGTAGCAGTTCCTATCTGCTACTTTTTATGTTATTCTTCGATTTCGATTTCAAGTCCATCGCCTAGGTCAAGTGTTACTTCTTGGTTAGGTGCTAGATCCTCAACGCCAGAAGTAGGAGTTGTCCCTTCTTCATCTTCAATCAAACCGTATTGAACACGAACCTGATGGTCAATCTCATCAAAAATCTCTGGGTGATCTGCCAAGTATTTCTTAGCATTTTCAGATCCTTGCCCGATCTTTTCACCCTTGTAAGAGTACCATGCTCCTGCTTTTTGGATAATATCGAGATCACTTGCAATCTTCAAGAGCTCACCGGTCTTAGAAATCCCTTCTCCGTACATGATTTCAACAAAAGCTTCCTTAAATGGTGGAGCCACCTTGTTTTTCACGACCTTGATCTTGGTTTCCTTACCGACATTGGTATCTTTTTGGTCACCAGTTCCTTTGATTTGTGTGCTCCCACGAACATCCAAACGGACCGAAGCGTAGAATTTCAGAGCACGTCCACCAGGTGTTGTTTCTGGATTTCCAAACATGACCCCAACTTTTTCACGCAACTGGTTGATAAAGATGGCAATTGTTTTGGTCTTATTGATAGAAGCACCAAGTTTACGCATGGCCTGGCTCATCATACGAGCTTGCAAACCAACGTGGCTGTCTCCAATATCTCCATCAATTTCTGCACGAGGTACAAGGGCCGCAACTGAGTCAATAACGACGAGGTCAACTGCACCTGAGTCAATCAATTTTCCAGCAATTTCAAGACCTTGCTCCCCTGAGTCTGGTTGTGACAAGAGCAATTCATCAATATTTACACCAAGGGCTGCTGCATAAGCCGGATCAAGGGCATGCTCGGCATCGATAAAGGCCGCAATGCCACCTTCCTTCTGCGCTTGCGCGACAGCATGAAGGGCAACTGTTGTTTTACCAGATGATTCTGGTCCATAGATTTCGATGATACGTCCCTTAGGATAACCACCTGATCCAAGTGCAATATCAAGCGCCAATGAGCCTGAGCTCATCACTTGCACTTTTTGCTCCGCACGCTCACCCAAGCGCATGATTGAGCCTTTACCGAAGTCTTTTTCAATCAATTTAAGGGCATCGTTCAAAGCCTTTTCACGATCCGCTCCAAACTTTTTTGAAATTTCATCTAATTTTTTTGGTTTTTTCGCCATTCTATTCTCCTGTATTCTAATAGTCCTAAGGCCTATCTACTATTATATCAAAAGTTAGTCACTTAATAAAGCCTTGCGAACTAGGTTAAAGGCATGCATGACCGCAATCTGACGAACATCTGCTCGGCTCCGCCCTGCGATATTAGCCTTGATCACCTCTGTTCCTTTTGCATGTGCCAAGCCAATAAAGACTGTCCCAGCTGGATGCCCCTCTAGGCTATCTGGCCCAGCCACACCCGTCAAACTGACTCCATAATCAGACTGAGTCTTTAGCCGTGCCTGCTCTGCCATCTTTTGAGCCGTAAACTCTGAAACGACCCCGTGTTCTTTCAGCTCTTGCTCGGAAATATCCAGCATCTTAGACTTTTCTTCTAAACTGTATGTGACAAAACCGCCATTAAAAATGGCAGAAACGCCTGAAAAGTCTGCTAATGTCGCTTGAAAAAGGCCTGCCGTCAAGCTCTCTGCTGCAGTAATGCTTTTCTTTCTCTTCTTAAGCTCTTCTACAACGACACTTGCTAGGCTGGCCTCTTCGCCATATCCATAACATATGTCTCGCAGAGAAAGTCCCTCGAAAGTCTGGCGATTCAAGATTTGATTTTCCAAAATGTCCAGTGCTTGATCAGCCTTTTCTTGACTGACTGCTTTTGTAGACAAACGCAAGGTCACTTCTCCCGTTTTGGCATAAGGCGCCAAAGTCGGATCGGTTTGATAGTCAATCAAATCCGCTAAAATGGTCACCAACTGACTTTCACCAATCCCAAAGAAACGGAGCACTCGTGAGTACAACTTGGCACCAGTCATTAACTTAGGTAAGAGTTGATTTAAGACCATAGGTTTCAACTCACTAGGAGGTCCTGGGAGAACCACGTAGGTCACACCATCCACTTCCAACACCCCTCCTACTGCTAAACCTGTCTCATTTGGCAGTGGAGTCGCCCCTTCTACAATTTGGGCTTGGCGCTCATTATTCGGTGTCCGAGCATAGTCAGGTCTATGAGCAAAAAAGATATCTAATTTCTCTTGCGCTTGAGGGTCAAACACTAGATCTTTTCCTAAAAATTTTGCCAGAGTTTGTTTGGTCAAATCATCCTCAGTTGGCCCTAAGCCCCCTGTCAAAATGACTAGACTACTACGCGAACTCGCAATCTCTAGCAAGGACATGAGACGCGCTTCATTATCTCCGACAGCTGTTTGGAAGTAGACATCTACTCCAATTTCTGCTAGCTTTTCTGATAAAAACTGGGCGTTGGTATTGACGATCTGCCCTGTTAAAATTTCCGTTCCTACAGCAATAATTTCTGCTTTCATCTTTCCTCCTACTTATCTATTCGGATTCTTTTTGAAAAAATCGCAGGAAAGTCCCACGATTTGATTCTTCGTTTTATTCTATCTCTTCGTTTGAAGCATTTGTGGAAGGTGCTGTTCGACCATAAAGATTTTCATATAGAACAGCGTTGGTCTCCAACTCTGCAACGCCCTCTCTCCCTAGGGAACGACGCAAGAGATTTTGCATTTCCAGCATATGCTCCGTCGTTACGATTTGATAAGAGATTCCTTGCAACTCAGCATCTTCACCACGAAGTTGATGAGTTTCGATGTTTTTAAAGGAATCTTGGTAACCAAGTAGTTGTGGAATACTGGAGGCAGACAAATCAACATTTGTCTGCATATTATCACTAAGCGCTTTTAAGATAGCTTGATAATGACTGATACTATTGAGGCTCAAGACCTTTTCCATAATCTTTTGAATGACTTCACGTTGACGTTTTTGACGACCATAGTCTCCCTCAGGATCCTGATAACGCATCCGTGAATAGACCAGAGCTTCCTCACCATTCAAAGTTTGCTCACCGACTCCAATCGAGATTTTATTAAATTCTTCCTGATCAGCAATCGAAATTGGAAAACCGAGTGTGTTGTTGACTGTGATGCCCCCAACTGCATCAACTAGCTGTTGGAGTCCTTGCATGTTGACCATCACATAACGATCGATATGAATATTCATCATTTTTTGAATGGTTGAAATAGCCAACTCTGCACCGCCATTGGCATAGGCAGCATTGAGTTTCGCCTCCTGAACTTGGCCATTTCCAGTTTCAATCTTGGTCAAAATATCCCGTTCTAAACTCATCATAGTGGTTTTCTTGGTTTTTGGATTGACTGTCAAAAGAATCATGGAATCACTATTCCCCGCCCAAGGGTCTGTACGTTCTACATTTCCCGTATCTACCCCCATCAAAAGAATGGTCAAAGGCTCTGTCGCCTCGATAACGTTGGTTTCTTCACCAATTTTCTTATAAGTTTTTTTACTTAAGGTTTCAGTTCCTTGATAATAAATAGTATAGGCATACGCACCCACACCTAAAGCCGTTACGGTTAGAAAAGCTAGTAGCATTCCGATTATTTTTTTTACCATCTTATCATTTATCTATCAGTCTACCCATCAGGTAAACGTCTAAAAATATCCCTTCTTTTAAATAGGCTCCTCTTTCTTGTAAGCCTTCTGTAACAAATCCAAATTTTGAATAGAGGTGGATAGCTGCCTCGTGGCGCTTTTGTACACTGAGCTGCAAACGACACAAAACTCCACTGGTTTTAGCCCACTCAATGCCTTCTTCAAGGAGTATGCTTCCTAAGCCATGATTCCAAAACTTCCTTTGGATGACCAGAAAGATATCCCCAATATGACGAACACGTATACGTTGCTCTGCCGTGATGTTCAAAACACCTGCAATTTCATCATTCAGGAGTGCTAGGAGAGTGATTTGGTTATCTGAAGTCGCTTGCTTTTCAATAAAAAGCGCCATTTCAGATTCTGTCATCAGGATACTATTTTCATCCAGACTGGTGAAATCTGTCTCCTGTCCAACTAAATCCAAGAATGCAACCAAAGCAGCTGCATCATGAGCTTCAGCCTCACGAATACAAAGTTCATACTCCATCTTGAAGCTCCTTAATCAATTCCTCAGCACGAGGACCCTGAGCGGAAAAATAGAGGCGACGACCCTCAGCCTCTTTCAAGAGTTCCAATTCCAAGTAGGAATCTGGCAAATCCTCACCCAAAAGATGTCCCCACTCGATAACGGTCACACCATCACCAAAGAGAAACTCATCCAAGTCAATCGAATCAGCATCCCCCTCAATCCGATAGACATCCAAGTGGTAGAGCGGAAGGCGACCCTCATACTCTCTCACGATGGTGTAAGTTGGACTTTTGATCATCTGACGAATACCCAAGCCCTTGGCAAGACCCTTGGTAAAGGTTGTTTTACCAGCACCCAATTCCCCAGACAAGATCAAAACATCATTTTTTTGGAGCAAGGTTCCTAGGCGTTCTCCCAGATTGATTAGCTCTTCTTCATTTTTTGTGTACATGTTACTATTATACCAAAAAGTTTTCTTTTGTGTGAATTTTCTTTACAAACTTACTATAACAACTTTGGTAAAATAAGGGATTTTTATTGATCGAAAAGTGGTTTTAGAAGAATATACACATGGCGCTAACAAGTAAAATATCTCGGATTACATGCCCGTAAAAGGAAAATTCTCTTCTCATAGATTTTGGAAATAAAAAACGAGCAAAAACGAAGCCTAAACCGACATAAAAAACAATGGATAAAACTGTCATTGGATTTCTCAAGAACAGCAAGGTTGCCAGAACTGTCAGGACAACTGTTTTTTTCTTATTGAGAGTGGCTCCCAAATCTCGGCTGTATTTTTCAAACGGTAAAAAAACAAGTAAATCAATGCCAAACAAGAAAAAGAAGGAAGGCAAGAAAAGGTCTACCAACTCTTTCTGAAAAGCTGTCTGTGTTAAGATAGTCTCCGACAACACAAGACAGACACCTACTAGGTTTAAGACCAACAAGGTACTATAAAATAGTTTCACTTTTTTCTGACTGTTTATAATGCTATGAACATCCTGATTTTGGGTATAAAAGAAATTCATCCCCGCGCACAGACCTGATGCCAATACGATAAACACTAGAAAATAGGCGCTTGATTGCTTTAAGGTTAAGATGGTTCCCTTCCACAGCAAGCAGCTACTTAAACTAATCTGGATCAAAGCTAGTAACAATAAGATACGAATTGATTTTATCATTTTCAGTTCTCCCTTCGTATACATGATTATACTCTGCGAGAAAGATAAAAATTCCTCTCTCTTCTCAAGTGTCCTGTTTTAACGCTCAACTGACAAAAATGGAAAATTATTAGTGAGGATTATTTTTAAGTTCTGACAGCCCCCTATTCGATATTTTTTGCTTTTTTGAGAATGAACTATAAAAATTGTTGAAGCGATTTGAGAGATATTGCGTCGTGCTCACCTAACCCCAATAGGTAGAAGAGTAAAACAAAGAGAACCCAAAGGTTCTCTTGTTTACTTTTATTCTACTGTTTCTTCAACTTGGATTTCCACAGTTTCATCTACTGAAGCGTTTTCTGTCTCTTCTTGTTCAGGAGCCAGATATGATGCTTCATTGATAGCCTGTGGTTCAAGGTTACGGTAGCGAGCCATACCAGTACCTGCTGGGATGATCTTACCGATGATAACATTTTCCTTGAGTCCAAGGAGATGGTCTTTCTTACCACGGATAGCCGCATCTGTAAGGACACGAGTTGTTTCCTGGAAGGAAGCCGCTGACAAGAAACTGTTGGTTTCAAGTGAGGCTTTGGTGATTCCCATAAGAACTGGGCGACCAGTCGCTGGAACTCCACCTGCGATAAGGACATCTTTGTTAGCATCTGTAAAGTCGTTGATATCCATGAGGGTGCCCATGAGAAGATCTGTGTCACCTGGATCCATGACACGAACTTTACGGATCATTTGACGAACCATTACCTCGATGTGTTTGTCACCGATTTCTACCCCTTGGCTGCGGTAAACTTTTTGTACTTCACCGAGTAGGTAGGTTTCAACAGACAAAACATCACGAACAGCAAGAAGACGTTTTGGTTGGATAGAACCTTCTGTCAATGCTGCACCGCGAGAGACTTGGTCTCCGACTTCGACACGCATACGTGCTGTAAATGGTACCACGTATTCACCTTCGCCAGTTTCACCCTTAACAAAGACTTTCTTGGTACGAGTTGAAGCATCTTCTTCGATGGCTGTAACCTCACCCTTGACCTCTGTGATGACCGCTTCCCCTTTAGGATTGCGGGCTTCAAAGATTTCTTGGACACGAGGAAGACCCTGAGTGATATCAGTATTTGAGGCAACCCCACCCGTGTGGAAGGTACGCATTGTAAGCTGTGTACCAGGTTCCCCGATAGATTGGGCAGCGATTGTACCAACTGCTTCACCAACTTCGACCGCATCACCAGTCGCCAAGTTGATACCGTAACAGTGACGGCAGACACCATGACGAGTGTTACATGTAAATACGGAACGGATAGTCACTTCTTCCACGCCAGCATTGACAATTTCACGCGCCTTGTCTTCTGTAATCAACTCATTTGGACCGATGATCACTGCACCAGTTTCTGGATGTTTAACAGTTTTCTTAGTGTAACGACCATTGAGACGCTCTTCGAGAGACTCGATCATCTCTTTTCCTTCTGCGATAGAGCGGATCAAGAGGCCACGGTCTGTTCCACAGTCGTCCTCACGGATGATAACGTCTTGGGCCACGTCAACCAAACGACGAGTCAAGTAACCTGAGTCGGCTGTCTTAAGGGCCGTATCGGTCATACCTTTACGAGCACCGTGAGTTGAGAAGAACATTTCAAGTACTGACAAACCTTCGCGGAAGTTTGAAAGGATTGGCAATTCCATGATACGTCCGTTCGGAGCGGCCATCAGACCACGCATACCGGCAAGCTGTGAGAAGTTTGAGATGTTACCACGGGCTCCAGAGTCCATCATCATAACGATTGGGTTCTTAGGATCTTGGTTGGCAACCAAACGTTTCTCCAATTTTTCACGGGCTGCACGCCATTCAGCGGTAACAGCGTTGTAGCGCTCGTCGTCTGTGATCATACCACGACGGAATTGTTTGGTAATTTGTTCTACTCGTTTGTGTGATTCTTCGATAATTTCAGCCTTGTCTTCAACGACTGGGATATCGGCTATACCCACTGTCAATCCTGCAAGAGTTGAGTGGTGGTAACCGAGATCCTTCATACGGTCAAGTAGGGCAGAAGTTTCTGTCGTACGGAAACGTTTGAAAATTTCAGCGATGATATTTCCAAGGTTTTTCTTCTTAAATGGAGGGTTGAGTTCAAGATTGCTGATTGCTTCCTTGATATCTCCACCAAGCGGCAAGAAGTATTTAGCTGGAACACCTTCTGTTAAGTTAGCATTTGTTGGTTCTTGCAGGTAAGGTAGACCTTCTGGCATGATATCGTTGAAGAGGATTTTACCAACAGTTGTCAACAAGACCTTGTGTTTTTGCTCTTCTGTCCAAGGTTTGTTGAGGCTGTCTGTTGCAATACCAACACGTGAGTGGAGGTGAACATAACCATTACGGTAAGCCATAACAGCTTCGTCACGGTCTTTGAAGACCATTCCTTCACCTTCACGACCAGCTTCTTCCATAGTCAAGTAGTAGTTACCCAAAACCATATCTTGAGATGGAGTAACAACTGGTTTACCATCTTTCGGGTTCAAGATATGCTCAGCAGCCAACATCAAGATACGAGCTTCTGCTTGAGCTTCTTCTGAAAGCGGTACGTGGATGGCCATTTGGTCCCCGTCAAAGTCGGCATTGTAGGCTTCACAGACAAGTGGGTGCAAGCGAAGGGCCTTACCATCAATCAAGACTGGCTCGAAGGCTTGGATACCCAAACGGTGAAGGGTCGGTGCGCGGTTCAAAAGTACTGGGTGTTCTTTGATTACTTCTTCAAGGATATCCCAGATACGTTCATCTCCGCGTTCCACCAAGCGTTTAGCTGCTTTGACGTTTTGCACGATATCACGCGCAACGATTTCACGCATCACAAATGGTTTAAAGAGCTCAATCGCCATTTCACGTGGCACACCACATTGGTACATCTTAAGAGTTGGACCAACGGCGATAACGGAACGTCCTGAGAAGTCAACACGTTTACCGAGCAAATTTTGACGGAAGCGTCCTTGTTTCCCTTTAAGCATGTGGCTCAATGATTTCAGCGGACGGCTACCTGGTCCTGTGATCGGACGACCACGACGGCCATTATCAATCAAAGCGTCAACCGCTTCTTGAAGCATACGCTTCTCATTTTGAACGATGATACCTGGTGCATTCAACTCAAGCAAACGAGCCAAGCGGTTGTTACGGTTGATAACACGGCGGTAAAGGTCGTTCAAGTCAGATGAGGCAAAACGGCCACCATCCAACTGCAACATTGGACGAAGATCTGGTGGAATAACTGGAAGGATATTGAGAATCATCCATTCAGGTTTATTTCCAGACTTGTAAAAGGCATCCAAAACATCCAAACGACGGATGGCTTTGACACGTTTTTGTCCAGTAGCTGTTTTCAACTCTTCTTTGAGTTCAGCAATTTCTTTTTCAAGATCTACTTGTTTCAAAAGGTCTTGGATAGCTTCGGCACCCATCTTGGCAACGAATGATCCATAGCCATACTCACGCAAGCGCTCACGGTATTCGCGCTCTGTCATGATAGACTTGTGCTCAAGTGGTGTATCCTTCGGATCAATCACTACATAAGCCGCAAAGTAGATAACTTCCTCGAGGGCACGAGGGCTCATATCAAGGGTCAAGCCCATACGACTTGGAATCCCCTTGAAATACCAGATGTGAGATACAGGAGCTTTCAACTCGATGTGCCCCATACGCTCACGACGAACTTTTGTACGCGTTACTTCAACCCCACAACGGTCACAAACAATCCCTCTGTAACGAATGCGTTTGTACTTACCACAAGCACATTCCCAGTCCTTTGTAGGACCGAAGATGACTTCGTCAAAGAGTCCTTCACGTTCTGGTTTCAACGTACGGTAATTGATTGTTTCAGGTTTTTTGACTTCTCCATAAGACCATGAACGGACTTTGCTTGGAGAAGCTAGGGTGATTTGCATACTTTTAAAACGATTTACATCAACCACTATTTCTTCCCTTTCTATTCTAAGTGAACTGCTTATTCTTGGTCAGCAGCTTCTTCTGTTGCTTCCGCTTTTGCAGTTTCTTCAGCTTCAAATGCTGCTTTTGCATCTTGGGCTGCTTTTTCGCGGGCTTTTTCAAGGTCATCTACGTGGATGACATCTTCGTCCATTCCTTCATCCAAGTCACGAAGTTCCACTTCTTGATCATCTTCGTCAAGGACACGCATGTCAAGACCAAGAGATTGCAATTCTTTTACAAGAACTCGGAAGGATTCTGGGACACCTGGTTTTGGAATTGGTTTTCCTTTTGTGATAGCTTCATAAGCTTTCAAACGTCCGTTGATATCGTCAGACTTGTAAGTCAAGATTTCTTGGAGAACATTTGACGCACCGTAGGCTTCAAGAGCCCAAACCTCCATCTCACCGAAACGTTGTCCACCAAACTGAGCTTTACCTCCGAGTGGCTGTTGGGTAACGGTTGAGTATGGTCCGACTGAACGCGCGTGCAATTTATCGTCAACCATGTGGTGGAGTTTGATCATGTACATGACACCAACTGACACACGGTTATCAAACGGCTCACCTGTACGTCCATCGTAAAGAATCGTCTTAGCATCGCTATCCATACCTGCTTCTTTAACGGTTGACCAAAGGTCTTCAGAACTTGCTCCGTCAAAGACTGGCGTTGCGATGTGAATACCAAGAGTACGGGCTGCCATACCAAGGTGGAGTTCCATAACCTGACCGATATTCATACGTGATGGCACCCCAAGTGGGTTCAACATGATATCGACTGGAGTTCCGTCTGGAAGGTAAGGCATGTCTTCTACAGGAACGATACGAGAGACAACCCCTTTGTTTCCGTGACGTCCAGCCATCTTATCTCCGACCTTGATCTTACGTTTTTGAGCGATGTAGACGCGAACCAGCATGTTAACACCTGATTGCAACTCATCTCCATTTGCACGGGTAAAGATCTTAACATCACGAACGACACCATCAGCACCGTGAGGTACACGAAGAGAAGTGTCACGCACTTCACGAGACTTGTCTCCGAAGATAGCGTGCAAAAGACGTTCTTCAGCTGAAAGGTCTTTCTCACCCTTAGGTGTTACTTTACCTACAAGGATATCACCTTCTTTAACCTCAGCACCGATACGGATAATACCCATTTCATCAAGGTCTTTAAGCGCATCTTCCCCAACGTTCGGAATTTCGCGAGTGATTTCTTCAGGCCCAAGCTTTGTATCGCGTGTTTCTGATTCGTATTCTTCGAGGTGAACAGATGTGTAGACATCGTCTTTGACCAAGCGTTCGCTCATGATAACGGCATCCTCGAAGTTATAACCTTCCCAAGTCATGTAGGCAACGATTGGGTTTTGTCCAAGCGCCATTTCCCCTTTTTCCATAGAAGGTCCGTCAGCGATAAAGTCGCCTTTTTCAACGACATCACCAACTTTTACGAGAGTCCGTTGGTTGTAAGCAGTACCTGAGTTTGAACGACGGAATTTTTGGATGTGGTAAACATCAAGTGAGCTATCTTCACGGCGTACTTCTACCTTGTCAGCATCTGCGTATGTAACTTTACCATCATACTGAGCAATCACAGCCGCTCCAGAGTCATGGGCTGCTTGATACTCCATACCAGTACCAACGTAAGGAGCTTTTGGATCAATCAATGGCACAGCCTGACGTTGCATGTTGGCACCCATGAGGGCACGGTTGGAGTCATCGTTTTCCAAGAAAGGAATACATGCAGTCGCAACGGCAACTACCTGTTTCGGTGACACGTCCATGTAGTCAACCACTTCTGCTGGATACTCTTGGTTGACCCCTTGATGACGTCCCATGACAACTTTCTCAGCAAAAGTACCATCTTCGTTGAGGCGAGAGTTAGCCTGCGCTACAGTAAATTCATCTTCTTCATCGGCTGTCAACCAAACGATTTCGTTTGTGACTACACCTGTTTCACGGTCAACCTTACGGTATGGAGTTTGAACAAATCCATACTTGTTCAAGTGTCCGTAAGATGACAAGTTGTTAATCAAACCGATGTTAGGTCCTTCAGGTGTCTCGATTGGACACATACGACCATAGTGAGTGTAATGCACGTCACGGACTTCATATCCAGCACGGTCACGTGTCAAACCACCAGGTCCTAAGGCTGACAAACGGCGTTTGTGAGATAACTCAGAAAGTGGGTTGTGTTGGTCCATGAACTGTGACAACTGTGATGAACCAAAGAATTCTTTAACCGCAGCTGTTACAGGACGAATATTGATAATTTGTTGTGGTGTTAAAACTTCATTGTCCTGAACAGACATACGTTCACGGACATTACGTTCCATACGAGAAAGTCCAAGACGCACTTGGTTGGCAAGCAATTCGCCAACTGCGCGGATACGACGGTTCCCAAGGTGGTCGATATCATCCACACGTCCAATACCTTCCGCCAAGTTGAGGAAGTAGCTCATTTCTGCAAGGATATCCGCAGGAGTCACAACACGCACCTTGTCGTCTGGATTGGCATTTCCGATGATGGTTACAACACGGTCCGGGTCCGTTGGGGCAACAACCTTGAATTTTTGAAGCACAACTGGTTCTGTCAGAACAGCTGCATCGTTTGGAATATAAACGATCTTGTTCAAGTCGCCATCCAAGTGACTCTCGATACTTTCAATCACGTTGCGAGTCATAACGGTACCAGCTTCTACCAAGATTTCACCAGTTTCAGGGTCTACCAATGGCTCCGCAATGGTTTGGTTGAGCAAGCGTGTTTTAACGTTGAGTTTTTTATTGATCTTGTAACGACCAACTGCTGCCAAATCGTAGCGGCGTGGGTCGAAGAAACGTGCCACAAGCAAGCTACGTGAGCTCTCAGCAGTCTTAGGTTCACCTGGACGAAGGCGTTCGTAGATTTCTTTCAAGGCTTCGTCTGTACGAGAGTCCATTGGATTCTTGTGGATATCTTTTTCAACAGTATTGCGAACCAATTCACTGTCACCGAAGATATCAAAGATTTCATCATCACCTGAGAAACCAAGTGCACGAACCAAGGTCGTAAATGGAATCTTACGAGTACGGTCGATACGAGTATAAGCGATGTCTTTTGAGTCGCTTTCAAGTTCCAACCAAGCTCCACGGTTAGGGATAACAGTTGAGCCGTAGCCCACTTTACCGTTCTTGTCTACTTTGTCATTAAAGTAAACACCTGGTGAGCGGACCAACTGAGAAACGATAATACGTTCACCACCATTGATGATGAAAGTACCCATTTCGGTCATGATTGGGAAATCACCAAAGAAGACTTCTTGGGTCTTGATTTCGCCTGTTTCTTTATTGATCAAGCGGAAGGTTACAAAAATTGGTGCTGAGTAGCTAGCATCGTGGATACGAGCTTCTTCGAGCGTGTATTTTGGTTCCTTGATTTCATAGCCAACAAATTCCAACTCCATTGTGTCTGTGAAGTTTGAAATTGGCAATACATCTTCAAACACTTCCTTAAGACCGTGATCTAGGAAATCTTTGAATGAATCCGTTTGAATTTCAATCAAATTTGGTAAGTCAAGAACTTCTTTGATTCTTGAAAAACTACGACGGGTACGATGTTTCCCGTATTGAACGTCATGTCCTGCCAAGATGATTCTCCTTTGTAAATAAATTCCAAGCCTTGTCAATCAGGCTTTTCTAATCGTCATATGGTTATAAAAAACCTTATCACCATGTCCTTCTGATAAATTTTCAGAATCTTTAAATCTTTGTTACAAGCACTCGAAAACCTGAAAAAAAGCACAAAAAGAGCAGCTAAATCTGACTTTTTCAGAAGATTTAACTGCTGTGAGCCTTGTCTGGACAATATTTCAGACAAAACCTACGACAAATGATTATTCATATTATACCTTATTTAGCTAGATTTTTCAAGATTTTTTTACTATTTTTTAAACAATCTTTTCCTATATATTATTGCTAAATTTCGAGTTCAAGTTAGCCAGCAAGCAGAAATTCTCTGGGAGACTTGTAGCCCAAGCATTTTTTAGGATAGTTGTTAATCCAATTTTCGATGAAGGCGACTTCCTTAGGAGTCGTTTTCTTAGTACCTTTTCTAGGATAAAGGGGATTCTGTTTGTTCAATCCCAATTTTACATGATGAATCCAGTAGTAGATGGTTGACATTCCCAATGTAAGACCCTTAACCTTGACCATCATTTCAGGAGACAACTTTTGGTTATGATAGTGGAGAATCTTTTGTTTTAGTTCTTTGGTCAAGATTGATTTCTTCACGAAGCGCTTCCGATTGGTTTCATAAAGCATTTGAGCATAGTCGGCATAATAAATCTTTTTGAATCGTCCCTTTTCTAGACATTGCAGGACTGTCCCACGCTTGATTTCATTGTGGATGGTCTGAGGAGCTTTTCCAAGTAGAGAGGCGATTTCTCTATTTGATTTCCCTTATATTTTCCATCGTTCGATTAAGCGACGACTATGGATTGTCAAGTGTTTAGCTTTTGTAGTATAATTGATTTGCATCTCTGTTCCTTTCTTGTGTTTGTGGTGAACAACAAGTATAACACAGAGGTGTTTTCTTATGCCTATATGATCTTTCATTTGACAACATCTTCAAGCCTATTATCAAATGAAATCAGGAGCTAACTATAAGTTAGTTAAATCATTACATTTTTAGGAAGGCTAGGTGGGGCTCTATAATATTTGTAGTGGGTAAATCCCCTATAGATATGATGGAGCCTATTTTGTTGTAGAAAAAAAGTCCCATGAGATCTATAATGAAAAGCGACCAAACCGTCATTAGAAAGAATCATATGGAACCATTATATTTTATCACAAAACTACTAGACATTAAAGACCCTAATATCCAAATTATGGATGTTGTTTATAGAGATACCCTCAAGGAAATCATCGCTAAACTGGACTACGACGCCCCATCTTGTCCTGATTGCGGAAGTCAAATGAAGAAATATGACTTCCAAAAACCTTCTAAAATTCCTTACCTTGAAACAACTGGTATGCCTACAAGAATTCTTCTGAAAAAGCGTCGTTTCAAGTGCTATCAGTGCTCGAAAATGATAGTCGCTGAGACTTCCCTAGTCAAGAAAAATCATCAAATCCCTCGTATTATCAATCAAAAGATTGCTCAAAAGTTGATTGAAAAGACTTCTATGACCGATATTGCTCATCAGCTGGCCATTTCAACTTCAACTGTCATTCGCAAGCTCAATGACTTTCACTTAAAGCATGACTTCACCTGGCTTCCAGAAATTATGTTCTGGGATGTTGAAACAGTCAGGGGAGTGACTGTTTCAATCGGGAGATGAAGATGAGTTTCATTGCACAAGATTTTGACAAGTTTCATATCATCACTGTTCTTGAAGGTAGAACACAAACTATCATAAGAAATCACTTTCTGCACTACGATCGAGCTGTTCGTTGTCAGGTGAAAATCATTACGATGGATATGTTTAGTCCCTACTATGACTTGGCTAAACGACTTCGCTTTCGAATTTCTAGGCTCAGGCTGAAACAGTCTACCAGACTGTTTCACTCCCAAATGCAAAAATTGTACTTGATCGTTTTCATACTTGTCCAACACTTAAGTCGTGCTATGAGTTGTGTTCGTGTCCAAATTATGAATCAGTTTGATAGAAAATCGCACCAATATAAGGCGCCGAAACGCTACTGGCAGCTCATTCAACAGGATAACCGTAAACTCAGCGATAAGAGATTTTATCGCCCTACTTTTCGTATGCACTTAACGAATAGAGAAATTCTAGACAAGCTTTTGAGCTATTCCGAAGACTTAAAACACCACTATAATCTCTATCAGCTCTTGCTTTTTCACTTTCAGAATAAGGAACCGAAGAAATTTTTCGGACTCATTGAGGACAACCTAAAGCTGGTTCATCCTCTTTTTCAGACTGTCTTTAAAACCTTTCTCAAGGACAAATAGAAAATCGTCAACGCCCTTCAGTTACCCTATTCTAATGCAAAATTAGAAGCGACTAATAATCTCATTAAACTCATCAAACGAAATGCCTTTGGTTTTCGAAATTTTGAAAACTTCAAAAAACGGATTTTCATCGCTCTCAACATCAAAAAAGAAAGGACGAAATTCGTCCTTTCTCGATCTTAGCTGACTTCAACCCACTACAGTTGACAAAGAGCCAAATTGGCAGACGCACCAGATTTAGAATCTGGCGCTTAACGGCGTGAAAGATACTCACTTAAGTATCTTGGTCAATAAATCAATCGGGAAGACAGGATTCGAACCTGCGACACCTTGGTCCCAAACCAAGTACTCTACCAAGCTGAGCTACTTCCCGAGTTAAATAGAAAAAATGCACCCTAGAGGATTCGAACCTCTAACCGCCTGATTCGTAGTCAGGTACTCTATCCAGTTGAGCTAAGGGTGCTCATTATTATATGCCGAGGACCGGGATCGAACCGGTACGATCGTTTCCAATCGCAGGATTTTAAGTCCTGTGCGTCTGCCAGTTCCGCCACCCCGGCCTCTCTAAGCGAACGACGGGATTCGAACCCGCGACCCCCACCTTGGCAAGGTGGTGTTCTACCACTGAACTACGTTCGCATCGACCTCTTCTAGTTTTAATGCCGGCTACATGACTTGAACACGCGACCCTCTGATTACAAATCAGATGCTCTACCAACTGAGCTAAGCCGGCTAATTTCTACTATGCGGGTTAAGGGACTTGAACCCCCACGCCGTTAAGCGCCAGATCCTAAATCTGGTGCGTCTGCCAATTCCGCCAAACCCGCAAATATGACCCGTACTGGGCTCGAACCAGTGACCCATTGATTAAAAGTCAATTGCTCTACCAACTGAGCTAACGAGTCTAAAATAACTTCTGTTATCTTACGGTCCCGACGGGAATCGAACCCGCGATCTTCGCCGTGACAGGGCGACGTGATAACCGCTACACTACGGGACCTATATGGGAGTTAACGGGATCGAACCGCTGACCCTCTGCTTGTAAGGCAGATGCTCTCCCAGCTGAGCTAAACTCCCTAGAGCTAAGCGACTTCCATATCTCACAGGGGGCAACCCCCAACTACTTCCGGCGTTCTAGGGCTTAACTACTGTGTTCGGCATGGGTACAGGTGTATCTCCTAGGCTATCGTCACTTAACTCTGAGTAATACCTACTCAAAATTGAATATCTATCAAATACCAAGTAAACCTTACACTTCGTATCCTCAGTTACTTTGGATAAGTCCTCGAGCTATTAGTATTAGTCCGCTACATGTGTCACCACACTTCCACTTCTAACCTATCTACCTGATCATCTCTCAGGGCTCTTACTGATATATAATCATGGGAAATCTCATCTTGAGGTGGGTTTCACACTTAGATGCTTTCAGCGTTTATCCCTTCCCTACATAGCTACCCAGCGATGCCTTTGGCAAGACAACTGGTACACCAGCGGTAAGTCCACTCTGGTCCTCTCGTACTAGGAGCAGATCCTCTCAAATTTCCTACGCCCGCGACGGATAGGGACCGAACTGTCTCACGACGTTCTGAACCCAGCTCGCGTGCCGCTTTAATGGGCGAACAGCCCAACCCTTGGGACCGACTACAGCCCCAGGATGCGACGAGCCGACATCGAGGTGCCAAACCTCCCCGTCGATGTGAACTCTTGGGGGAGATAAGCCTGTTATCCCCAGGGTAGCTTTTATCCGTTGAGCGATGGCCCTTCCATGCGGAACCACCGGATCACTAAGCCCGACTTTCGTCCCTGCTCGAGTTGTAGCTCTCGCAGTCAAGCTCCCTTATACCTTTACACTCTGCGAATGATTTCCAACCATTCTGAGGGAACCTTTGGGCGCCTCCGTTACCTTTTAGGAGGCGACCGCCCCAGTCAAACTGCCCGTCAGACACTGTCTCCGATAGGGATAACCTATCCGGGTTAGAGTGGCCATAACACAAGGGTAGTATCCCAACAACGTCTCCTTCGAAACTGGCGTCCCGATCTCATAGACTCCTACCTATCCTGTACATGTGGTACAGACACTCAATATCAAACTGCAGTAAAGCTCCATGGGGTCTTTCCGTCCTGTCGCGGGTAACCTGCATCTTCACAGGTACTAAAATTTCACCGAGTCTCTCGTTGAGACAGTGCCCAAATCATTACGCCTTTCGTGCGGGTCGGAACTTACCCGACAAGGAATTTCGCTACCTTAGGACCGTTATAGTTACGGCCGCCGTTTACTGGGGCTTCAATTCATACCTTCGAGTTACCTCTAAGCACTCCTCTTAACCTTCCAGCACCGGGCAGGCGTCACCCCCTATACATCATCTTACGATTTAGCAGAGAGCTGTGTTTTTGATAAACAGTTGCTTGGGCCTATTCACTGCGGCTGACCTAAATCAGCACCCCTTCTCCCGAAGTTACGGGGTCATTTTGCCGAGTTCCTTAACGAGAGTTCTCTCGCTCACCTGAGGCTACTCGCCTCGACTACCTGTGTCGGTTTGCGGTACGGGTAGAGTATGTTTAAACGCTAGAAGCTTTTCTTGGCAGTGTGACGTCACTAACTTCGCTACTAAACTTCGCTCCCCATCACAGCTCAATGTTATAGATATAAGCATTTGACTCATATCACACCTCACTGCTTAGACAGACACTTCCAATCGTCTGCTTTAGTTAGCCTACTGCGTCCCTCCATCACTACATACTCTAGTACAGGAATATCAACCTGTTGTCCATCGGATACACCTTTCGGTCTCTCCTTAGGTCCCGACTAACCCAGGGCGGACGAGCCTTCCCCTGGAAACCTTAGTCTTACGGTGGACAGGATTCTCACCTGTCTTTCGCTACTCATACCGGCATTCTCACTTCTATGCGTTCCAGCACTCCTCACGGTATACCTTCATCACACATAGAACGCTCTCCTACCATACCTATAAAGGTATCCACAGCTTCGGTAAATTGTTTTAGCCCCGGTACATTTTCGGCGCAGGGTCACTCGACTAGTGAGCTATTACGCACTCTTTGAATGAATAGCTGCTTCTAAGCTAACATCCTAGTTGTCTGTGCAACCCCACATCCTTTTCCACTTAACAATTATTTTGGGACCTTAGCTGGTGGTCTGGGCTGTTTCCCTTTCGACTACGGATCTTAGCACTCGCAGTCTGACTGCCGACCATAATTCTTTGGCATTCGGAGTTTATCTGAGATTGGTAATCCGGGATGGACCCCTCACCCAAACAGTGCTCTACCTCCAAGAATCTCTAATGTCGACGCTAGCCCTAAAGCTATTTCGGAGAGAACCAGCTATCTCCAAGTTCGTTTGGAATTTCTCCGCTACCCACAAGTCATCCAAGCACTTTTCAACGTGCCCTGGTTCGGTCCTCCAGTGCGTCTTACCGCACCTTCAACCTGCTCATGGGTAGGTCACATGGTTTCGGGTCTACGACATGATACTAATGCGCCCTATTCAGACTCGGTTTCCCTGCGGCTCCGTCTCTTCAACTTAACCTCGCATCATATCGTAACT
The DNA here is from genome assembly GCF_007475365.1 of Streptococcus oralis subsp. dentisani. Classification (NCBI taxonomy): domain Bacteria; kingdom Bacillati; phylum Bacillota; class Bacilli; order Lactobacillales; family Streptococcaceae; genus Streptococcus; species Streptococcus oralis. The sequence goes on along the minus strand of NZ_CP034442.1, from coordinate 1,674,332 downwards.
CGCCGGTTCATTCTACAAAAGGCACGCTCTCACCCATTAACGGGCTCGAACTTGTTGTAGGCACACGGTTTCAGGTTCTATTTCACTCCCCTCCCGGGGTGCTTTTCACCTTTCCCTCACGGTACTGGTTCACTATCGGTCACTAGGGAGTATTTAGGGTTGGGAGATGGTCCTCCCAGATTCCGACGGGATTTCGCGTGTCCCGCCGTACTCAGGATACTGCTAGGTACAAAGACTATTTTAAATACGAGGCTATTACTCTCTTTGGCTGATCTTCCCAAATCATTCTTCTATAATCTTTGAGTCCACATTGCAGTCCTACAACCCCGAAGAGTAAACTCTTCGGTTTGCCCTCCTGCCGTTTCGCTCGCCGCTACTAAGGCAATCGCTTTTGCTTTCTCTTCCTGCAGCTACTTAGATGTTTCAGTTCACTGCGTCTTCCTCCTCACATCCTTAACAGATGTGGGTAACAGGTAGTACCTGTTGGGTTCCCCCATTCGGAAATCCCTGGATCATCGCTTACTTACAGCTACCCAAGGCATATCGTCGTTTGTCACGTCCTTCTTCGGCTCCTAGTGCCAAGGCATCCACCGTGCGCCCTTATTAACTTAACCTTATTAACCTAATTTTTTCAAAAATTAGAAAACTCATTAAATACTTACAGCGTTTCGGTTTATTTTCTTGTTACTATTTGATATAGATATTCAATTTTCAATGTGCATTACTTGGTGATCTCTCACCAATGGAGCCTAGCGGGATCGAACCGCTGACCTCCTGCGTGCAAAGCAGGCGCTCTCCCAGCTGAGCTAAGGCCCCACAAGACCTCTCAAGACTAAACAAGACCAATGTGCAGTTCCTTATCCTTAGAAAGGAGGTGATCCAGCCGCACCTTCCGATACGGCTACCTTGTTACGACTTCACCCCAATCATCTATCCCACCTTAGGCGGCTGGCTCCTAAAAGGTTACCTCACCGACTTCGGGTGTTACAAACTCTCGTGGTGTGACGGGCGGTGTGTACAAGGCCCGGGAACGTATTCACCGCGGCGTGCTGATCCGCGATTACTAGCGATTCCGACTTCATGTAGGCGAGTTGCAGCCTACAATCCGAACTGAGACTGGCTTTAAGAGATTAGCTTGCCGTCACCGGCTTGCGACTCGTTGTACCAGCCATTGTAGCACGTGTGTAGCCCAGGTCATAAGGGGCATGATGATTTGACGTCATCCCCACCTTCCTCCGGTTTATTACCGGCAGTCTCGCTAGAGTGCCCAACTGAATGATGGCAACTAACAATAGGGGTTGCGCTCGTTGCGGGACTTAACCCAACATCTCACGACACGAGCTGACGACAACCATGCACCACCTGTCACCTCTGTCCCGAAGGAAAGCTCTATCTCTAGAGCGGTCAGAGGGATGTCAAGACCTGGTAAGGTTCTTCGCGTTGCTTCGAATTAAACCACATGCTCCACCGCTTGTGCGGGCCCCCGTCAATTCCTTTGAGTTTCAACCTTGCGGTCGTACTCCCCAGGCGGAGTGCTTAATGCGTTAGCTGCGGCACTAAACCCCGGAAAGGGTCTAACACCTAGCACTCATCGTTTACGGCGTGGACTACCAGGGTATCTAATCCTGTTTGCTCCCCACGCTTTCGAGCCTCAGCGTCAGTTACAAGCCAGAGAGCCGCTTTCGCCACCGGTGTTCCTCCATATATCTACGCATTTCACCGCTACACATGGAATTCCACTCTCCCCTCTTGCACTCAAGTTAAACAGTTTCCAAAGCGTACTATGGTTAAGCCACAGCCTTTAACTTCAGACTTATCTAACCGCCTGCGCTCGCTTTACGCCCAATAAATCCGGACAACGCTCGGGACCTACGTATTACCGCGGCTGCTGGCACGTAGTTAGCCGTCCCTTTCTGGTAAGATACCGTCACAGTGTGAACTTTCCACTCTCACACTCGTTCTTCTCTTACAACAGAGCTTTACGATCCGAAAACCTTCTTCACTCACGCGGCGTTGCTCGGTCAGACTTCCGTCCATTGCCGAAGATTCCCTACTGCTGCCTCCCGTAGGAGTCTGGGCCGTGTCTCAGTCCCAGTGTGGCCGATCACCCTCTCAGGTCGGCTATGTATCGTCGCCTTGGTGAGCCGTTACCCCACCAACTAGCTAATACAACGCAGGTCCATCTGGTAGTGGTGCAATTGCACCTTTCAAACAGTTATCATGCAATAACTGCTATTATGCGGTATTAGCTATCGTTTCCAATAGTTATCCCCCGCTACCAGGCAGGTTACCTACGCGTTACTCACCCGTTCGCAACTCATCCAGAGAAGCAAGCTCCTCCTTCAGCGTTCTACTTGCATGTATTAGGCACGCCGCCAGCGTTCGTCCTGAGCCAGGATCAAACTCTCATTAAAAGTTTGAGTTCTCACTCATTTCTGTCACTGACAGATTTATTGTTTTTTCATTGTTCAGTACTATAACCTTAGTTATAGTGCCCTGCACATTGGTTCGTCTTGTTCAGTTTTCAAAGGTCTTTGTCACTCAATCTCTCTCAAGCGACAACTATATTAGTATATCACAGCTGTTGACCTATGTCAACAGTTTTTTGAAACTTTTTTTACTTTTTTCGTCCCTGCGATACACACATAGTCCGTACGGGATTCGAACCCGTGTTACCGCCGTGAAAAGGCGGTGTCTTAACCCCTTGACCAACGGACCTTGAGTTTTTCAACTCTTTCTATTATACCTACTTTTCAAACTTTGTCAAGATCTTTTTTGCCTATTTTCAGTTTATCTAAAATCACTCAATACCACTCTTAATTCTCCTAGAAGTGCCTTGCGTCCTTTGAAACATTCTCCTCCCATCAGACGTTCTAGTTGTTCTTGTTTTTCTTTCCCCTGACTTGCCTTGTAATTCTTTAGAAGCTCATGAAAGAGATAATAATCATCCAGTCTCAGTCCTTTTTCTCCTAGGCGATGGCTGATTTCACTCACCTCCTCATAAGGCTCTTTGTCGAAACGGCGCTTGTGACTTTCCTGTTTACGGATGTAGTCTAGGATGCGATTGCGGAATTTGGTTTTAAAGCACACATATAATCGGCGACGTTCACCAACTAGTAACTCTGGATGGTGACTGACCAGCTCATACAGGCACAGCATCCCCTCCTGGTCCCAGTCCTCTTTCTCCCACAGATGTAAATGGTATTCTTTGCGGCACTTATGGACAATCCCTTTACTTTCTTCATACAACTCTTTTAGATTCATAGACCTCTCCTTTCTGCATTTAGTTTAACAAAATGCACGAACCCATGGTCTATTTCCTCTATTCTATACTTCTTCCTCTCTCAACGGCACATAAAAAGAGAGACAAGGTCTCTCTGGGGTTATAATTCTGCAATTTGGTTGAGATTCACTTCTGCAATCGTATCATTACCAAACATAGAGATAATCATCTTCACTTTGTTGTTATCGATTTCAGTAATTTTCCCTGTGTAATCTGCAAAAGCGCCATCAATGATGCGGACAGTCTGGCCAACTTCAACGTCAATATCGAACTCTTGAACCGTTTGTCCCATAGAAACCAGAATATCACGGATTTCTTGTTCCAATAGCGGAGTTGGTTTTGATCTGTTTCCATGTGACCCGACGAATCCTGTTACGTTAGGTGTGTTTCGAACAACGAACCACGCTTCATCTGTCATGACCATTTCTACAAGGACATAACCCGGAAAGCGATTCTCTTCAATTTCCTTTTTCTTTCCATTTTTCTCAACTTGCACGGTTTGTGTTGGAATCTCAACGCGTAGAATATTATCCAACATGTTATATGTTTGCGCACGTTGCAATAGATTTTCTTTTACCTTATTTTCATAGCCAGAATAAGTTTGTAGAACAAACCATCCTTTGTCAAAACTATCCATGATATTTCCTTTCATACATAATAGAAGAAAGCCAGCAGAAGTCTTCCGCTTTTCTTCTAAAAAATGTTAATAAATCGAATCAAACCTGAAACAATCAACTGGTCAAAAATGTAAATGATAACCACAAAGAAGGCTGTGTATTCCATAATTGAGCGAAAATCTCTCCAGCTTTCTTTGCGAGTTGGCCAAGTTGTTTCTTTAAGAAGTTTAAAAATATCCTTAATAAAACCCATCGTTCTCTCCTATCTCGTTTCTCTATGTGTCGTATATTTCCCACAATGTTTACAAAATTTATTTACTTCTAGTCGTGTTGGCTTGGGGTTCCCACTAATTTTGATTGAATAATTTCTTGAACCGCAAACTGCACAAGCTAGGCTTGCTTTTTTTAGTGCCATAACGCCTCCATCTTATCTATTATAACAAGAAACCTAGGCTTTGACAAGCCTCTTAACGAAAGAGATTGACGAAAGAGTCCCAGATTGTCTGGGCTTTTTCTTTTATCTTTGCATCCGAAATCGCACGTCCCGCTTCGTCTACAAGATTTTGAGCACGACTACGAATATCTCCTAGCGGATCCTCGGAGTGGTTCGTCTCATTTTCAACGACCTGCTTTTTCGTATTTTCTGGCTCAATACCATTTTGTTTATAAGCATTCTCAACCGTAAAAGTGCTGCCGGGAGTATAAGGCAAGATAGTATTGGCCATGCTTCTAAAGACATGGGCTGCTCCATTAGAAGTCGACCCTGCTAGATAATGATTCTCATCTGTTGTTGGGAAGCCGAGCCAGTGGCTGATTACCACATCCGGAGTATAACCAATCACCCACTGGTCACTCGTATATTCCGGGTTGAAAACAGCTTCAGTCGTACCCGTTTTACCAGCCATAACATAATCTGCTGGCGACGAACTGATTCCTGTACCATTGGTAAATGTTCCTAGCATCATGCTGGTCATTTTATCAGCTACAGACTTATCAATCACTCGTTTTTGGGAATTTTTATGACTCTTAATGACCTGACCACTGGCATTTTCGATACGAGTGATGAAATGCGCCTCAGGCATCAGTCCTTCATTAGCAAAGGCTGCATAGGCTTGTGCCATCTGAAGAGGATTCGTCTCTACTCCTCCACCTAGAGCAACTCCGAGAACACGGTCAACTTTATCCATATTCAGGCCAAATCTCTCACCAGCGTCAAAAGCTTTGTCAATCCCCAATTTATTTACAGTCGCAACTGCTGGTAGGTTGAGTGATTCCGCCAAGGCCTGATACATAGGTACTTCTGGAGATGTCTTAATACCCGCATAGTTGTCTACTTGATAACTGTCATACTGCATGGTGTGGTTGTCCAGTTGCTTGTTCAGAGCCCATCCGGCTTCTACTGCAGGTGTATAAACAACTAAAGGTTTAATGGTTGAGCCTGGGCTACGCTTAGACTGAGTTGCATAGTTGAAATTGCGAAAGCCTAGTTTGTCATCACCAGCTACGCGACCGACAACTCCACGCACTCCACCAGTCTTGGGTTCTAGAGCGACACTACCTGATTCGGCATGTGTTCCGTCTTCTGCTGTTGGAAATAGCGAAGTGTTTTCATAAATAACCTGCATGTTTGCTTGGTAGTTTTGGTCAAGCTCTGTGTAGATTCGATAGCCGTTGTTGACAATCTCTTCTTCTGTGAGATTGTACTTGGAAACTGCTTCGTTGACAACTGCATCAAAATAGGACGGGTAACGATAATCCGAAACTTTGCCTTCATACTTATCTTGCAGTTGAGAAGCCATATCTACTCCAGCCGCTTCAGTCTCTTGATTTTTATCAATATAACCCGCTGCAACCATATTTTGCAAAACAGTATCCCTGCGGTTGGTCGAATCTTCAATGGAATTCAACGGATTATACAACTCTGGCCCCTTGAGCATTCCAGCTAGAGTCGCCGCCTGATTAAGTGTTAGTTGCGAAGCGGATACACCGAAATATTTCTTACTTGCATCTTCAACACCCCATACTCCATTTCCAAAGTAGGCGTTATTGAGGTACATCGTAAGTATTTGCTCCTTGCTGTATTTTTTTGTCAACTCTAAGGCAAGGAAAAACTCCTTGGCCTTCCGTTCAACGGTCTGGTCCTGGGAAAGATAAGCATTTTTTGCCAACTGTTGAGTGATGGTGGATCCCCCTCCAGAACGGCCTGCTGTAAGGATGGCTAGAAAGAAACGACCGTAGTTAATCCCATCATTTTTATAGAAGGAACGGTCCTCTGTCGCAACGACCGCATTCTGCAAGTCTTTACTGATATCTGTCAGCTCAACATAAGTCCCCTTTTGACCGGAAAGGGCGCCTGCCTCTTTTTCTTCGCGGTCAAAAATCAGAGTTCGCGTTTTCAAGGCATTTTGCAAGTCATTGACATTGGTCGACTTGGCTATCGCAAACAAGTAGGTTCCTACTAGCAAACCTGCACTTAACCCTAAAATGATGACGATCTTTGTCAGATGGTAACGACGCCAAAATTTTCGAATTGGGCCTACTTGGGACAATTTTTTTCTATCGCTCCGTGAACGACGCATGCTAGTCGAATCAGAGTCCGCTGATTCATTCGTTTCTTTTTTAAAGAGAGAAAGGAACTTCTCAAATAATTTATCTAATTTCATGCGTTTATTTTATCATCTTCACCATTGGAACTCAAGAATTTAGCTATTCCCTATTCAAATAGGGCTTTTTTTGTTACAATATCTGTATGCAATTAACATTTACATTACCATCATCCCTGCCTCAAATGACGGTCAAACAATTCCTAGAGGAACAACTCCTCATTCCTAGAAAGATTCGCCATTTTCTAAGAATCAAGAAGAACATCTTGATCAATCAAAAACAAGTTCACTGGAACGAGATGGTCAAACCAGGGGATATTTGCCAATTGACTTTTGACGAGGAAGATTATCCCAAAAAGGAAATCCTTTGGGGCAATCCAGACCTCGTTGAGGAAGTTTATCAAGACCAACATCTCATTATCGTCAACAAACCTGAGGGTATGAAAACCCATGGAAATCAACCTGATGAAATCGCCCTTCTCAACCATATCTCTGCCTACGTTGGCCAAACCTGCTATGTCGTTCATCGCCTGGATATGGAAACAAGCGGTTTAGTGCTTTTCGCTAAAAATCCTTTTATCCTTCCTATTCTCAATCGTTTATTGGAGAAAAAGGAAATCGCTCGTGAATACTGGGCATTCGTAGAGGGGCAAGTAGGGAGCAAAGAACTTATCTTCCGAGATAAAATTGGTCGTGATCGACACGATCGCAGAAAACGAGTAGTAGATTCTAAGAAGGGGCAACATGCCGAAACTCAGGTAAGCCGACTGAAGCAATTTCCAAATAAGACTTCTCTTGTTCGTTGCAAACTAAAGACTGGTCGAACGCATCAAATCCGTGTTCACCTCTCTTATCACAAGCATCCTATCCTAGGCGATCCTCTCTATAACTCTAGATCAAAAGCAAGCCGGCTGATGCTCCACGCCTTTCGACTTTCCTTTACCCATCCGCTTACTTTAGAGAAATTAAGCTTCACTGCTCTTTCTGATACATTTGAGAGAGAATTAAAAAAGAATGGATGACCGCTAAATCATCCATTTTGTTTTATCTAAAAATAGAAAAAGCAAGACCTTCTGGCCTTGCTTTTATCGACTCAAGAATTATTTAGCAATTTTTGCGAAGTATTCAAGAGTACGAACAAGTTGTGCAGTGTATGACATTTCGTTGTCGTACCATGATACAACTTTAACCAATTGTTTGCCGTCAACGTCAAGAACTTTAGTTTGAGTTGCGTCGAACAATGAACCGTAAGACATACCTACGATATCTGAAGATACGATTGGATCTTCAGTGTATCCGTATGATTCGTTAGCTGCTGCTTTCATAGCTGCGTTTACTTCATCAACAGTAACGTTCTTTTCAAGAACTGCTACCAATTCAGTAACTGATCCAGTTGGAGTTGGAACACGTTGTGCAGATCCGTCAAGTTTACCGTTCAATTCTGGGATTACAAGACCGATAGCTTTAGCAGCACCAGTTGAGTTAGGAACGATGTTTGCAGCACCAGCGCGAGCACGGCGAAGGTCACCACCACGGTGTGGTCCGTCAAGGATCATTTGGTCACCAGTGTAAGCGTGGATAGTAGTCATCAATCCTTCTACAACACCGAAGTTGTCTTGAAGAGCTTTAGCCATTGGAGCCAAGCAGTTTGTAGTACATGAAGCACCTGAGATAACTGTTTCAGTACCGTCAAGAACGTCGTGGTTAGTGTTGAATACAACTGTTTTAACGTCGTTTCCACCAGGAGCAGTGATAACAACTTTTTTAGCTCCGCCAGCGTGCAAGTGTTTTTCAGCAGCTGCTTTCTTAGCAAAGAAACCAGTTGCTTCAAGAACGATTTCTACACCGTCAGTAGCCCAGTCGATTTGTTCTGGATCACGTTCAGCAGAAACTTTAACGAATTTACCGTTAACTTCAAATCCACCTTCTTTAACTTCTACAGTACCGTCGAAACGACCTTGAGTTGTGTCGTATTTCAACAAGTGTGCAAGCATAACTGGATCTGTAAGGTCGTTGATGCGAGTAACTTCAACACCTTCTACGTTTTGGATACGGCGGAAAGCAAGACGACCGATACGTCCGAAACCGTTAATACCAACTTTAACTACCATTAGTGATTTCCTCCTTATGAAAATCATGAAATTTTTATTGTGAAAAGAGTAACTTGAATCACTACAAATCACCTTTCAACAAATCTATTATATAACTATTTGAGTTGAATTGCAAGCGCTGGCCTTGTTTTTCTATGTCAGTTTCTTTTTGATAGGAAGCCTCTGTAATTTCTTTCCCTACTCATAGCGTAAGGATTCTACAGGATCCATTTTACTAATCTTACGTGCTGGGAAGAATGCTGAACCATAGCCAAGAAACAAAGCAAAAACGAAAGTCCCTAAAATAGAGAGAATATTTAATTCAAAAACTTTAGAGATAGACGGAGAGAAATGTACAAAAAAGAGACAGGATTTCTCCTGCCTCTAGGCTGATAAACGATTATTTACGACGTCCTGGACGTTCTGCATAACCATAGTAAGCATCTGCCATGATTTCTTCCATGTCAGCTACCATTGGCAAGCGAGGGTTTGCAGGTGAACATTGGTCTTCATAAGCAAGCAAGGCAATTTCATGCAAGCTGTCTTTCCAAACTTTTTCATCGATTCCAAAGCCTTTGAAGTTCATTGTGATACCAACTGCTTCACCAAGTTCGTAAACAGCTTTAGCGTATGCTTCAACTGCTTCTTCTGGAGTTGAGTGAGGCAATCCAAGCATTTTCGCGATGTCTTGGAATTTCTCATCAGCTTTCCAGTAGTTGTATTTAGGCCATGTAGTCGTCTTAGATGGACGAGTTCCGTTGTAACGAATAACGTATGGAAGCAAGATTGCGTTTGTACGTCCGTGAACAGTATGGTGAACCGCACCGATCTTGTGGGCCATTGAGTGGCTCATACCAAGGAAGGCATTGGCGAAGGCCATACCAGCCATTGTAGACGCGTTATGCATTTTTTCACGTGCTTCTGGGTCAGCTGTCTTAACAGATTTTTCCAACCATTCAAAGACAAGCTTGATGGTTTGAAGCGCAATCCCGTCTGTGTAGTCGTTCGCGAAGTTTGAAGTGTAAGCTTCAGTCGCGTGAGTCAAGACGTCCATACCAGTGTCAGCTGCAATGAAGTCTGGAACTGATTCAACCAAAGCAGGGTCAACAATCGCAATAGTTGGCGTCAATGAGTAGTCAGCTAATGGATATTTGCGGTTGTTTTTCTTATCAGAGATAACGGCAAATGGTGTTACTTCTGAACCTGTACCTGAAGTTGTTGGGATACCGATGTACTTCGCTTTCTTACCAAGTGATGGGAAGCGGAAGGCACGTTTACGGATATCCATGAATTTTTGAACCAAATCACGGAAGTCGATTTGTGGTTGTTCGTAGAAGAGCCACATCACTTTCGCTGCATCCATTGGAGAACCACCACCAAGAGCGATGATTGTGTCTGGTTCAAATGCTCTCATCACTTCAGTACCACGTTCCACTGTTGTGATATCTGGATCTGGTTCAACATCTGAGAAGACTTGGACAGTAACACGGTTGCTACGTTTGTTCAATTGGTCAATAATGCGTTGAACAAAGCCAAGTTTTTCGATAGATTTATCTGTAACAATCATAACGCGTTCAATATCTTCACATGTTTGAAGGTATTGGATAGAATTGCGTTCGAAGTAAATTTTTGAAGGAACTTTAAACCACTGCATATTATTTCTACGTTTCCCTACTTTCTTGATGTTTAGAAGGTTGATAGCGCTCACGTTATCACCAACTGAGTTGCGTCCGTATGAACCACATCCAAGTGTCAATGATGGGATGAAGGCATTGTATACGTCACCGATACCACCGAAAGTAGATGGAGAGTTCCAGATAATACGCATTGCTTTGATTTCTGTACCAAAGCGTTTAGCAAGAGCTTCGTCTTTTGTATGGATGGCCGCTGAGTGACCAAGTCCGTTAAACTCAACCATTTGACGTGCTTTTGTAAGACCGTCTTCTGTATCTTCAGCTTTTAGGACAGCGATAACTGGTGACAATTTTTCACGAGTCAATGGTTCTTTTGGTCCTACTTCTGCACATTCTGCAGCCAAGATGTTTGTTCCTTCTGGAACGCTGAATCCTGCTTGTTCTGCAATCCATGCTGCTGGTTTACCAACGATGTTTGCATTTAGTTTAGCACCTGCACAGTTTTTGCTGTTTGCTTTCACGCCAAAACAGAATTCTTCAAGAAGTGCTTTTTCTTTTTTGTTTACAAAGTAAGTGTGGTATGATTTGAATTCTTCTACAAATTCGTCATAGACTTCTTTATCAATGATAACCGCTTGCTCTGATGCACAGACCATACCATTGTCAAATGATTTAGACATGACGATATCATGAGCAGCTTGACGGAGGTCAGCAGATTTTTCTACATAAGCAGGAACGTTTCCGGCACCTACCCCAAGAGCTGGTTTCCCACATGAGTAAGCCGCCTTAACCATAGCATTACCACCAGTTGCAAGGATAGTTGCAACACCTTCGTGGTTCATAAGCGCTCCAGTTGCTTCCATAGATGGTTCTGTAATCCATTGAACACAGTTTTCAGGTGCTCCAGCTGCGATAGCTGCATCACGAACGATTTGTGCTGCGTGAGCAGAAGATTCTTGAGCTGATGGGTGGAAAGCAAACACGATTGGATTACGTGTTTTCAAAGCAATCAATGATTTGAAAATAGCTGTTGATGTTGGGTTCGTTGTTGGAGTGACACCACAGACTACTCCGACAGGCTCTGCAATTTTAGTCAAGCCAGTAACAGGGTCATCTTCAATGACACCGACAGTTTTAACACCACGCATGTTATTGACAACGTGTTCACAGGCAAAAAGGTTTTTTGTAGCCTTATCTTCAAATACTCCACGACCAGTTTCTTCAACTGCATGTTGTGCAAGGATACCGTGCGCGTCAAGTGCTGCAACCGAAGCTTTTGCCACGATATAGTCAACTTGCTCTTGGTTCAACTTGCGCATTTCATCAAGCGCAACCAAGGCTTTTTTCACTAACCCGTCGACATGCTTTTCAGCAGCGAGTTGTTTTCCCTCAGGTGTTAACGTTTTTTTATCAGCCATATTGTCCTCCATAGACTTCAAGGATTTAATCCTTTGTTAATTTTTTCACAAGTTTATTATAACTCTTTTTCAAGACTTTGTAAACCGTTTCATAAGCATTTCACAAAGAAATTTTATGAGATTGTGATTTTTTTCTCAATACGGCTACGCAATAGAGTTTTGCTTGGATGATTGTGAAATTGTGATAAAAAATTTTTTATTTCACAAAGTTTTTTCTCATTGATAATCAGACATCGACTCCACTTCTAGAAAGCGTTTTCTTTTTCGTTTTTGACAATAGCCCCCTGATTAGGAGGCTATTATTTTTGTTGAAAGACACCTTGTTTAAAGCTGCCTTGATAGACAACTTCTTGCTCTGTAGTCAACTTCCCTTGACCTTCAGCCTGGCCATTTACAAAATCACCTTCATATTTCCAGCCAGATTTGGACTGGAAGGTTCCTTTACCATTGAAGGCCCCATTGTTGAACTCACCTGTGTATTGATCACCATTTTCAAAGGTCAGGGTTCCTTGACCATTCATCTTTCCTCTTACCACGGTTCCATCATAAACAAGTGCACCATTATCAAGTGTCATAACACCCTGTTTAGGTGTGTTTAGTAGAAAAACCGAGATGGCACAGATAGCGATTAGAAGGACTGTTACAATCTCTATACGTGGGCGAGTTAGATAAACTCGATATTTTTCAAAGATTTCTTTAAGCTTTTCCATTGTCACTCTCATTTTCTAAACGATCTAGCCAGCTTTGGCATCCATTTGTGATACGCGCATAGGTTTCCTCAAAATCTCCTGTATACCAAGGATCTGGGACACTTTCAACCGCAAAAGAGTAGATCTTGTACTGTAGTTCCTGAGGACACATGTGACGCAGATCTGAAACGTTTGAGGCATCCATACCGATAATGTAATCAAACGACTCAAAGTCTTCTCTGCCAATCTGGAGTGATGTTTTGTCTTTGTCATACGGGATCCGATATTGCTGGAAAATCCCTTGCGTTCCCCTATGAATCGGATTGCCATGTTCCCATGATGACGTTGCCCGGCTTTCGACGTGGTAATCGCTCGTTATGGACTTCATCACAAACTCTGCCATGGGACTTCGGCAAATATTTCCTAAGCAAACAAATACTATTTTTTTCATCCCTTTTCCTCTCGTCTCATAGAAAAACGGGAGTGACAGGTCCCGTTTTATTCTTCGATTGCTCCGCCTTCGTCAACAACTGTTCCTTCTGGTGTCACAGCTTCTTTGAGTGGCAAAACAGTCTTAATCGCAGCCAATTCAAAAGTCAAATAAACGCCATCTACATCCAGTACGATTGTACCTTTCTCAGTATCTACTTCATCCACTGTTCCGTAAAGGCCACCGATTGTAATCACTTCATAGCCTTTTTGAAGCTTGTTCAAGCTTTCCATACGCTTTTGTGCTTGTTTCTTTTGAGAACGTTGCATAAAGAACATCAAGGCAAACATACCTACAAGCATGATCACAAATGTTAAATTTGGACTAATATTTTCCATAGTATTTTCTCCTTTGTATTTTACATAGGACTACTATATCAAATTTCAGCTACTTTTACAAGATTGTGCCTTGTTTTTATGATTATAAAAAATCAGAGCTTTCACTCTGATTTCTACGATTATTTCAAGTTTTGGACAACTTTGACTAGATTTTCTACCGTAAATCCATGCTCTGCCAAGACTTTTGGTGCTGGGGCAGATGCTCCGAAGGTATCAATACCGAGAACTGCACCATCAAGACCGACATATTTGTACCAGTTTTGAGTTGCACCCATTTCAACTGCAACACGACGGCGGATTGCACTTGGAAGGATTTCTTCCTTGTAAGCTGCATCTTGTGCGTCAAAGACATCTGTAGATGGCATGCTAACTACACGGACTTTTGCGCTTTGACTAGCCAATTCTTTGGCAGCTGCGACAGCCAAATTCACCTCTGAACCTGTTGCAATCAAGATAGTATCAAAGTCTGCTGCATTTTCATAGACAACATAGGCACCTTTTGCAACCTTGTCAAAGTCTGTTCCCTCTTCGACAGTCAAGTTTTGACGTGTCAAGACAAGGGCAGTTGGTGTTTTTTCGCTTGTCACTGCAAGGTACCAAGCCGCTTGAGTTTCACGCGCATCTGCTGGGCGGAAAACATTCAGATTTGGCATAGCACGGAGACCAGCTAAGTGTTCAACTGGTTCGTGAGTTGGACCATCTTCACCAACTGCAATAGAATCGTGGGTGAAGACATAAGTCACAGGAAGTCCTTGCAAGGCTGACAAACGGACAGCTGCTTTCACATAGTCAGAGAAGACAAAGAAAGTACCACCGTAAACACGAAGTCCACCATGAAGAGCCATCCCGTTCAAAATCGTTCCCATTGCAAATTCACGAACACCAAACTGAATGTTGCGGTTCAAGCGATTGGCATCATCTTGAAGTCCATCCGTTTTGATGTAAGTCATGTTTGAGTGAGCAAGGTCAGCTGAACCACCTAAGAAAGTTGGCAATTTAGCAGCTACAACGTTCAAAGCATCTTGACTTGAATTACGAGTTGCTTGAGAGAAGCCATTTTCTAAGGCTGGGAAGTCTGCTGGAGTCACTTTAACTGGATCACGGCCGTCGATAATGGCTTCTACTTCTGCAGCAAGTTCTGGATGCGCTTCTTTATAATCAGCAACTAGTTTTGTCCAAGCTTGATAAGCTGATGCACCACGGTCTGCAACATTTTCTTTAAAATCAGCATAAACTTGCTCTGGAATTTCAAATGGTTCATAGTCCCAACCGAGGGCTTGACGAGTTGCTGCAGTTTCGTCGGCTCCAAGAGGAGCACCGTGTACAGCATTGGTTCCTTGTTTGTTTGGAGAACCGTATCCAATAACAGTCTTCACTTCAATCAAAGATGGTTTGCCTGAAGCTTTAGCAGCTTCGATAGCCGCATGGATTGCTTCCAAGTCTGTTCCATCTTCAACCAAGGCTGTATGCCAACCGTAGGCATTGTAACGGTCACGAACACTTTCTGTAAAGGAATCCTTTGTCTCACCATCCAAGTTGATGTCATTTGAATCATACAGAACCACCAACTTGTCAAGTTTTTGCAAACCTGCGTATGAAGCTGCCTCACTTGAGACACCTTCCATCAAGTCTCCGTCTCCACAGATCACATAAGTATAGTGGTCAAAGATATTGAAGCCTTCACGGTTATACTTCGCTGCAAGGAAACGTTCTGCTTGGGCAAAACCAGTAGCAGTTGAAATCCCTTGCCCTAGAGGACCTGTCGTAGCGTCAACCCCTGCAGTATGCCCAAATTCTGGGTGACCTGGTGTTTTGGAACCCCATTGGCGGAAGTTCTTGACTTCATCCATGCTGACATCTTCAAAACCAGAAAGGTGAAGAAGGGCATAGAGAAGCATAGATCCGTGTCCTGCTGAAAGAATAAAGCGATCGCGGTTAATCCAGTTTGGTTGAGCTGGATTGATACGAAGTTGCTTTGTAAAGAGGCTATAGGCCATTGGAGCAGCCCCCATAACCACCCCTGGGTGACCTGAGTTTGCTTTGTTGATGGCGTCAATACCTAGAAAACGAATTGCATTAACAGATAGATTTGACATAGAATTTCCTTTCTCTTTGAGGTGATTAATGAATCACACATTCTATTTTACTATTATATGAAAAAATGCATAGAATAGCAATTAAACAATTTGAGCTCCTCTAGTACATTTGATTTGTCTATCCTCTCGTCACCTCATAGTAAGGAAGTAGGAGGATATAAGCATCTTCTAACTTTTCTAAAATTGCTTCTAATGCCTGATCTTCTAAGAAAGAAATATCTGACTTGATCAAAACTTTACGGATTTCCTGATTGCGCACCTTCTCGCGTAAGAGAAGGCGGTTTTCTTCATTAGCTTCCATCTTATGATTTTCTCCATTTGAGTAGACTAAGTAATAAATACCTTCTACTGGTGGAATATCTAAAATCTTAGCTTGTTTGCTCAGTGTCTGCTCATCTTTCTTGCGCTCGATGAAACTGACTTCCAAAGAAATTCCAAAGTCAGCGGGTGTTCCATACAAACGCAAGGCCATCATAGGTTCTGTCACTTCTCCGTCTCTCTGTAGATAGGTCCAGAAATGCGGTCGTAAGCGCTGAGCTTGGTTCATCCACTGACTAGTTTGTTGCAGTTGCCATTCTGGATGCTTTTCTTGGAAGGCCTTGGCTAAGTTCGTAAAAGCCTTGCGAGCCTCCTGCCCTTTGTGGCGCAATTCCAGCATCTTCTCTCGCTCATATCCAGCCTTATTTGGATGACGATATTGGATACCTGCATAAGATAGATAGTTCCTGATTGCTTCCATCATCTGTTTCTTCTCCCTTTTCTAATAAAAAATCAGGACAAGCCTGATTTTATTTATTCTTTATCTACGACTACATAGCGATTTGGCTCGTCACCTTCAGAGTAACTCGTCACACCATCCATGCGCGATATAATGCGATGGATTATCTTGCGTTCGCTATTAGACATTGGATCTGTTTGCTGGCTTCGACCTTCTTCTAGAACGCGAGTCGCCAATTTTTGTGCATAGGTTTGCAACACTTCTGCACGGTGTTCAACGTAATCATTGACGTTGATTGTGATATAGAAAGTTCTCGAATAGCGATTGTAAAGGTAATTTTGCGCTAACAGTTGAAGAGCTTTCAAGACTTTTCCGTGGTAGCCGATAATACGGCCTGGTTCATTGGTGTCAATTTGAAGGTTGATGGTGCGGCGATTGTAGTCGCTTGAAATCGTCCCTTCAACATCCATATCATCCACAATGGTTTGAACATAGTTAGCCACTTGAGCTGCTACTTGTTCGATGTCATAACTCGGTTCCACCTTCAAACCCAGTTCTTCCAAAGACTGGCTTTCTACCGATTCTGACATAGATACAAATTCTTCACACTCTGCTGGGGCTTCCACTCCAGCATCTCCTGTCTGCAATTCATTTAAAATCGCGATGTGACCTGTTTCTTCTAAGATCGTGCTAGCATGTTTCTCATTTTTCAAGATCTCAGCCTTGATTTCATCAGAAACACCCTGACCTTCCTCTTCTATTTTTTTAATCGCCTCAACAACATGACCAAGATCAACTGTAGCCTCTGTTACTGTCTTAACAGGTTCGTTTTGTTCATTAATTTCTTTCGGAACACCTTTTACAGCTTGTTGATTGGCCTTAATCACAGTCGTCTCACTAATCGCCTCAATATCAACTTGAGCTGGTTTTTTCCCAAATAAGCCTAAAAAACCTTTCTTCTCTTTGGACACGACCTTGATGTGAGTCTTCATTCTCGGAATACCTAACTCTTTCAATCCTTTCTGGATTGCTTCTTCAACAGTTGAACCTGTAAATAACACCATTATCAGATTCCTCCTTATTATTTCGTTTTCTGAGCCTTTTTCTTGGCTTTTCTTTTTCTATTTTCCAAATCTTTTTTAGCCTGTACTTCCGCCTCACGCGCTGCAATAATCTTAAAAGGATTATTTAAGAAGTAGGTTTGCAAAACTTGATAAGCATTGGATACTGCCCAGTACAAGGCTACGCCACTAGGTGAAGAGATGGCAAAGATAAAGATCAGTACAGGCATCCCGTACATCATCCCTGTCATAGCTCCACTTCTTTCAGGTAAAGCCTTATTCGATAACCAGCTACTTAAGAAGGTAAAGACTGCTGCCAAAATCGGAAGGATAAAGCTTGTATCCACTCCCCCAAGGTTCACCCACAAAAAATGCCCTGTTTTCAAAAAGTCTACTCGAGTCAAGGCTTGGAAGAGAGCCAAGAGAACCGGCATTTGAATCAAAATCGGCCAGAGAGAAGAAGAGTGTTTGACCCCTAATTCTTTATAGACCTTCCGCATCTCCTGATCCAGCTTGGTTCTACTTTCCATATCACGACCTGGATATTGTTCTTGCAGTGCCTTGATGCGTGGTTGAGCCTCTTGCATTTTTCTAGAGGCCACCATCTGAGTCTGAAAGACTGGTAATAGAATCGTACGAATCAGGATCGTAAAGAGGATAATCCCCACTCCGATACTAATGTCAAAGGACAAGAAGCGGATGATTTCAGCAAAAAAATAGACAAATTTACTCCATATATCTGTAGAATCTGCTGCAACATCGCTTGTCCCACAGGCTGTCATGACAAACAAGGACAAGCCCAGCAAACTAATCAACTGTAGTTTCTTTTTCACTCCTAATTCCTTCCCGGTAAATCTTTGATAACTTTAATACGTGGAGTAGATTTTTCTCCATTTCTGCATAATCCAAGCCTTCAACCCCTTTTCGAGCAATTACGACAAAATCAACGTTATCAGCTAAGTGCTCCCTTACGCTTAGCAAAATGTGTCGAATCCGTCTTTTAATTTGATTTCTAGTGACTGCATTCCCTAATTTCTTACTGACGGACAGCCCTACTCGAAAATGACTTTTCTGATTTTCCAATTGGTAGACAACAAATTTGCGATTGGCAAAACTTGTTCCATCCGTGAAAATAGCCTTAAAATCTTTCTCTCTTTTTACACGAAAGCTTTTCTTCAAAACTCAACTCCATCTATTAAATTACTACTATTATACCATAAATTTCAAAAAAGCCAATAATGACAAGGTTTTAGACTGTTTTAACAACAAAAAGTTGGGAAAATTTATCTCCCAACTCCTTTTTATTGTATCTTACCTTGTAATTTTATTCAGATTATCTTACTTTTTCAAGCGTTCAACGTCACGAGCGATAACCAATTCTTCATCAGTTGGGATAACCAAGACACGAACTTTAGCAGCTTCTGTTGAGATATCACCTGTTGCTCCAAAGACATTCTTTTCAGGATCGACATCGCAGCCAAACCAAGAAATGCCTTCAATGACCATCTGACGAATCGTTACAGAGTTTTCTCCGATTCCGGCTGTAAAGATAATAGCATCTGCACCATTCAAAACTGCTAAATACTGACCAATGTATTTTTGGATACGATCTACAAAAATCTCATTTGCCAGCTGCGCTTTCTCATCACCTGCACGCATAGCTTCGTGGATATCACGCATATCACTTGATCTCTCAGAAACACCCAAAAGTCCTGACTCACGATTTAGGATTCGACTGATATCCTCTGGTGTATTAAAGTCATCTGTATGTTGCATTAAATAGGGGATGATAGCCGGATCAATATCACCTGTACGAGTCCCCATCATAATACCACCAAGTGGAGTGAAGCCCATGGATGTATCAACAGACTGACCGCCTTTGACAGCTGTAATAGAACCACCATTTCCAATATGACAAGTAATCAATTTCAACTCTTCTAGGGGGCGACCCAAAATTTTTGCTGCTTCTCCCGCCACAAACTGATGACTTGTCCCATGGGCACCATACTTACGAACTTTATTTTCAGTATAGTATTTGTTTGGAAGAGGGTAGCGATAGGCTTTCTCTGGCATGGTTGTATGGAATGAAGTATCAAAAACAACAACGCTGGTAATATTTGGAAGCAATTCCTTGAAGGCACGAATTCCTGCCGCGTTGGCTGGATTGTGAAGAGGAGCCAAGAGTCCCAACTCTTCAACCTTTTCCAAAACATCTCCCTCTACCAAGGTTGACTCTTTGAAATATTCACCACCAGCCACAACACGGTGCCCAACACCAGTTATTTCATCATAACCTTTGATGATGTCAAAACGAATCAAATCATCCAATAAAATTTTAACGGCTTGTGTGTGATCGTCAATATCAAGAATTTGTTTTTCAGAACGGCCGTCGAATTTTACAGTTGAAATAGAGTCTTTCAAGCCAATACGTTCAATCAAGCCTTTCGCCAATACTACTTCTTCTGGCATTTGATAGAGTTGCCATTTCAAACTTGAGCTTCCTGCATTGATTGCAATTGTTTTTGTCATAAGATAATACCCCTTTTAAGCGTTTTCATCCATTATAACAAATTTTTGCTTAATTTTCAGTACCTTGACTCCATTTTTGAAAATTTTCTTTGAATTTCATTAATGCAGCTGGATCTTGCAGACTGGTCAAAGGATAGACAAATGGTTCTATTTCCTTGTCTCTTTTCTTCTGTAAGACAAAAATACTTTTAGCTTGGCTTGCGATTGAGAAAATATCCTCTGGCAGAGCGATGATAGCAGCCAGACTCACTTCATCTTTGAGCCACCCTTTTAATAAGTCACTTTGAGGGCTGGTCAATAAATCACTCGGAGCTAGAAAAATAGCATAGCCATTTGACTTAAGGTACTTGATCCCTTGCTCCATCAGCAAATGGTGGGCATAGGTATGCTCTTGACTAGAAGCCACTTGATAGCGTGAAGCGATGGCATCGTCTGGGTAATAGCCAACAGGCAAGTCGCTGATGACCACGTCACTTTCTTTAAGCATTTGCGGACGAACGGCATCTCCTTGGACAAAACCAGCCTGTAAACCGATCACATCTGCCATACTAGCTGCCAAATCAATCAGCAAGTCATCCACTTCGATTCCCAAGTAATCCACTTTTTTAGCAAGAGAAGTCAAGAAAGTAGCCCCCAAAATTCCCATACCAGAACCTATTTCGAGGATACTAATTTCCTCTTGATCAAGCAATTCTTCCACAACAAGTACCAAGAGGAGGGCAATGGCATCCGGTGTAAACTGGTGATTGGCCTGTAAAGGCTCCGTTTGTCCTGCCTTCATCAAGAGAAACTGGTAGGTCTTGAGCCACTCTTCCTTGCGAAGTGCTAAGTGCTTGAGGGCTTGATTGTTCTCTTTGACCTGTTCTAGCTCGGTCTCACCATCTAGGTAGATACTATTTTGCTCCACCAAGGCATCATAAAAGTTGGTCACCAGATCACTTTGGATGACTTGGACATTTTCTAATAAATACGTATAAGCTTGTTCTATTTTTTCAAAATCCATATCCCTATTTTATCAAAATTCCCCTATTTTTTCCATCTGAAGAAAAAAATCACTGCTTTAGTCAGCGAGTGATTTTTGGGCTACAGTTAAAAAGAGCTCTGCGTAATTTCCTAGGAAAAGACCTTCAGCACTATAGAGAATCTGACTGTCTATGCTTGAAAAACCAAACTGGGCGAGCTTAGTTTCCAGTTCAGCTAAATCAAAACCATGGTGGTTGGTATCTGTCTTGACAAAATCGGCAATGAGGACCTGTCCATTCTCCCTAAGGTGATGGTGAAACATGGCAAGAGTCGCATCTAGATTAGGCATATGATGAAGAACCCGACTGACAACAATCAGATCAAATTGTTGCTCCAAAGGATTCACCAGTAAATCCTGCTCCAAGAGTTGAAGATTCCTGATTTCTTGCTGATATGTTTTCAAACGGGCTTGCTCCAGCATTTTCTCCGAGATGTCTACAATGGTAACCGACTTGGCCTGCTTGGCTAGGGGCAAGGCTAATAGCCCCGTCCCACCACCAAAATCCAGTATTTCCTTGTCTGATAAAAGATCAATCTGTTTTTCAACTGCTTGACAAACCAAGTTTGCAAGAAAGATGTTTTTGGGCGAATCAAAGGTTTCTGCTTTGTGATTAAAATCATGTTTCATGCTTTTAGTTTAACACAAAGTAGTTGAATTGACTAGGAATTGTCTTTCTTATCTGCCTTATTTTCTGTTTTTTTCTGATTTGGTTCTTGGCTTGAATCAGTCGCTACCTCTTCCTTTTTAGCTGTTTTCTTCTCTTGGGTTTTCATCGGAGGAAAGAGAAATTCATAGTTGCCCTTATTCATACGAACACTTGTTGCAAAACCTGTTTTCGTATTTTGATACCTGACTTTTCCTAAGTTGAAGACTCGTTCCCCACTTTCTTGCTCAACCTTATCTTTACTTCGCTTGGCCATAGCAAAAGCGGCCAACTTTTCTTTGTTTAGGGCAAAGTCTTTGCGATGGGCTACTTGCCGATTCAAATAAAACTGCAACAAAAGACTAAAGATAGCTGCCATGGTGACTGCATATAAGAGAACGCCTGCCTTAACTTTTTGCTTTTTCCACACGATAGATGAACTCCCTTTCTAAGCCCTTTTGAAATTGGAAATGAAAGCGAACCAAGTGATTTTCCTCTGTGATTTGTGCTGATTTCAATCCATAAACCATAGGCTGATAGCCCCGGCCACTGCTATCGGTCTTCCGAAAATCATCTAATTTAGACTTGCCTACCGCAATTTCCTTGCCATCCTGCTTCATATAAATACGATTGCCTTCCACCTTTTCGAACTGCGAACGCTCTAACTCCGCCTCCAGCTGTTCCACAAACAAGAGCCACTCCTTTTGCTCGCTTTGTTGCTGGTAACGAACTTCTGAAATGAGGAGCTGACTCATGGCTTGAAAGAGGAGCAAGCTACCGCTAATGACGATAAGGGCAACCAGAGATTCTAAAAGAGTGAATGCTCTTACCTTACCGCTCTTTAAGGTCGAGCAATTTCTCTGAACCATAGTAGACCTCCAATCCTTTTTCATTAGAATACACCTGAATCTCCACTCCATTTACCTTTACCTGATTTTGACCTGTTTGCAGAGCCATCTTAGCCACACGTAAGACTTCCTCTTTTTGC
Organism: Streptococcus oralis subsp. dentisani; assembly: GCF_007475365.1. Lineage (NCBI taxonomy): Bacteria > Bacillati > Bacillota > Bacilli > Lactobacillales > Streptococcaceae > Streptococcus > Streptococcus oralis. Next base: position 1,652,111 of record NZ_CP034442.1, on the reverse strand, counting down.
AAGATTTCTGCCTCTTCTTGTCTATTTTTCTGAATTTGTCCCAAGAGGAGGGTTGCAATACTGGCAAATATGGCTAGCGCTACTACTGCTTCTAGTAAGATCACTGCCTTAATTTTTAGTTTCCTTAATGCGTTTAATTTTTCCATTTCCTAGATATAATTGGTAACGAATCGCTCCTTTGCTAGTCTGAAATTCAACCTTAGCTAGAGAGGAATTGCCCCCAGCTCGGTCAAAATGAATCGTTTGTCCAGATGGTGCCTGAATCCCTTTGGGAACAGTCAACTTCTGACTACCATTGTTGATTGTCTGCCCATCTAAGTTCAAGCTGGTCTTTTGCTGACTGGCTAGACTGCGTTTTTGAGTTTCCCGATAGAGTTCTTCAAATTCCATAAAGAAAATCTGCTCCTCTACCGCTGCAAAACTGGACTGAACTGAGCCGGACAAGCCCAAGGCAATGATACTCACAAGCCCCAAAACCAAGAGACTTTCTAACATGGTAAAGGCCTTAATCCGCAACAGTTTGACTTGTTTTTTGTTTTGCATGGTATTCTTTATAAGCCTTGGCTTGCTCTGCTGTGATGCGACCGTCTGCCTGTAATTTGCTTAGGCTAGCATCTTCATTCTTGTCCAGACTATAGAGTTCTGCCTGACTTTCCACCACCTTAACAACAGCAGCTTTTCCTTTGTCATTCACTGCATCCTTTTGTTTGGTCAAATTAGGCACAAAGAGCAAGAGAAGTACGCTAATGATTAAAAGGACCACCAACATTTCCACGAGAGTAAAGGCTTTCGCCTTGGCTTTTTTCAAATTTGTCATAAGTTTTTTCATTTTAAAAATTTACCTCCATATTTTGATACATGGGCATAAGCATTGCCGCATAAAGTAAAACGATAATCAGGGCCACAAAGATAAAGACCAGTGGCTGCACCAAATTCATGGTGCGATTGACTCGGGTAAAAAAGGCTTCCCAAGTTTTCTCAGCATAGATTTCCAACTCACTCCCCAGCTTGGACTTGACTTCCCCATACTCGATGATGAGACTCAACTCCTTCTTAAAGAAAGGATAGGTCGCTATGGTTTGAGAAAATTCGCGACCATTTTGCAGGACTTGAGCCAGATCTTGACCGATTTCTTTAAAGAGCTGAGAACCTTGTTCCTGCATGATCTGAAAAATCTGCGTCAGCTCCATTCCCTGTGAAATCATATTGCCCCATTCACGCGCGTAATAGGCCGTCAGATAGGTCTGGACAAAGATTCCAAGAAAGGGAATCCGTGCTAACATCGAGAATACCCGCATCTTGGAACTTCTTTTGTAAAAAGTGAGGGCTAAAAGTAAAGATAGAGAGCAAACCAACACTAGTCCCAGAAATATTTGTGGCAGATTGCCGATGATTTTGGTGGCGATATTGCTACTGTCCAGTTGGGGGAGCAAATAGTTTCTCAACCCCATCATGATTAGCAGGAGAAATCCCAGCAAAATCAAAGGATAGGTCGCCACTTCGATTAACTTTTTCTTGACCTTGGCCAGATTGTCTAGATACTCTTCTATCTTTCCCAAACTCAGGTGAAGATTCCCGTGAACTTCAGCTAGGGATAATTGGGTCACAATGGCACTTGAAAAACCCAAGCTGTCCATCATTTCTGAAAAGGATTTCCCCTGGGACAAGCCTTGGTGCATCTGGGTCACATAGTCCTTTTCTAGCAAGGCACTTCTGCCCAAGAAAGAAATGATTTCCACCAAATGAAAACCACTGGAGAAGAGATTGTTAAACAGGGTGATGATTTTCTTCTGCTTAGCTGTAGCTAATTTTTTCCGTTTCAGCCTGAAGACTTGTGATATGTCCATCTTTAAGAAGCTGATCAATTTGCGCATTCCAGCTAGTTGGCTGGTGTTCTTGATAGTCTTGGTTTGCAAAGTCAATGATTCCTCCTCCCCCGATTAATCTCTGGTAACAGACGCCTTGCAGGACAACTGCTAGTTCCTCCTCCGTCACACCCAACTCCAGAAGGCGTTCATAAACACCTCGGATACTCTTGGCATGAATGGTTGAAAAAACTGTCGCACCTGTCAAACTGGCTCTGACAACTGCACGCGCCGTCTCACTGTCCCGAATTTCTCCGATAATCAAGAGATCTGGACGATGTCGGAGAGACAGTTTGATCAGATTTTCATAGGTCAATCCGATCGTCTCATTCAACTGCAACTGGAGCATGTCTTCCTGCTTGATTTCTACTGGATCTTCGATGGACATAACCTGCTGCCCCTTAAAGAGAGACTTAGCTAATTCGTGCATCAGAGTCGTCTTACCGCTTCCGACTGGACCTGCAAAAAGGTAGAGGCCCCGTTGCCGGTACTGCTCACCCAGTTCGTTCATATCCTGAAACCAGAAATGCAGTTCCTGCTCCTCATCGTGCAACAAACGAATAACCAAACTCTCATGTCCCCGATAATCTCCTACGGTAGACAAACGCAGAGAAGACACCTTCTCCCCATGCTGATAGTCGCAAGAGCCCAGCTGACTACGTCTCTTCTCCCCTACATTCATACCCGCTACAAACTTAAAATGACTAATCACAGCAGCTAAAACATCAAACTCATAGGAGTCAACTAGACACCGTTCGTCTCCAACCCGCATGTGAAGCTCATAGGATTTTTCCTTGGGAATAAAATAGATATCCTGAGCCTTCTTTTCTTTCGCAGTAGCAATAATTTTCTGTGCAATTTCTTGTACCATACCGCCCTCCTTATCTAACTATTCGCAAAAAAATAAAAAAAGCAACTTAAAAAGTTACTTTTTTTATCTCCATTTCATACGGCAAGAACGGTGTTTTTCTTGACCTGTTTGTTTTTCATAGCCTGGACGTAGCTTTTCATCGGGGATGACTTGCCCATCCTGTAAAAGAGCCAAAGAATGATACTGCTGCAAATACTCATCACACTCATCACACCAACGTTGGTCTGCAGGATCCCAAAAAATAGTCATCAAATCGCTCCGACTCTTATAAAGAGGATTCTTCTTTTCCAGCTCAAACCAGCATGATTTATAATATTTTAGAGCATCATAGTACTTGTTAAAAGAGCGACTCATAATGACATCTTTTTCCCAACCTTCTATGAACCACCACGGTTCAAAGTCCCCATACATTTCTATAACACGATACATTTTCACTACTTCCTTTGTACCGTATATTATAACGAATTTTCTAGAACAATGAAAGGATTTTGCTTCATTATAGAACAATCCTCTAGCTTTCTGAAGATACCTCTGAATAGAAAAGCAAAGGCTGAGTCATCACAGCCTCTGCTTTTTATTATGCTTGATAACGTTTCACACCATCTAGGTAGGTTGCTACCAATTCCAAATCTTTATCTAGCACGATAAAGTCGGCGTCATAGCCTTCACGGATTTGACCACAGACATCGTCAATGTGAACAGATTTTGCTGGGTTGAGGCTGGCCATCACGACTGCTTCATGCGGATTCGCAATGCCCCATTCGACCACATTCTTCAAACCGTCTTTGAGTTTGAGGATAGAACCTGCCAAGTTACCTGTAGATTTGAGACGAGCAGTTCCATTGGCAACCACTACCGGGAATTCTCCCAGCATGTAGTCGCCGTCTTCCAAGCCACCAGCTGTCATACAGTCTGTGATGAGAGCAATATTTTCTGTTCCTTTTTGTTTGATAAGGATTTCGCAGGCTTTTGGATCCACGTGATGACCGTCACAGATCAACTCTGCATAGGTATGTGGCAATTGATACATGGCTCCAACCATACCGAGCTCACGGTGAGTCAACCCACGCATCCCATTGTAGGCATGTACCCAAACGCTTGCTCCAGCATCTACCGCTTTTTTCGCTTCATCAAATGTTGCATTTGAGTGCCCAAGAGCAACCGTTACTCCCTCACCTGTAACCGTACGAACGAAATCTTCTACACCATCACGTTCTGGCGCAAGGGCAATTTTATTAAGCAAGCCATTTGCTGCTTTTTGCCAAGCACGGAACTCATCCATACGAGGATCTTTCATGTAGGCAGGGTTTTGAGCTCCCTTGTATTTCTCTGTGAAATAAGGCCCTTCAAAATAGATTCCACGAATCTTGGCTCCACTTGCTTCCTGGTAACGGGCACCGATATTTTCTGTTACCGCGAGCAATTGCTCATAAGAAGAGGTCAAAGTAGTTGGCAAGAAGCTCGTTACTCCCATGCTGAGGAGCCCTTCACTCATGGTATGAAGTGTTCCTTCGATGTTATTATCCATGACATCCACACCACCAAATCCATGAATATGCGTGTCCACAAGTCCTGGTGCAATGCTGTAGCCTGTATAGTCAATGACATCAGCACCTTCAGGAATCTGTTCTACATGCTTTCCAAACTTGCCATCCACAAGTTCCAAGTAACCGCCACGACGAACTCCGTGTGGGTAGAAAAACTGATCCGCTTTAATATAATTAGGCATAATGATAACCTCCTTGATAGATTGATTCTAGAATTTATTATGTCAATTACATTATAAACCTTTCTTTTTCATTTGTAAATGGTATAGACCTATTTTCTAGAGATATTTTAAAAGAGCTGGATTTCTCCAACTCTTTGACCTTATTTTGATTTCACAGGCAATTCTTGAGCAGCCTTAACAGCAACTGCAATCGTCTCTGCGTAAAGTTTAGCACCTTCTTCAATCATGTTGCTATCATTTCCAAAGTGAACTTGGTCAGTTCCAGCCCAGATTTCAGGGTGCTCCTTAGCGACCTTATTCCAGTCAGCGATGCTCACATAAGGATTCTTTTCAGCTAATTCCCGCGCATAAGCCGCAAACTGCTCCACTGATTTGTAAGTTTCCTTGCTCTTGTCACCTTCATAAGGTGTTACCAGAATCAGATGGTGACCTTTGGGGAGATTTTTAACGATCGTATCTAAGTCATCTTTATAACCCTCTGGTCCGTTTACACCCGTTGCAATGACAACTGTTTTTAGAAGTACCTTGTTCTGGCTGTTATTGAGCATGATGTCATTGGCTTGCTTGGTCGTTCGACTAACTTGGGCATTGATATTTGCTTCAGGAAGTGCCTCTTGTAAGGCTGTATTGGCACGCAAGGCTACCGAATCTCCTATCAGGCTTGTTCCCTCAGAAATTCCAAGTCGGCTAGCCTCTGCTTGCTCAGCAAGAGTCTTTGTTTGTCCTATATTGGTCTGGGCTTGTTTGAAACCATTGACCATCAAGTCTGTCTCAAAAGCTCCAACTTGGGGAGCCACAGTTATGATAATCAAGGTAATCAAAGTAAGAATGCCAACACCACTAGCACTAATTGGTTTAATATGAGGTAATAGACTAATCTTCCGTATTAAAGGATTGGATTTACCGGCAATCAATGGCTCAATAATATAGAAGGATAGGATAGCGAAGAAATAAGAAAAGATGATTGTCAGAATAACAGCAGGCAGATTGCTCATCAACTGAGAAAAGATAATATAAAAAGGCCAGTGGAAGAGATAAACCGCGTAGCTGGTATCCGCTAAAAATGTGATTATATGAGGTTCTTGTATCTCAGGCGTTTTCTCATGCAAGACACGCGCAGCAAAAATCATGACCACGGCCGCTAAGCTGGCAAACACGAAGCCAAATAAGTACGCAAACAGGTAGGTGAACTTGACAAAGAAAGTCAGGAGCAACAATACCAAGAGACCTGCAGCGAACACCAGTAGATTCTGACGAAGATCCCACGTCCGATCAAACTGCTTGACTAAATCGCTCGTCTGACGAACACCCACAACCGTCGCCAAAATGCTTCCTAAAAAGAAGGGATAGACATGGGTTAGACTTGAAAAGTAGACAGATGAATAGGAACTAGCCATTAGACTACCAATAAACATGGAGAAAAAGCTAATGATGAAAGCTCCCGCAGAAAGGAGAAAGACCATCCCTCTCAATTGGCTACTAGATTTTGAGCGTTTGGATAAGAACCAAACCGCTAAGCCCCAAAGGATATAGTAGTGAACCTCAACGGCCAAGCTCCAATTATGTACAAAAAGATGCGGAATGAACTGGGATTCATAACTTCCCCCTGTTAACATCTCATAGAAGTTGGTCATAAAACCAAAAACTCCAGCAATCTGGCCGCCAATTCCAGCAACATAGTCTTGACGAACCAAGAAAGTAAAAGGCATGGTCACCAGAACCATCAGAACCACAGGTGGCACGATGCGGTAAAACCGTCTCTTAAAAAAGCCCAGCAAATCAATCTGGCTTTTCTTTCCAAACTCTTCTAAAAGGAGGGAGGTAATCAAGAATCCCGAAAATGTGAAAAAGACATCTACCCCGAAAAATCCTCCAGGAAAGATGGTCTGAAAGAAGTGGTACAGAAGCACCAGAAGTAAACCTGTAATCCTAATCAAGGAAAACCATTTAATACGCATACGAGTCTATTCTCCCTTTCGTTATACACTTTATTCTATCAAAAAAAGAAGAAAAATCCTACGAGAAAACGTAGGATTTTTAGCTTCTATAAATTCCATTTTAGAAATTGCGTCCTGACTTGTTGTAGCCATATTTTTCCACAAAATACTCACGGAATTCCAAGAGATTGTCATCCATGATAGCTTGGCGGACCTGCTTCATCAGGTTAAGCAAGAAGTAAAGATTATGGTAGCTAGTCAAGCGGATACCAAAGGTTTCATCAGCCTTGAGCAAGTGACGAAGGTAGGCGCGTGTGTAGTTCTTACATGTGTAGCAATCACACTCGGGATCTAGTGGCGTAAAATCCTCAGCAAACTGAGCATTTTTGACAACCAAACGTCCCTGACTGGTCATACAGGTACCGTTACGAGCGATACGAGTCGGCAAGACACAGTCAAACATATCCACACCACGAATAACCCCATCAATCAAGCTATCTGGCGCTCCCACTCCCATCAAATAGCGAGGTTTGTTTTCAGGAAGAAGTTGGGTTGTAAAGTCCAAGACGGCATTCATCTCTTCATGCGTTTCTCCTACTGCCAAACCACCGATAGAGTATCCAGGGAAATCCATGCTGACAAGGTCATGAGCTGACTGACGGCGAAGATCTTCAAAGCCTGCCCCCTGTACAATTCCAAATAATCCTTGATCATGCGGACGACGATGAGCCTTCAAACCACGCTCAGCCCAACGACTGGTACGCTCGATGGATTTCTTAACGTAGTCATAAGGTTGATAAAATTGAGGACATTCGTCAAAGGACATCATGATGTCTGAGCCTAGATTATTCTGAATAGAGATGGCTTTTTCTGGCGATAGGAACATCTTGGAACCATTGAGATGGTTTTTAAAGGTTACTCCTTCTTCTGTGATATTTCGGCTATCTGCTAGGGAATAAACCTGAAAACCACCACTATCTGTCAAAATCGGCTGGTCCCAGTTCATGAACTTGTGGAGACCGCCTGCGCGTGCGATGAGTTCATCTCCTGGACGAAGCCACAGATGATAGGTATTAGAGAGGATAATCCCTGATCCCATCTCCTTCAATTCTTCTGGTGACTGGGTTTTTACAGTAGCTTGGGTCCCAACTGGCATAAACATAGGCGTTGGGAAGGTGCCGTGAGGGGTGATGATTTCTCCCAGACGAGCTCCTGTGTGTTTCTCTTTCTTAATCAAACGATATTTGATTGGTGAATCTGACATTTTCTACCTCCGAAGCTGGGAAAGACAGTCCCAGTTCATACTTTGTGCCCAAGGGCATACCGTATGATTTTATCAAAAAAAGCTGGAACTGTCACGAACTATGGTATAAGTGACAAATGTTTACCAATGCTTTCTGTTGCTTATCAATAGTTGAGTTTTTGCTTATTTTTCTTTAAAATTATTTTCATTAATTGCTATCGTTTTTTTAAATCGTATTCATCTTCGTATTCATTTTTGCCCGTATAGTTGAGAAGGTTTTAATTTAATTCTAATAGTTTACAAAAGGATCAGTGACTAATTTCACTGTTTTTATTTTTGACAAAACACCTCCCTATTCTTCAAGAAAGCGTTTTTTTGAACAATAGGATTGTGATTTCAGAGCAAACAAAAAAGCCCGCAAGCTTTCGCCTGCGGGTTATTAAGAAGAAAAATAGAATCTCCTTTCTTTTTTTAAATTTATTTCGTAGTGATAAGCCCATCAGGCTCAACTGTAAATTCTGGCTTGTCTGCCATGCTGCCATCTGATTTAAGGTAGTACCAGCCGTTGCCATATTTGACAAATTGATCGGATTTCATATCTCCATCTTTTTCATCGAGATAGTACCAAGTTTCACGGTATTTCACCCAACCTTTAGCCATACGACCATCTGACTTGAAGTAATACCAGCGGTTATTGATGTACATCCAGCCTGTAACCATCGCACCACGCTTGTCAAGATAGAACCAGTCTTTCCCATCGTTGAACCAACGATTGATTAGGCAGTATCCTCGTTCATTGAAGTAGAACCACTCGTTGTTGATTTGCTTCCAGCGGTCTGTCAGATAAGAACCATCCGACTCCTCCCACCACCAGCCAGTTTCATTGCGTTTCCAGCCAGCTTCAGACAGACCACCTTCAATATCTTTTTTGAATTGCTCACGACTGATTCCCCATTTTGCCAGATAAGGATATGGATCCACATGGTCTGAGTGGTTGTTTGGTTGGTTATTCGTGCAATACTCGTGCGTTTTAATTCCAGCTAAACTCCCTGTATCAAGTGTTTTCGGCAAATCTGCTTCATCCGCAAGGTTTCGCAAAAGCTCAACATAGAGCTTGTAATCACGCATGAACTCTTCTTTTGATCCATGGCTTTCAATCAATTCGACTGCTGCGTAACTCTCAGCATTCCAACCGCCCCCAACATCCCAACTTCCGTTATTTACAGGTCCGACCTGCATCACACGACCATTTCCTACAACGTGAGAAAAGAATCCAAGTTCAGGGTCTTTACGATAATGGTAGTCCGCTTCATTTTGTGCGGTTGAGTTACGGTTACCTGTTGAATGAGCGTGTACTTGACGATAAGGTTGTACACCAACCTGAGGTAAATTAGTTCTTAATCTGCTTGTATCAATGTCCATAACTATTCCCCTTTCCAGGCATCGTTCATCTGCTTAACCGCTGACTCGACAAATGTATCAAGGTCGCAGTCAGTCATGCTGATGTTATATTTGGTAAGTTCTGCACGGATTTTCGTGCGGGCTTGCTCCAGCTTCTCCTCACCTTTATAGCCTGTCTCAGAAGCGACCTGCTCAACCGCATTGACCGCATTTTTGGCCAAGATTTCAACGATTTTTACCGCTTTTTCTCCGCCTTTTCGTAAAAGATAATCTTTTACTGCTTTTACGATACTGCCTGTTGCCACTGCTAAAAAGCCTGTAGCAAATGCAATAATGATTTCGTTAAATTGTTGCATGTGTTATTCTCCTTTTTCGATTTCTTCCATGCGGTCGTTCATGCGGACCATTTCTTTTTGAATGTCTCCGACCGTGTGAGTGATTATAGTTAATTCTGTAGTGGTCTTTTCTAGGTGAGTCATCAAACGCTCTTCTCGTCTGTTAGAGTCGGCCTTTGATTGCTCGTGCAAATCCATAATCTTCTTTTCTCGCTTGTCCGAAGTCTTGATGAGATATCGAATGATAATAAAGAAAAGTAAGATAAATAAAATCGCCCAAGCTACCTGACTTTGAGCGATTTTTTCAGCTTCTTCAATCGGCATATAACCTCCTTTTACTCAATCCGTGGCATGACCACGGTCAAAATACCCTTCTGCAACATTTCGGTAAGAGGTTGCTCTTTGAAAGTGTACCCCTCTGCTTCCTGCATCTGGAATTTCAGGATGGTTAATGTGTCCTTAGGCCATTTTGGATTAGTATCGTACGGATAAGGCATCGATACGATATCACCGTTCGCATAACGACGGTCCTTAACAAGAGGTTTGATGAATTGCGCAACCTTACTATAAGTATTCGTGGGCATACCACCGTTTTGAGAGATGGCAAGGGCAATCAATACCTCGGTGATAGCTGAGACAGATTCAAGATACTCTTTGTTAGCAGTCAAATCTTCCTTAGCTTGTTTAAGCTGTTCCTGAGCCTTCACGATTGCGCTAGACGGGTCAATTTCAGTCTTGACAATATCTAATACTGCCTTGATCAAAACATCGTCAGAATCGCCTGTGCGGTCTCCTGCCAACTCACGCATATTCGTACTGTAGCGACTGCCATCGGCAAGCTTGACTTCAACGACCGTCACAGTCTTGTCTCCCAAGCCTCGTGTATAAGGTTTACTAGCTAGTTCATAATTATTAATTGCCATTTGTCATTCGTCCTTTCGCTTCTTCAAATTTAACTTTTAGCTCTTCGTCTGATTCGATGATTCGTTTCATCTGCTCAAGCTCCATAGCGGTTACTGTATAGAGGGCTTCGAGCGTAGCCGATTGAGTAGCCTCATTACCGACTTTTTCACCTAACGATTTAATTGTCAAGCTGCTGATTTGTTTATCTTGTTCGTTCATGCTGTTTTCTCCAATTTTTCTATTTTTTGATTGAGCTCTTGAATGGCCTTAATTAGATAAGGCACAAGAGCAAATGTGTTGTAAGAGTAGGCGCCGTCAGGATTTTCAAAAAATGCTTCAGGGGCGTACTTCTGGACATCTTGCGCCATGATACCGCAAGAAATGTCCTCAATTTTCCCATCGTATTCTTTGCGATAACTGTACGTTTTCAAGTTTTCGATTACATCAATACCTGAGACTGTACTGGCTTCGATATTGTGTTTGTAACGACGGTCTGAGATTTCCTTGTTCATCGGAATCCAGTCGTAACCTGAACCGCTGTAATAAAGATAAAGATAGTTGTTTGAGGGCTCGAAATTTGAGTATTTAGATGAGTGAATCCAGTACCCGGATTTTCCTGAATTCTCATTGTTGTAAAAAATATGACCGGTAACGCGCAGGTCCCCATGGATGACTGGCGTGTTCCAAAATTCTGCTGTATTGTAACAATACATCTTACCGTTATTTTTTACATACCATGCATAATCTCCAGGATACCCCCAATTATTCCCCCAGTTGACCCAAAGAGCCGTTTGTGACCATTGACCAGTCCCATTACTCATACCGACCGAAAATTGATTTTCTCCAGTGATCCAGTACACCGACGAATCTTTCTCATGTGTACCAATCTGGAATCCACCAATACGACCTTTATAGCCTTCAAGCAAAGTCGCTGTGACCACGACTGACCGCAACTTGTTGATGAAAGCCTCTTTAGCCGCAAGCGTATCCGTGAAGATATCGCTTGAAACAAACATCCGAGCCATGGCCATATCCATGACCAACTTATCTGCTGTGATGGTCTTTGAAGCAATAATCTCAGCGTTCAGCTTAGCAAACGCACCCTCACCAACAAATAAGCGTTTGAAATAACCTTGAATAGCAGTCAATTCATCAAGCAGAGTCCGACCTTCAAGTCTGATCGTCTCGGCTTTAATGCCTGCATTTCGGCCAGCTAGGTTAAAACCAGCGATGATTTCATTGACGCTGTTCTTATTATGGACTCCCCATGAACCAGCTAGCTGACTTTGAACCGTGCGAATCGCTTCGTCGTTGTCTTCAGGGGCAGGGGACCACGGTGTCGCGACTGTACCTCTTTCGAATTTAATCCTACGAACGGAATAATTATTGTTTCCACCAAAGTCATACAAGGCCATCTCTCCTCTCGCATAGCGAGGGTCGTCATTCGGGAAGATAACTGGACCTGTGAACGTGAACCGTTGCCAGTCCTTGCTTGGAGTGATGTCAGCACTAGCTTTTATCCCAAATCGGTTTGTTTGGTAATGATAAAAATGTAGAGGACGAATCTCGCCCCCTTCATTGATTTTTAAATCAAACGAGAGGGTCCATGTCTCCCCGACGTTTTCTTGTGAAAGGTAGGGATGCAGAGGAAATGAGAAGAAACGAGTTTTTGTTTGAACTTTTTCAGAGTCTCGATAATAATTCCGACCTTTTTGAACAGCTTTTCCAACCTCAACCTGAAATAGTTGATTAGTCATAGCCATGCGAGCGACCTTATCAGCAATCCCGTTCTCAGAATTTCCAAGAATCCGCTCATAGAGTTGGCTAGTTTCCTTCACACGCTGGAAGTCCGTCTGATTAGCCTTACCAGCAATCAATGAAGTGATATCTGAAAATCTGCCATCTACTGCTGTTTTGTAGTTGGCAATCTGAGTAGCAATCGAGCCATTTTGTGGGTTGGTGATCGTTTCAAATCTGCGTTCAATGGCTCTCACATCTTCCTGATGGGTTGCCTTCCCGACAAAATCACGAGTAACTAGCTCGCGTAAAGACGTCGCTTGTTTAGCGCTCTCTTCACGAGAGTATCTTCTCAAAGCTTCCTGTCGCTGACCGTCTTGAGCGACATAGCTTTCAATGGATACTATCTTAGCAGATAGGCCATCAGCGGTTTTCTTGAATTCAGTCTTGACAGCTAAGAGCTCGTCTTCTCCATCTTCAGGGGCAGGGGACCAAGGCGTCGCGACTGTACCTCTTTCGAATTTAATATTTTGAATTGAAATATTATTATCCCCTGCATGATCGTAAATAGCCATTGCTCCTTTAGCGTAAGCAGGGTTAGAACCGCCTTGAACAACCTTTCCAGTAAAAGAATATCTTTGCCATTCTTTCGACGGATTGAAAAATGTATCAATCCCTATTGCCAATCCATTTCGTTGATAGTGATAAAAGTGAAGTGGTCTGACTGTACCAGTTTCGTTGATTTTTAAATCAAATGAAAAAGTCCAATCTTGTCCGACATTATCAGCATCCAAATAAGGATATACGTCAAATTGAATAAAGCGCGGTCTAGTAACTAACTTGTCAGAATTTCGATAATAGTTCCGACCACCAACCATCATCTTAGCAAAGGTCTGCGTAAGTCCATCGATGTCCTGTTTAACCTCTGATTTGGTCGCAAATCCGTTCATCTGGCCAGTCATTCGACTAAGGGCCTCAGTGGTCGTTTTGCGATATTCTGAAGCTTGATTGACCTCATTTGCGACCGTCCGTTTCAGAACGTCCAAATCACCCGACAGAGCTGTCTGAGCGCTCGTAGCCTGTGACTTAAACGCTTCAAGTCTAGCAACAGAATCCAGACCAATCCGCTTCGCTTCTTGAGCGAGTAGACTGCTGGCCCCAGAATTTTTCAATGCTTCTTCAGTTCTACGCTTGACCTCTTGTAGTGGGCCATTATTAAAGCTATTGAAACGCTGGTCAATCGTATCAGAGAGTTCTCTCTTGACTTCTTCGGCTCTGGCTTTGGCAGCGTTGAGACCGTCTGTGAATTGATTGACCAACTCTTCTTTCTGCCTATCAAATGCAAGATCAGCATTCTTGAGTTCTCTTGCTAACTGCCTTTCAAAATCATCTTGAAGTTGTTGAGCTTCATTCTTAACCGCGTCACTGACCGCGTTAGAAACCATGTTGGACAAACCTGACTTAAATTGTCCAAATCCAATAGATAGTAGCTTATTAGCCATCGGTGAGTAAGTGTATTTGGTGATTTTCTTGCGCACATCCAGATTGTATACCTCATGAAACAGGCTCACAATGTCATACATCTGGACAGGCACGTCACTCTGGCCGACAACCTCAAGTTCAAGGCTATCTTCCATCATGTCACAGAGCGATGTCTTGAAATACTGCTCGCCATATTTTCGCAGGCTCGCTTCATCTTTCACATCTTCGTCATTAACCTCAATCACATCTTCGTATATTTGACTGTATTTGTTAATGAGTGGGCTATCCACTACCACAGAAAACTTACGGTCAGGCGCCTTTTCTCCCTCACCTTTGACAGTAGTCTTGAAGGTGATTCGAGTTTTCAAAGATTTTGTAGAGGTCTTGTGTTGATAGCTAGACAGGTTTTTCTTGTACATAAAAAGCGATTCATTCTCTGAACCGCCATTTTTCAAAAGCCGTACCTGGTAGCTATGACGCACAAGGTCACCACCCCATTGGCCAAGAATAGAATGCTTGTCTTTCACGAATGCTTCCATCGCATTCTTTGCGTCGATGTTGAAGGTGTGACGCTCGCCGATGTCTGAAAAGAACGAAAATGGATGACTACGAGTGATGCTTCCAGCAAAACGACTCAAGGCAGTCGAACCAGTCGCTCTATCCAAGGAAATCGGATTGACCACATAGTTATTCAAGAGGGTGAAGACTTGGTTGGCATAGACCTGGATATAGCCGTGCTTCTTCTCAACCTCAAAAATGACGAAATCCTGCTCACCATGTAGGTCGTCAGCCGTCAGGAATGTCTCTTCCTTCAACTTCTCCCATAAGGAATCCGAAGTCGGAAATCGGAAGGTAAGTTGGTAGGTGCTACCATCTTCTTGGACAATCTTATCCTCGTAAGCAGCATTCAGAGGTGTGTTGCCATTTGTTAAATAAATCAAATCTTATACCTCCAATTCGGTCGAATAGTGATTTTTCGGACATTTCCAGTAAACGAGATACCAACTTTCCCAGTTGGAATTTCCAAGAATCCTCCACGCTTACGAAGTGTGTTCTGGACTGCACCAGTTGCATTGTAGATATTCTGCTTGCCTTGCCGACAATCGATTGTAGCCTTGGTCTTAATCGCTAGATACATAGTCTTACGGCCAATCGTGAGGGAGATATCACCATCCCCCTCAATCTCAATGATTGGTTCAGAATAAATCGTCCCAGGATTGATGATTGTACCAGATGCCGTAAGAACCACAGGATCTACATTCTTTTGGTATCGGAACGGCTGCATGTCTAGCTTGATTTCTAACTTCCAAGCATGATTCCCAAACGGCTCAAAATTAGCAGTCACAAAATTAGCGTAGAACAATGAGCCAAGCTGATAGCTAAATTCCAAAACGTTATCATTCGATTGAAACTTATCAAGAATGCTTGAAATCTCAACCATTTTTTTAACATGAAGAATGAAGGTCCTTTCGTAACTGTCGAAAGAACCGTCCAATACACGGTAACTACCATTGACTCCGTGAAGGTTGGCTACCTCCCCTCTCGGTTTAGCAGCCTCAACTTTCCCAAAGTCAGTGACAACACAACCAGGAAGGGTTGAGGTGTTAAAACCATTGATGATCATATAATCCATTAAATTCCCTCCCTTGCATAAATTGCACCATGTTGTTCATATGTTTTTAGTGAGATAATATCATTGTCCAGATAAACGTCTGACGATTTTTCAAGGATAGCGGTAAGGATCTTCTCCATACTTGCTCTCAGAATCGCTATCTCAGACACAGTTTTATTTTCATGCGCTTCAAATTGAGCGCTTGGCATAGCCAACTGTGCCTCAAGACTTTTGGTCACGGACGCAGAGGAATTCAGATCCAGATTATCTCCTGAAAATACATCCGAAATCTCACCAGCCATACCTCCGACCGTTTTCTTGACGTCTTTAAACCCATCTTTTAATCCGTGGTCTAAACTTCCCATAATTGCATTACCTGCTGGAATCAAAAGCTTACGGTCATACTCAATAGGTCCTTTATGGTCACGGATCCAACCAGCGATACCACCGACAAAGTCAGTAACAGAAGACCACATAGACTGCAAACCATTCAAGAAACCTTGCAAGATTGCTTGACCTGCACCATACAGATCAATATTCCACAATTGATTAAAGAATCCAGTTACATTACTTATCAGATTAGATACCGCATTAGACATGCTGTTCCAAGCATTTTGCGCCCCAGATATAAGACCATTGATAATGTTTAGAACGCTAGATGCTAGAGAACTCCAAGCATTGCTCGCCGTTGACTTGATACCTTCCCACAAACTTGATAGGAAGTTCATAAAGCCATCCCAGATACTTTGAGCTCCCTGCACCAAACCTGTGATCAGACTTGTTACAGTAGATTTTATCCATTCCCAAGTCGCTGAAGCAGCCGACTTGATAAATTCCCAAATCGCACTAAGAACAGAAGAAAAGTTTTCAAAAACAGCAATACCATAGCCAACAATAGCATCTACAATACCAGAAAAGAATGTTTTAATCCCTTCCCATATCAAAGAAATGCCATTTTGAATACCTTCCCAAATTAGAGAAAGATCAGCTCCCAGCTGATTAAAGTTTCCTGTCACAAGGTCGATGATGATCAGAATAGCACCCAAGAAAATCGATTTGATAAATTCCCAAGCGCCTTGAAAAATCATCTTAATCCCTTCCCAAATTTGAGTAAGACCGTCTGAAATGTTATTCCAAACATTCATAAACCCATCAATGAACGGTTGAACAATCGCCATCACTACTGTCGTGATAGCTGTCCAGGCCACAGAAGCAGCCTCTTGAATGCTTACCCATAAATCAGAAAAGAATGTTACAACAGCATTCCACATCGCCTTTAAAGACTCGATGTAAGCATTCCAGGTTGTAACAACTCCATCCCACAATGTGCTAGCACCCTCAGAGATACCAGACCAAATACCGACAAAGAAATCAGCAATCCCCTGCCATGCCTGCTTGATCCAATCCACAAAAGATGACCAAATTTGTTGACCAGTTTCTGTTTGAGTAAAAAACCAAGCTAATGCAGCAACTGCTGCAGCAATCCACCCCACAAGAGGAATTGACGAAATAGCAGCCATCGCTGATGTAGCAAATCCTGAAATAGCCGTCTTAGCAATTGTTAATATTCCAGGCAAGCCACCTAAACCTTGCATGAATTTGGTAAACTTAATAACAGGTAAACCAACTCCTAAAGCAACTACAGCTGACTTAAGTAAATCTGCTGCTAACTGATTCTCTTTAAAAAATTTAGTAACTTCTTTTAAAATTCCTGAAGCTTCTTTCAGAATTCCAGTCAATGCCTCAAATGCAAAACCGAGCAGGTTCACTCCCTGCTCTCCGTCTTTAATTCCTAAAAGGTCTCCGACAAAATCAACAACAATGCTTGCAACATTACCAGCAACGACCCCAATATTCTCAAAAGTAACTCGGATATTATCCGCAATATTGACAATTTGAGTCGCAGCTTCCTCACTAAAACCAAGCGTATTCAGAATATCAATGTTATCTTGCTTACTTAATGATCCAAAGATCATGTCAAAAAAGGTATCAAAGATTCCAGTCACACGAGACAGCTGATCAAAAACTGCACTTCCAAAAGCATCCCCAAAAAGCTGAGATGCAATCTGACTAATCCCTTCAGTCAAAACCAAGCCAAGGCCAGAAAAAATATTCCCAACCATCGGCAAAAAATTATCAAAGAGAAAGGTCGATGTTGTTTTAAGCAAAGCATGCAGAGAAGGCAGGATGTTCTCCCCCAATGCTAGCTTTCCAAGAACGTTTTGAGCAGCTGCTTTCATGGATTCAAAAGATCCACTAAAAGTAGATGCTGCCTCTTTGGCAGTTGTACCAGTGATGTCGAGATTTTCTTGGATAGCATGGATAGCGTTATAAACATCTGAAAGGTTGTTAATATCATACTTAACACCAGTCAACTTCTGAGCGTCATTCAAAAGACGCTCCATTTCTTGCTTGGTACCACCGTAACCAAGCTTCAGATTGTCCAGCATAGTATAGTTCTGCTTAGCAAAACCTTGATAAGCCATCTGAATGCTTTCCATCGATGTACCCATCTTATTCGCATTGTCTGACATATCAATCATGGCCATGTTTGCCGTTTCAGCAGCCTTGTTCGTGTCACCGCCCAAGGACTGCAAGAGACTTGCTGAGAAGCCTGTCACATTTTCCATGTAAGCATTAGCTGATAGACCTGTTGTCTTGTAGGCTTCATTAGCATACCCCTTGACCTTGTCAGCAGAACCTTTGAAAAGAGTTTCAATACCTCCGAGCGATTGCTGAAGCGCTGCCCCCTCACTGATAGCTGCCGAAAATGCCTTGCCAATCCCTGCCGCTGCAATAACCTTTGTCATAACGCTAACAAGGCTAGAACCCAATGACTGCCCAGCGCTTTGCCCTGCTGCACTCGCTTCAGGATCGAGGATTGATTGGATTTTACCAGTAATACCTCTTGCTGATGGTATCAATTGTACATAAGCTTGTGCTATTTCTGTCGCCACTAATCCTCACCTCCAATCTTTTCTAGAATTTGCTGACGATATTCTTCAAAGTCCTCACCAGAATCAAAGATCATCTCCTTACTTTCTTTAGCTTTAGTTTTACCTGTCAGCTCCTCTGCAACCATTAATGGTTTGTTGATTCCTTTCTGTCCATCTGTTGTTTTAAACCAAACAAGAGCAGAAAGCCTATCAAGCACACCCGCAAGTAAAAAAGTTTCAAAAGGAACTTTGCTACCAGTCATTGCTAGTTTGATCCGTGAATTATCTCTCAGACCAAAAGCAAAAACAGCTACCTGGTCAGCAGGTAACTGTCTGTAATCAAAAATCCCATAAGTTTCAGCTAAATCACAGATAAGAGCGTCTTCATCTGTTTGAATCATTCTAGCAAGGAGCGCTATTTTTTTAACTGATTCTGACTTGAAAAGATCTCACTAATTTCTGCCCCCATTTTATCCAAAGGAACAATGCCATCCGCAGTTCGCACATGATTTTTCAAATCTTCGGATTTGTTACCAAGCATGAGTTGTACTACTTTTGGTAAAACTGCCGGATTTGTATCTACTTCAGCGATTGCTTCGAGCAGCTCATAGTTTTCCAAGCGCTCTTTTGTGATTTCAAAAGCAAATCCGGTCGAAGTTACCCCACGGATTGTTTTAATCTGTGGGACTGCTCCGTTATTTTTTTTCTTACGATTTCGTCTTGACATGATTAAGCTCCTTTGATGTATTCATAGTGTGTGTCGTCAGCAGCGTTAGGGAAGGCAGTTACTGTCGTACCATATCCAAGAACACTTCCATCGTTATAAGTGATTTCATCAATGGAAGTTACCTTTCCTGAAGGAATAACAATACGTTTAAGTACACCACCTTTTAGAACCGTTTCGATAACCAGACAGTGATGTGGCAATTCTTTTGAATTTGCCTTAATGGTAATTCCTGACGACAAATCCCCAGATACATTATCTGGTCCATAGACTTCCTTCAAAACATGTAGATTCAATGCTTCAATAAGCATATATTTGAATGTGTCAGTTTTTTCCTTTTGAACTGAGCTTACAACGACACCGCCCCAAGCTTTGATATTTTCTGACTCTGGCGAGTTACTGTTGGTCATACCGTCTTCCGAAATATAACCTAGTGCTTCAAACGCCTCATCTAATTTTGTTGTTGCGTCTGTTGGCAGTGCTGTACCAAGAGGGGCCGAATAAACCGCACCTCCGATTTTAGGTTTTGCAGTCGTTACATTTGCTTCTTTTCCCATTTAATTTCTCCTTTTTAAAAAAAGTTAATATCAAATACAGCTTGATATCGATATTGTTTTGTTTCAGTGTCCGTAAAATTGTAATCACTGTTCAGGTGGACACCACAGATTGAATCTAATTCAATCAGCCCTTTCACAGCACTTTTCACTTTCACATTGAGCTCGGCAGCCTTCTGCATAGTAGGACCATAGCTTTGAAAAGCAAAAGTCGCACTACCAGAATGATTCCGCTCCCTTCCTCCTGTCTTTTGAATAATGACAAAACTATCAGGAACTTCGGCTTCATGCTCAAAAAATGACGGTACATCTAAATGACCGTCAAGATATTTCTTGATAATAATTTCAATCATCTAACGTACCGCCTTCAACAAAGTGTTATTTTTCAAATTATCCCTTTTCGCTTTTCGCGTTGCTGGGTAAATCATAGCATTGGCCCTCGTCTTACCAACGTGACTATCTTGTTCATAACCAGGACCGCATCTTTTTTTAATGGCTGTCGCTTCTTTGTTCAGAATGTCCTGAATCTCTTTGGATTTCAAAAGAGCTCCTACACCCGCACCGATAAGCTTGACTTTGAAATTACTCATACACTTCAACCATCACTTTCTTATTCCATTCCAAAGGCATCATGGCTTCAATGCCTTCTAACGGAATGCCAATCGTGCGCCATTTGCGCCCAAAGAAACGAACCTCACGGTCTTTCCACTCGTTCTGATCGCCTTTTGGGATTCCTAGCGTATAAGCAGCCTTCTTTCCAGTCAAATTGAGCTGATTCGTGACATCTTCTGTCGAAGCTGGAACAACCAGGACATTATCTACTTGAATTTCAGTATTCTCGTATATTGGATGACCAAAGTCATCCTTTCCAGTCTTGGTTTTTCCAATCAAGGTTACAGTAATTCCTTTAATCCGTCCCATAGATATCAATCACCCCATATCTTTGCTTTTTGAGGCCCAGACGTTTCAATTCTGAATCCTTGATAAAGAGACCACCGCCAGGCACTAGATAAGAACCGCTGAAGGAATAGCCTAAAGCGGACTCAGCTACCTGAGTCATCGGCTCCTGGTCAGTTGAGGTCATCAACGTGCGAGCCACCACATCAACTGTGACAGACTTGACCACCATAGCAAAAGATGGATCAGTAGCCACTAACCCATCTAAATCCTTGCCAACTTTTTTAGCTTCAACACGAAGAGAATGAGAAACAACTTCCAACAGCGCCTCGGATCGTTTTTCCTCATCGAATTTCAACGCCCGCCACAATTTTTTCAAATCTTCGACTGTTGCAAAGTTTTCCATTTCTACCTCCGGCCAAGCGACTACTGGGCTTCAGTGTCAGCTTGTTCAATCAGCGAAATCAATTCAGGTTTTGTAGCGCGGCTATCATAAGTAATACCTTTTTCATCAAGGATTTCTTTCAACGCTGCGTTGGTCAATGAGTCCAAAGGTTTGTATGCTGCAATCGGAACCCAATCACCTCCAGAAATTTCTGTATTAGTGTTGATTGTTGCTCCTGTCTTTTGGTTTACATACTCAGCCATGATTAACCTCCCGTTTTCACAATACGAGCGAAACTAGCAGCGTCCATGATGCCCCATCCAATGTATGCTTCGCAACGGATATAAATCTGGTTATACCCTTTAAGGTCGCGACCGCTGTTATCAGGATCACCATACTTGATGATTTCCATCGGAACTTCTTTCGCATAGCCCCATTTGAACATTGTTTCAAAGTCCCCAACAATCGCTGTGTTTTTAGGATCTGTTTGTGAGTATGATACAGTGCGGTTTTTATCTACTGCCAATCCATTGATTGCATCAGGTACACCGCCCCATGCCAATTCAGGATACAATTTTCCACCTTCAGCATTTTTCATTTTTGAAAGTGCTGTAGTGAAGATAGGATCCAAAATTGCTCCAGTGATGTCACGTTCTGAACCATCAATCATACCAACTGCATCTTCCATACTTTCGTCTGGGTTAGTTTCCTTGAAAGTAACTGTCTGAGTAACTTTTTTATCAAAGCAATTATCACCAATAATTGTGGAGGCTTGTTTTGTTCGTGGATTAATACCATGAATACTCATGATGTCAAGACCACGAGCTAATTTTTTAGAAAAACCTTCAACAAAATCAGTGAGCATGTCAACTTTTGCTTCTTCAGAAGCATGCAAAAACTCATCAGATACTCGAGCGCCGTACTCAACTTTAAGTGGCACAATAGTTACAGGTTCAAGGCTCACACCACCGTGAGTCTTTTTGCCGTTTTCTGCTACAATATCGATATCGGAATCGAAATCGAAAATGAACTCTCTTTGTCCATTAAACGGAATAGGTTTTTGGGGTGATAGCTTAGCGATTGACGAATGACCCTTCACCTTGTTGATTACTTTTGTTACAAGTTCTGGATCAAATAGATTTCCTTTTGCAAGTTGAGCTTCTGACATATTTTTCTCCTTTAATCTTCAATATTTAAACTTTGAACCAAGTTTCTAACCATGGCTCTGTCGTCGTCCTCTTTAGGGATGATTGGTTCTGTTGATTTTATAGGCGCTACTTTGCTTACTGGTTTCATAAACCCAGCCAAGCGCTCCGCATCAGCTTTGAAGCTTGCTTCATCAGTCCCCTGCAAACGATCTGCAAGGTCGTAAGGCAATCCATGTTGCAAAGCAATCCGAGTTCGCAGACTAGCCGTCTCATAATTAGAGATTTGATTCTGCATCTCTTCAAGTTGCTTGTCAGCATCCTCCTTACTTTGACGATTAGCTTCAATTGTTGACTTCAAGCCAACATTTTCTTTTTCCAATTCTGTAACACGAGACTTGAGCTGATCATAGTCGCTATGCTTCGATTTCTCACGAGATAAGCGTTCCTTAATAGCATTATCAAATTCTTCTTGTGTAGTGATTGGTTTAAATTCTGACATTCTCATGTCTCCTTTCTCCTGCTTTCCCGGCAGTTCGGTAATTTTTGGCATCAAAAAAAGCAGTCACAAGACCGCTTATTTTAATAACTGATTTTTTGCTTTTTCTTAGGCTTGGTCGTAGCACAAGCCCAGTGCGCAAGCAAAGCACTATCCATCAAAGAAATATCCATGTCGTCAAAGTGCGATCGATAGCCAAAACCACCATTTGAGCCAATGTTCCGCTTATCGCAGTTAGTAGCTACTTTTGATAGCGATGGTTGTCCAGCGTGACAGATGGTTTTCTGGTAAATACCCTGTTCCCAAAGAGCGTTGGCCACGATGATTTCCTTCACCGTCGGCAAAATCACATTCTTCATTCTATAGTCCTTCAACTCTTCGTCTAGGATTTTTTGACCACTTGCGCCATCGATGACAATTTGAGCCACATCAGATTGACGCAAGAAAGCAACCATCCACTCATTCCCGTTACGAACGGATTGACAATCTACTGTCTCAATGAAGTAACGACCATCCTTAGTCCGTGCAGCAATACTCAATGCCACGTTCGTTCCGTCTTGACCGTACTTGATACCAACAGACAGCTTGCCAGACAATTCTGGTACATCATCCACCTTGAGCTCATTCCACTCCGTTTCAGAAATGGCAGATTTTTGGTTGTAAGTCGGCCAGAATCCCAAACGTTGGATATTATGGTCCAGCTTATCCTCACCAAGCTCTGCCTCAATCTTACGCTCATTTAAGTGGTATCCCATAGACGGATTAGAATTATACCAGGCTTCCACATCGTCAATTTCCTTTTCATCAGAAACTGACCACTCAGCCCAGCCAGAATACTTCCCTTTGCCGAAAAGACAAGTCTCACGATATTTAGTAAAGACCGTACCGCTTGATACAGGTGTCGGAGGTGTTCCACACATGATTGTGATAGGATTCTCACTATCCGTAACCGTGTATTTCAAAGCAGATTCTTGCTCAGTCGTGTACTCCTGAGCCTCGTCAATGATCAGCATGTCGAACCCTTCACCAAGACCACCATTTGATGTCCTAGTACGAAATTGGATAACACCACCTGTTGAATAAAGTTCAATCCGCTCCTGCCCCTTCGCTCGAATGGAATTGAAATCCTCACCATCCACATACCCCATTTTCTCAAGGTATCGTTTCACCTTCTCAAAAGAGGAATGAGATGTAGAAATTCGGTGAGCCGTGTGCAGGATATTCAATCCCTTATGCAAGCCCCAAATTTCAAGAATATAAAGGATTTCAGATTTCCCATTACGACGAGGAATAGAGTAACCAAACTTCTGATGCACCCAAAGACCGCTCTTGTCAACAGCCATCATGGGTAATAAAAGATTCTTCTGCCAAGCATAGCAAGAAAGACCAGTCCGTTCGTAAAGTTCAATCGCTTCTTTAGCTTTTGAATTTTTCTTGACGTATTTTAAAATCACCGATTGAGTAGGATTCTGATTGCCAAGTTTCTTCCTCGCCATTCTACTTTCCTTTCAATCGTCATCGCATGATAACCCTATCGCTGGGAGATATCAGATCACCTCCTAAACTAAAGCACAATAAAAGCACCCTTTCGAGTGCCTAATTAAGAGATTTGAGGTAAAACTTCATCCCATATATCCACTAAACTTTTACCATCAAAAACTTTAGCTTCCATAGCTTCATCAATTGTATCAAACTGCTGACCTTCATAATCATAACCAACTACACAAATGCTAGATAAGAAACAAGCACCTCGATCATTATGATTAAATACAAGATCCGTGTCCAAATATTTTTTAATTTCATCTTTTGTCATAATATGTCCTTGTTCTCCTTTCTATCCTTTGCAGATAAAACAATAGGTTTCCCATCGGTCAAATAATTCCCAGACTCATCATATTCCATAATGTGCTTATGAGCACCCATTGGATGATACTTAGGCTGTTTATGATCCGAGGTATCAATACGCATTCCACGGCGACCATATTCATCGATGAATGTCCTGCTTACAACTCCATCTTTATTTACCACATCAATTACTTCAAAAGGACTAACATCAGCAGGAATTTTCCTTTCGACTGTGCGACTCACTTTAACAGTTCCATCTGCATTATGTGGATACCTACTCGTATCATAGTTGACTTTTAAATTAAGATTCTTTCTCATCTCAATTATACCACTATTAGCAGGCTTTACAATTCTTTTATTCCAAACATTTTGCCTTTTTCCATCGCTAGTTTTGTAATTAACTGTACATCTACAATTTTGATGCCTACGGTACACATCATGAGGAACATTTGGATATACATAGCTACCAGCTAGCTTTTGACACCATTTGCAACAATTTCCAACTGTTGTTCGAACAATTTTCGGACTCAACCCTACTTCAGCATGAAACTCCGCATTCTTCCTGATTGTATCATCAATAATGGATTGAGTAAAGTTCACAATAGGTTCGCCAAGCAACCAACTGACATCCTCAAAATTATCTTCAGACGAAAAGCGATTAACAATGCCAGCAATTCGATCCTGATTTAATTCAGGAACTTGAACTTTAAGACCTATTTTCGCTTCATCATTCAAATTCTTCTGAACATCGCTAGCATAACCACTTACAAGCTCGTGATTTCGTCCTAGCACGTCCGTCAGCAAACGCTGAGCGATATTGTAATACATTTTACCGTCTGGTAATTTATCGGCGCTCAGAGACGCTCCTAGAGCCTTAGAGAGAATATCTCCAATTTCAATCGCAAACTCATTTGCAGTTTTGTAAGTTGCTTTTTTTGCCTTCAATGTAGCAAAAGCATTTCTGACAATCTCGCTCTTGCCAAAATCTCGTTCAAACCTCTCCTGAACCTCTTTCAAGATACCAGGTAAAACATCATTCTCCATTTGAACCACCCTCGCTTATCACTGGCCTAGCAGACATATCTCCAGCGATACCAGTAAGATCTCGAATGGTTTCTGCGTTGATGTAACCAGGTAATGCCTGATTTAATTTGACAACACCATCACCAATCATAGTCATGGTATTCGCATCAGCTTCAAACAAAGGCTCCCACTTAACTGTTGTTCTTACAAATTGACTTCTGGCATAACGAAACTCATCACGCAAGCATGCTGCAACATAGGCCACATTAAGTAGACCAGCCCCCAGAGAACGCTGAGCCTTGCGACCAGCCAGGCGCAAGTTCTCATGACTAGCCTTGATAGCTTCTACTGACGAAGGGTTATCCGAAACAAAACCAAGGTCATCCAAGGTCAAACCCATTTCCCCAGCAAATCCAGCAGCAGCAGTTCTCAGCTGTTCAGTAAACGGTGACATGCTAGCGGTAGTAAATTGACCAATACTTGGTTTTTCTCCACTATCACTAGCAGAAATTGTCAATAAACTTGATACAGTGGCTTTATAAGTTTCCAATTGCTCTGCATCAGGATCTAATCCAACAATATATTTTTGTGGCCACGAATAGAATTCAGCAGTGATGTCAGCTCGCTCTAAAGTACGCTTCGCATATTTTTGATGATACATCCCTGCCCTAGTAATACGAGATCGACCAAACGGACGGACCGCATCAGGACGATGAATGACCGGAACCAGCAAAGGAATACCCGTCTCATTCGTAACCGAGTAAGGCTCCCCATCCTTTGGAATGAAGTGAGTAGCATTGGGCTCGAAGTAGGCTTCAAGCGTTGGACGATTGTAATCATCACGAGCCAACACCGCATAACCTTCCACAAGCAAGCCAATTATAGGATCAATAACACCAGTCGCATTGCTTGATTCAATGACTTGTAACCTCACCTCATCATCTTCACCCTTCGAAATATAGACGAAACTACACGAACCAATCAGCGCAGCCAAAATAGCACTATCAAAGAAGATGTCAGGATTGTTCCGATTAAAGATTTCTGTAACATTAAAATCATCGTTAGCAAATTCCCTGAAAATCAAACGATCTGCAAGACTATCAACGCCCTTTGCAGCCCAACCAAGAACGGCTTGATACTTCACCCTGACATGTGCAGGAATTGTGATTCCTGTAGGTGCTTCATAGTACTGCATCGCATAATGCTTGTATCTCAGATTGACTCTACTCCGATAGAGATTCAACTTCCTCCTGAGATAGTCAATTCCTCTTAATTCCAAACCGTTCTCCTTTCATTTTGATGATTTGGCGCGAGAAAAAATGTACAGTGACGGCGTGAAGCTCGCGAGCGCCTAGTGGGAGGGGGATACCCCCCCTATACTCAGCTAGGACTTACTTCACACATCTGTTATTTTTTCAAGATCTAAGTATTCAAAATTATTTTTGACATTTTTAAAAAATAATATAATTTTTCTTTTTTGGCTTCTTCAAGCTCTGTACTTTGTCCAATCTCTTGATTGTGGCAAGTTCCTGTTACCAACAACAGTACTACTTGCTGATTTATAATCAGCGTAAAGCTTGTCAGACTTCTGTCTATTGCATTGCCAATGGGCAAGCTGTAAGTTACGAATGTCTGACGGATGACCATTGCGATTGATTGGAATAACATGGTCAATGACCGGAGATAGAGGATGTGGGTACTTCAATGATTTATCGACGGGGAGTCCACAAATCCCACAAGTATTTTTTGTTTTGAGAATAATATTTTTATTCTTTTCAAAAGCAACTCGGTGAGGACCACTCCGGTCCGGTCTGTCCTTTGGGGTATTCATCTAGGGAGGGGCCTTTCTTTTTAGTAGGTAGGGGGGCTAAATTTTTATGATGTAGGGGGGAGTTTTTTCAGTCTCTAACACCCTCGTATATTTAACATATCTTATATTCTGTTAAATTCAATCAAATATCCCTAGAGTCAGATTCTTCAAGGATTCAGCATTGTTTTTTAAAAACTGAATTTCAAAATTCTCAATATGTTAAATATAAGATGCTTTAATACTTAAATTTAAGCATCACATCATCTATCTCATCCTGCTCATAACCAATATAGTCAAGTGTTTGTCTCTGTGTTGAATGATTAAATATTTTCATCAGCATGACCAGATTTCCTTCTCTTTTATAAAAGTGATATCCAAAAGTCTTCCGCATTGAATGCGTTCCAATTTTTTTAAGACCAACATGTAAAGCGGCATCTTTGAATATCATATAAGCTGCTTCTCTACTTATATGATGGATTCTTGCACCTGGCATATTGCCAGATTTTGACCGTTTCTTCTTTCTGCTTGGAAAAAGGAAATCGTAGCTTTTTAAGTCATTTTCTATGATATATGCATCCAGTGCCTTTCTTAGCTGGTCATTTATAGGAAATCTTTTTCTTTTTCTTGTCTTTTTTTCGTAGATATCAATGTGATCTCCAAGAACATGCTTGACTTGTAGTGGAATGATGTCGCTAATTCTCAATCCAGAGTACAAGCCACACATTATCAGTATATAGTTACGCTCGCTTTTAGAACGTAGATAATCTTTCATGCGTTCGATGTCATCGACTTCTCGAATTGGATCAACTTTTTTCACAACATCACCTCCAATCCACAAAAAAAGGCAGGATATGCCTGCCTTTATAATATTTTCATAATATAATTTTAGCACACAAAATCGTATATTTACTCTTGACTTACTCCGCTTTTACTCCAGAATTGCGACCTGTTCACCATTTCGGTAGAGTTCTGCAAATGCCAAAAGAGCTTTATCAAGAATCTCATAATATGAGCTTTCTGAGATTGAAAGTTCGTTGTATATCGTCTCATCTTTCTTTCGATGCCAGACCATGTACTTTTCATATATGATTCTGCGATAGTAAGGATCATGAAGCTCGCTGACTGCTTGCTCGATTGCATCTAATTCCATCTCTGCATCTACTTTTCTAATAGCAAGATTCTCAACCTGACTAGTCGTGTCGCTTCCGGGATTTCGAGGCATGAAAGAGTATGTAGTTGTCACCTTTTGACCGTTCTTGTCATTAGCCACACGACGCCAGCGAGGATAGCCTTTTAAGATTTTCTTGGCATTTTCTTTCGTTTTTGCTTCGTTGATTTCTGGAAAAAAAGGCATCTCTCACCTCGTTTCTATTTCAAATAACTTTTCCATCAAATACTAGAGTGATTGTCCCTGTACCATCTCTGTGCTTTGATACCAAAGCACGACAATCTGACCCAAACTCAACACCTTCAACAGTAATGCTATTTTTAGTTTTATCAACATTAATGATTGTCCCGTTTGATGTTTCAATTCTCATGTTCCATCTCCTCAATCAACCAATCAAGGTTCTTGCGTGCTTTTTTCAGGTCTTCGAGACCGTTTTTCTTCTGATGACGTAGTAAATACTTCAAGCTATTCCCTAAGTAGAAACCTTTCATCTGTTCAGGTGTCATGAAATTTCTTAAAGCATCGATAGACTCCATTCCATACCGTCCTTGGTAATGGCTCGGGTTATTTACGTTATCAATTATTTCTGGTTTCATTTTTTCTCCTCATTTAACTTTCTAATGCGCAAATTCGTTGACCAGGTCGCGGATAAAGAACTTCCAATCGGATTCTCTAAACGTCAAGAAACGATCTGTAGTAAAATTTTTAAGCCTCTTATAGAAAAGCATCTTTAGTTGGATTGACTCACCAACACTCAGTAAGGTGCCGGGGAAGCGATGCACTGAATGTACTCTATTTCCATACCCAGAAATATCTAAATGTATTATCGTTTCTGGATATATGCGCCCCATACTAGCTTCAACTCCGAACTCAACTTTGACCTCTTCCACAATTGGAACCTCGTTAAAAATTGGTCGTGCAGAAAACAATGACGATGGTGTTTCTTGCCTTTTTCTTCTTCCTAAATATGGATATTTTTTCGGTCTCATTTGCCGTCCTCCAAAATATCTTTATTTTCATAGATATTGCCGATGATTTCGTTTTCGTCAGTTTCTGACCACAAATAACTTGCTAATTGATCATTATCATTCATAATCAACCAAGCGCCCTCAAACATGGTTACAACACCTGTGATTATTTCATTTTCCGTTGTTGGTTGGGTTCGTACTTGTCTAACTATATCCCCCTCAAAAATCTCTTTGTTATTTTTGTCAAACAATCCTGTTGATTGCATGAGGATAACATCCTCTCCGTTTCGCTTGTCTTCGAATTTTAACGGAACCGATATATAGCCATTACTAAACTTCCCTATGATTTCTTTTCTGAGAAATGAAATCATCAGTATTTCGTCAATCATTTCTTCTGCTAACACATACCATGCTCTAAAATTTTGTTTCATAACCTCACCTCATCCCCAATTCTAACCTTGTCATAGACTTCTTTCGTAATCACGAACACCCCGTAATCACGAATTGTGATTGTGTATAACTTGCCATGCCGCCTTTTTTCGACGACCTTGCCAAATATCTCAGCGCCTTGATTGTCTGCCTTATAGATAACCATCAGCTTTTTTTCTTCTAGTTCTGCAATCTTGCCCATCTGCCAGATGTTCAATCCAGCAGATAGCAGAATCCAGATTGCGATAAAACGTTTCAATCTGTGTGTGAGTTCTTTGTTAATTCCATTTCCTAGGCAATGATAAACCACATCTACATCGATATTAGAACCTAAATATTTTCTCAAACGGTCACGATTATCTATATAAAAGGCGATATTTCGTTTTTGTTGTTGATAAGGTCTAACTTTCGCTATATCTCTAGTACACCACATCAAGACTTTTGCGATTATGTCTCTCTTTGTGCCACAACCGACGAGAGAAAAGTAGGTGTTGGTTTTAGGAATAAGGATTACTTCAAGGTTGCGATTTATGTGTGAATCAGGAAAACAATTCAGCAATTTCTGTAATTCTAAAACGAACTGCTCATTCATCACTCCACCTCCTCAATTTTCTAGCGTTTTGATTACATTTTCAATTTGTTCTTTCTTCTTCTGCAACTCTTCCAAACTTTTGACTTCTAATGCTTTTTTAATAATTTCAAGTTGTTCAATTTCTTTTTTAAACTTTATAAGTCCGTCAACTTTGCGAGCATAATCCCTAAAATTATTTGCCCAATCATATTCATCCCAACCGAAAACTCTTATAATTTCGTGTTTTAAGTCATTGTATTTTCTTTCCAAATCTCTATTGACCATCGCTTGAGAATACATAATGTAGAATGTCATAGCTGAAATCAGCAAACAAGCAATAAACATTCCCCAAAACATTAAATTTTCCATTTACTCCACCTCCTCAATCTCAATCCCTGGGCAATCAAACACCCAGCCAAAACCAGCTTCTTCTAGTTCTTTGCGGGTGTGTTCCCTTCTTTGCGTATAAATCGTACTATAAAAACGAAGTCCATTCCTTTCTGTATTTACCAAATAATCAATTTCTTCTGAGTTACTTTTTAATTTAATCCGATACCGCTTCTCTTGTTCGATCTCGTAGCCAAACTGGTGCATATTGATTAGAATTTTTAAAGCATCCTCAGTTTCAAGAAACCATTTACAAATAGGCATATTAGTATTATTTCGATAATTTAGCACAAGCCGTTCTAAAACAATATAGAACTCATCTACAACGTCTTCATACCAATCCGCCACAAACTGCGGAACTTTGATTTTTTCTGGTTCGTCTAGCTTTTCTAAATCTTCTAAAATTTTCTGACAAGCTACTTTTGCTCCAATGTCATATAAAGCATTTTCATATTTTTTATATTTCTCAATCAATTCCTGTATGTTCATCCTTCACACCTCCCTAAAACGGCAAATCATCATCTGAAATATCCATCGGATTTGTTGCGCCAAAACCTGATGGCATCTGGTTTTCCATGCTCGCTTGGTTTGCAGAGTTATCCTTCTTTTCAAGCGTTTGAAAACTCTCAGCTACTACTTCTGTAACATAGACACGCTGACTGTGCTGATTTTCGTAACTACGAGTTTGGATGCGACCTGTGATTCCCACAAGAGCACCCTTTTTAACCCAATTTGCGAAATTTTCAGCTTGCTTACGCCACATAATACAATTAATGAAGTCTGCCTCTCGCTCTCCATTCGCACCCTTAAAATTCCGATTGACTGCCAGATTGAAAGTCGCAACTGCAACATTTGATGGCGTGTATCGCAACTCAGGGTCACGAGTCAAGCGCCCAATTAACACTACGTTATTGATCATCTTTCTTTTCCTTTCTCGCTGCACGTTCTCCGATTAAATATCCTAAGAACATCCATAAAATAGCCATTCCAAATTCTTTAATAAGTTCAATCATTTTATTATCCTCCTGAAAAGGTTGCTAGATAGTAACAATCCTTAGCACCGTAGTCAAACCGTGTTGTCCGTTTGCCTATATGCTTCTCAAATCTTGGGTGAGTGATAGCCGAGAAAGCCCATTGATGGTATTCCATCCGTTCAATAAGATCATCAACATTGTCAAACGTCCCAAGAAAGAATTGACAGTGCCCGTTGTATACGAAGTAAAGATTTAACATCAATACCTCCTAAAATTTCATAAAAGCCATCCAGTGAGTTGTCCCACGTTGCTGACCGAAAAGTGGTTGATGCGGAACCAATTCCAAAATTTCCTTAACATTTACTTGAGCATCAGACCACTTGAAAATAAGTGTTCCACCTGTTTTCAAAACCCTAAAACATTCTTCAAAACCTTGCTGCAAGTCTAACCTCCAAGTCAATAAGTCTAGTTGACCATATTGCGCAAGCATGAATGATTTCTGACCGGCCCAGAGAAGGTGTGGCGGATCAAATACAACAAGGTTAAATGTTTCGTCATCAAATGGCATATCTCGAAAATCTGCAACAATATCTGGCTTGACATTGATTTTCTTTTTGTGAATTTCAAATTCTTCTTCACGTCTATCCATGTATGTCGTATGTGGTTCCTTTTTATCGAACCAAAACATTCTAGACCCACAGCACGCATCTAGTATTCTGATATCTTTCATCTCTTCACCTGAATCACATAAAAATTACCAAATGATCTTAGCGCCTTGG
Organism: Streptococcus oralis subsp. dentisani; assembly: GCF_007475365.1. Taxonomy (NCBI): domain Bacteria; kingdom Bacillati; phylum Bacillota; class Bacilli; order Lactobacillales; family Streptococcaceae; genus Streptococcus; species Streptococcus oralis. Next base: position 1,619,902 of record NZ_CP034442.1, on the reverse strand, counting down.
CCACCTGCATTGCGACCGCACGAGAAACAAACCGAATAGCTCCCCTCTCTTCTGAAAATGAGATATCTATTCCAGTCACGCCGATTTTAGCAGACATCAAGTACGGTTTTTCCTCTTTTGTTCCATGTTTCAAAATAAACATCAGTTTCTTCCTTTCTCAAGTCTTTCTAGCATTTCTTGTTTCTTCTTCTCAAGGTCCTTTTTGGTCTCGTCACTAGTCTTATTGACATAGTCTGGTTGTGACCATTCAGGAACATTTGATTTCTGATTGCTTGGACGTTTGCTGATTTTGCTTTCTTTGTACGCTCGCTCACGTTCATCGACTGCTGCAATCGTCAAAACTCCATCGTTCTTCCAATTCGTCAAAATCGCTCTGATATAACTAAAATTCCTTTTACCATTGTCAGCAGCAAGACCAATTGCTTTCAAGACTACCTTTGCTTCCATGCCATCTAATGTGATGAACTCTTTCAAGATTTCAAATTGAGTTCCATCTAACGGAGCAATACGAGATTGATATTCTTCCACGATGAGCTCGACTGGATTTTTATCTCTATCTTTCTCTATCTCTATATCTATCTCTTTATCTATATCTATATCTCCGTTACGCTTTATTACATCGTTGTTACATTGTAACGCCAATTGATTCTCTCGAAATTTGCGAACCCTTCTGGCGCTTGCGGTTTCACTACCTACCATCTCAGGAACTTGCTCTAAGAAATAATCTCTGTCATTTTTTCTAGTCAGCAAACCTTTGCTTTCTAAAAAAAGCAAAGTAATTTTGATGTCTTCAACATTCTCATCAATCATAAGAGCGATTTCTTCAGCTAGATTGTCAGCAAGTCCATCATAGTAGATGTGCCCGCCATCCTCTAAACTAATCAACATCATTTTGAGATAGATGATAGTATGCGTATCGCCACCTGCAATCTTACGAAGTAGTTTCATCTCCTTTGACTTAAAGAAGTCCTGAGCAAGCTGGATCCAGAAATACCGCTTGTTTTTTAACGCCATAATCTAACACCCCACTTCCTACGATTCGCACGGTACTTCATCCGCATATCCTCATAGATGTGCATACCCTCTAGCGCCATCTTCTCGACCTTTAGCAGCTTATTCTCAGAGACTACATCACGATAGTCCTTAGCTAATTTTTCATAGTCGGTTAGGTATTCTTTGACTAGTAATAGATTTTTGTAATCATTTTCCCAAATCGTAATAAAATGTCTTGAAGCTGATTCCTTTTCTTTCAGTTCTTTAACAGTCATAATCAGGTTATCCAGCCATTCAATCAATCTTTCCATTTCCTGACGCCCTCACTTCATAATGTGCATTTTAGGTTCTGGCAAGGCCAACGGCTCAGGACGCAAGCCTTCAGGACGTTCATTGTCGTAGGTAAAGCCTTTGAACTCTCTGCGAATATTCTTGCGAATTTCTTGACGTTCTGCCTCTCTACCACGTTCGTATGCATGGTTATACCCTTGGATAATCATAGACGCAAATTCTTGCTCTTCTCGTCTTTCTTCTTCCTTGCGTTGTTCCTGCAATTTGATATGACGGCAAGCACCTGCAAATCCAATCAGCAGAGCTCCAACACCCATCAGCTGGTCTAAAATCGGTGGTTCAAACATTTTATTTCTCCTTACGCTCTTAATTTTCGTACTTGTTTTTCTAACTCTAAAATCTCATAAACATCATTGACATCGTACATAATATCTTTCCCTTGCTTACGAAATCTTAATCCTTTACGTTCTAACTTTTTAATATAGCCATGAGTAAAGCCAAACTTCTTCATCAAAGCCTGTTGATTGATTGGCATACGATCATTCTCTAACTGCTCCTTGACCTGCTTTTCAGCAAAGGCCAATAATTGATTCGTGAACAATTCAGCACTTTCGCCGTCCAATCGTAATTGTAACGTTATTCCTTCCATTTTCTACATCCTCTCAACTATGCGGGCAAGCATTTTTGTGATATAATGGTTTTAATTATTTAAGTATGCGCCTGATTGCTGTCAGGTGCTTTTTTGTTTATACAATATTACTTTCCATCGCCCTGAGTTCAATCTCATGGCTGACTTGTTTTAATAGCTTCTCACACGCTATTTTAGCTTCTCTGTAGGTTTTAGATTCGCTGATGAAGTAATCAGCAAGTTCAATGATTTTATCTTCCAATTCAACCTCCTATATCCGTCTCAAGACTGATGAAATTTTCTCCTCGATTGCTATAATAAATTTGACTAGGACCTCTCACCGTTTTAGTCAAAATTCCAATAGAAAGGAGAAGACCGATGTCACGATTACGACCTAGACCTGAAAAGAATTATCCTAGCTTTGGCTGGGATGATTTGGACCGCACCATTCAATCGATTCTGAGCAATCCATTATTTAAAGTTTGTCATATAGATCCAGCACTATATTCAATTCCTAAAGATGAAATTATTTCAGAATGTATCAGTGCTGGCTATACGGTTGAAGAACGTGAAGATGGTATCTTGGACATTTCGTGATTCGCTAGATTAATCACTTGAGATTCGAGTATACTAATTCTTGTTAGTAAGTCTATCGATTGCCCGATAGGCTTTTTTCTTTTCCCACTATACGGATATCGTTTTGGTCTCATCATACTGCCTCCTCATTCAAAAATTTGTTGATAAAATACTGCTGCCCCTTGCCAGTGACCTTGACGGTCTTGCTGACAGAGATATGACCGTCAGGATGTGTGATGGTTGACTCCTTGATTTCAAAGAGTTTCATTTCCATGCTTCGTTGTGTTGGCATGTTCCAGTCAGATCCTTTTCGCTTGATCAAGTAGCCATTTTCACGCAACCAGACAAAAAGACGATTGCCTCCGATTTTGTAGCCGTTTTGACTGATGAGCTTAGCAAGGTCTCCGACCAAGATAGATGTGTGACTTGCGCTGACTGCGTCCGCAAAGAGTACCTTCGGTTTATCAGCCTCAATCTGAGCTTCCAGCTTATGAACCTTCTTGTCTGCCATGAGTAAGGCTCTTGCCATGATTTTCTCAGGGCTATTGAAATCTTTCTCTACTTGGATGAAATACTGTCTGACTTGCTTGCCTCGCTCCGTTCGCTGGATCATAGCAATTTCTTTAGCCATGTCTAGCTTGATGAGGTGGTCAGTCGTGTTTTGACCTGTTGAAGAGGTGAGACATTTTTGGGTCACCTTTAAAAAGTCTTCGTTTTCATTAAAGCCGTATTCAGTCATACGACTAAACCACTTCTTATATTCTGTTTTAACTTCCAGAGCCTCGTGTAGTTGTCTACCTGATACTACTGGCTCATGATTATCATTTAGAGTTACGTTGATGAGTTCGTTCATAGCGTCTCCTTTCTATGCTATTTGTTCACAAACATGAACTTTAGGTGTAAAAAAATATTCATGTAATTGATTTACATTAATATCTAATAACTCTGAGGCTTTTGCCATCTCAAAATCTTTCCAAGGAACTCTATTATTCATCTTTAAAGAGATTGAGCGCTCTGAGAGCCCCATTGCTTGAGCAAAGTTGTATTGAGTGCCATACTTTTCAACAATCTTTCCTGCAAGTTTTGAATAATCGTTACTCATTAGCTTACTCCTTTCTTGTTCATTTTTCATGAACTTTCTTACAAAACATATTCTATCACGTTGAATGAACCTAGTCAAGTAAAAAATTCATTTTTTATGAACTTTCTATTGAATTTTTGTTCAAGATGGTTTATAATAGGCTTATAAACAGGAAAAAGGAGGAGGTTTCATGAGAAGCAGCAACCCATCTGAGCGACTAAAACAGCTCATGTCTGAAAGAAATTTAAAACAAGTTGAAATACTTGAAAAATCATTACCTTATCAAAAAGAATTAGGAATAAGAATGGGGAAAAGTACCCTTTCTCAGTATGTTAATGGCGTACAGTCTCCTGATCAACACAGAATTTACCTACTTTCTAAAACACTTGAAGTAAGCGAACCTTGGCTTATGGGCTATGATGTTGAGAAAAAACGTGTACCAGATAATGAACGTAACTCAACATCAAATGAACAACCTGAAATCTTACCTATCTACGATAAGTTAGAGAAACCTAGACAAGAAAAAGTTCTTAGCTATGCTAAAGACCAACTTGAGGAGCAAGAAAGCACTAATATTATTTCTATCTTTAACAAGTCTCAAGATGACGAGGACTACATTACTGATTATGTAGAGGGTTTGGTAGCTGCTGGTCATGGTACTTTCCAAGAAGACAATTTACACATGGAAGTAAGACTGAGAGCCAATGATGTCCCTAACGAATATGACACTATTGCTAAAGTGGCTGGTGACTCAATGGAGCCTCTGATAGAAGATAATGACCTGCTTTTTATCAAGGTCACTAGTCAGGTTGATATTAACTCAATAGGCATCTTTCAGGTGAATGGCAAGAACTTCGTCAAAAAGCTTAAAAGAGATTATGATGGATCCTGGTATCTTCAAAGTTTAAATAGTGGATACGAAGAAATCCATCTGACAGAGAATGACGACATTCGAACTATTGGGGAAGTTGTCAGTGTATATAGAAATTGAGAGAGAAAAGATTATGAAAATAGGAATGAGAACACCAAGTCTAAAAAAGAGCTTGAAAGCTAGAACTACCAGCAAATGGAAAAGACAAGCTAAAAAAGCTATTATTCCTGGATATGGTAAGAAAGGGATGGGGTGGGTTAAAAATCCAAAGAAAGCCATGTATAACAAGATCTATCATAAGACAACATTTGGACTTTCTGATTTTCTGAAACCATCTAAAAAGAGAAAGAAAAAAGTAGTCACAAAAAAACAACAATCTATTTTGTTATCTAACGGTAAAAAGCAACACACTCCCAAAGAATATAAAGAAGCTGGACTTGTCTTTATGGTTTTAGGTGCTATATTCCTATTTTTATTTCCACCTCTCGGCTTCTTCTTGTTTATTACTGGTTTTATAACTTACATTATTGGTCGTTTAACTGCAAAGCGAGAGAAAAAGAAGAAAGTTGAAAATTACAGTCCACAGATTGATACAATTGTTTTCCGAGATGATTTCTTGTTAATGGGAACAAATTATCATAAAGAAGAAGCTGAAGCTGCTGCTGATTTTCTTTCCAAGGGTGTCCATTATTTTGGAAAAGATAATAAATCTTTGAAATCTTATATGCTCGAAACATATAAACCTGTTTACAAATACAATAAATTGAAAACAGTAGACGTTCAACTATTACCAGAACCTTCAAATCCGCATGATAAAAATGCTATCAAAGTTTTAGTGAATAATATCTTTGTTGGATACTTACCAGCTGTGATCGCATCACAAATTTCATCTTACATAGCTAATCCAAATTACAGATACGATGCAATCCTAACTGGTAGAGGTGGTCCATATAAAACTCTAAATATTGAAACCGAGAGAGTTGTTACTCGTGAAAAAGAATTAACGTATTATCTAGATTTAACAATATGGCGCCTAGCTAAAAAATAAAAAAATCCCCACACTCGCCATCGCCAAACTTTGAGTGTGAGGATTCAACTTTCCATGTGACAAGCAATGGAAAAGATGATAAAAAAATACAACTATAGTTTATCATAAGTTCTACACCTTTTCAACTATGCGGGCAAGCAATCGAAAAGAAAGGACTTTTTATGATAAAAAAATACATTACAAAAAAAGGAGAGACTAGATATCTCTTTCAAACATACCTGGGCATAGACCCTGCAACTGGAAAAGAAAAACGCACAACACGTCGTGGTTTTAAAACCATTAAAGAGGCTAAGGCTGCCGAACGTGACCTTCTCTTAGATGTTGAAGAAAATGGTTTTTCAAACAATGAAGATTTCCAGAATCCTACTTTCGCTGAAGTCGCTGATTTATGGCTTGATAGCTATAAAAATACCGTCAAACCAACAACTTATCAGAATGTCAAGAAAAAGCTTGATATTATGATTGACTTGTATTTCACAGATATGAAGATTAAGCAGATCAGTGTCGCTTATTGTCAGAAGGTTGCTATAAAGTTAAGCAATCGCTATATCCTATATTCTAATTACTACTCTGTCATTAGCCGTATTTTCAAGTATGCCACTTCTCTTGACATCATTAAGTCAAATCCCTTAGACAAGATTATCAAGCCTAAAAATAAACCCTTAAAGGGCAAAGAAAACTACTATACAAAGCAGGAACTGACCGAATTCCTTAAAGTTTCCAAAGCAAATTTTAAGCCTGTAGACTACACTTTTTTCCACTTACTCGCTTTTTCTGGCTTGAGAACTGGAGAAGCTATCGGTCTCATGTGGTCAGATGTTGACTTTGAAAATAAACGGTTAAGCATTTCTCGCACGGCTGTCGTGATTGGCAAAAAACAAACTGTTCAGGATCCTAAAACCAAAAGGAGTAAGAGGGTTATCACCTTAGATGATGAAACTCTGAATGTTTTGAAATTCTGGAAACGACAGCAAATAAAAGAATATTTCCAGGCTGGTGTGCCTTACAAACATGATTCGAATTATATTTTTACGAATGACATAGGGGGATGGCTTTTAGCCGCAACTATGAAAGTGAAGCTTAGCAGATTCTTTTGTAAACACAAAGATCTTAAAAAAATTTCGCCTCACGGATTTAGGCATACACATGCTTCTCTTCTGTTTGAAGCTGGTATTACAGCCAAAATCATTTCAGATAGACTCGGTCACAATAATGTTCAAATCACCCTTGATATGTATACCCACATCAATGATAATCAACGTGTTGAAGTCGTTGACCAGTTCATGGATTTCATCCGCTCCAGCTAAAAGTAAAGTCGTATTCAATCTCGTATTCACTTTTGCTTAACACGCTAGAAGTCCACTGGTTTCAAAGGATTAGCAAGCTGTGTACTATTTATGGTATAATGAAAGAATGAAATACCCAAAAATTGATTTAAAAACCATTCGTCTGCAGACGAGGCAATTTCAGGCTGAAAATCCCCGCCTCTTTCTCGTCTATCTCTTACCTAGCATACTGGTCATCTTATCAGGCTTTCTCAACCCCTTGGCTCGTCTCCAAGAAAGTGTTTTAGAGCAATCCTTTTTCAGCATGCTGGCACAAGTGCTCCAAGCCTATCTCTTCCCGCTAGTGGTTTCTTTTATGAGCACGATTTTTCTAGCAGGTGCTGCCTTTGCGACACTCCGACTTCTCAAGGATCCTGATACGGAACTCTCCGTAAAATCAAGCCTGACCCTCTTTGCTGAAGAGCGCTTCTCGCAAACCTTCCTGACCCTGCTCCTCAAACGTTTCTACCTATTTTTATGGAGCATTCCAAACTTAGTAGGCATTTATTGCCTCTTTTATAGCAATCTCTTGGCTCGAAGATTTGTTGCCCTACATCCGGAATTTCCAAAATTAGACCTCTCATCAGTTGAAACCGAGCAATTCCTTATGACCTTTGGGCTCTACTTTTTCGTGAGCCTCATCTTGATGATCGTGGGCAATCTCCTCTACGTACCGCAACATTATGCTTACTCGCAGGTAGAATTCCTCCTCTGCGACACTCTGGATTTAGGACATGCTAAACCCCGTCAAATCCTGAAAACTAGCCGTTTCTTGATGAAGGGTTACAAATTCCAGCGCTTTGTCCTCGACCTACAACTATTCCCTTGGTACTTCCTCAACTGGATTACCTTTGGTATTGCTAGTTTTTCATTCTTACCCTATATCCAGAGCAGCCAAATCATTTTCTATCGAACTTTGCTCGCTCTCAAACGCCGAAAAGTATAAACTTTCTACTATTATCTCAAAAAAATCAGCACTTTCTAAAGAAGGTGCTGATTTCAGTTATTTTTAAAATATAATGGAGAAACTCCTGTAACAGGACTAAGTTGCTTATTCACAATAAAGAAATAATCACATGCTGTCCATTTACCCTACCAAGGTCACATTTTCTATATTTCCTTCAATATCTGCCCTGACTTCTACCGCATGCCCAGCAAAAATATCCTCTTTATCTCCATAATAAAGAGTCAAATCCCCCGCTTCGCTGATAGACAGTTCCCCCAGATACAAGGAATTATAAAAATAGTCCTCTGTTAATACTTCGGCATCTCCGTCTGAAGCTAGCCAGTCCTCTGCTGTTTCCCACATCTCTTTTACTATAACGTCTCGGATTTCAGAGTCTCTTCGGTCAATATCCCTGACAAATGTTTTCAAGTAGCCAAATGATTTTGGTGGTAAGCTGGCATCTTCATTTGCATCCAACATCACGCTAACCCTGCTTCCCGCAAGATCCATACTTCCCTCAAACCATGAATAAGCTCTATTTAAAGTGAATTCGCCTATAGAATCTTTGATGACGACTGGTTTAACATATTCTGCAATCAGAGCTTCTAATCTACTATCCGACTGCCCATCTTCAATGTATTCCAGCAGACGATAACAGTTATTCGCTACTGCTGCCATATAAGGTTCTAATTGCCTTTGTGGTCTTTTCTGACATTTGATGTGATGAATCTGATAGGGCTCGAAACTATAGCTATAGAGCAAGCCCTTTTCTTCATATTCCTCTGGACTCACCAACCACTCCAAACGTCCCTCTGTTTCCGAGAACTCCTTTGTCTCCACATTCACACTTGCTACAAAATGAACCGAAGGCAACTTCCATCCATTCTTTAAAACAGCCGCGCCTCCCACATTTTGTAAGGTAATAATCAAGAGTTCAACGACTTCACCACAAAATTCTTTTTCAAAGTCATCAATGATTTTCTCAAATGTTTTTTTCAAACTATTCATCATAGTGTTCTCACCTTCTACTAAAATAAAAATACTTGATTTTCAGCCAACTTCAGTTTGATTATAGCATAAATTTGAAAACATTTCGATTTAGAATAACAAAAAGAAGCCTCAACCATATGAGTTTTCAGCTTCTTTTGCTATTAGTTCATTGAAACGTGAACGTGGTCATAGTGGTTTTCGGTTACGCTACCACGGTCTGGCATTGGATTCCACGTGTAGGCCGGTCCATATTTACTATCGTATGGAGCGTAAAAACGTTGTTTCCAGATGATATAGTTGATACCACGGCTAGCCATATTTTGGACTGCATATTCTGCAATTTGATCTCCGAGTGCTGAACTCACTGGAACCATAAAATCGATGGCCAAACCTTTACCATGGTCCCCACTGTCACCAGGACGGTAGCCACTAAAGGATGTGATTCCAAACAAATTGGCAATTTCTTCTTTAAAGGCTGCAGTTTGTGGTTGTAGACCAGCATTCTCAGACTTGGCTACAGCAAGCCCTGCATAGTCAGGAGCCGCTGGAGCTGAATAAGTTCTTGAAGGAGTTTGGCTTTGCTCTGCTTGATAAGTCGAAGTTGCAGTGTCAGAAGTTGCTGTTGATGCTGCTGTTTCTTCTGTTGCACTTGTTTCCGTTGTATCAGCAGGTGTTTCAGTTGCTGGCGCAGCTGCTATTGGTGCTTCTGTTGGAGTTGTTGCTGCCGTTTCTTCGGTAGCTGGAGTCGCTGCTTGAGGAATTTCTTCTTCAACTGGACGAGTTGTTTCTGCTATTTCTTCTGCTACAGGTTCTTCTGTAGATGGTGTCTCTTCAGCAACTGTCGCTGTCTCAGAAACTTCTGAACTTGGCGCTACTTCTACTGGTTTTTCAGTCTCTGTTGCACTTGGTACTTCCTCAATTGGTTGAGAAAGGTCTTCCACTTGAACTGTTTGCTCATCGACTGTCACTTGGTTGGTCGTCAAATCAGCTGTCGCAGTCGTCACTTCTTCACTAGAATCTACTTGAGGAGTTTGGATTTCAACTTCTGTCACCTCTTCTGCCTCATTGACAGTTGTAGTGAGGACAGTATCTGGGAAAATCAAGTCCATATTAGTGATCTTGTTCAAATTAGCAAGAACTGTCACATCTACTCCCAAAGCTTCTGCAATCGTGCTCAGGGTATCACCATACTGTACTGTATAGCTTGTTTTGTTGTCCGTTTTAGTCAAATCGTTTTGGATTTGCTCAACGGTACGTGCTGTCCATGCAATTTCTTCCGCTTGAGTTGCCAATTCTGGCGCAAAAGACAAGGCTACTGTTGAGGCTAAAATAATTCTTTTCTTCATTCTTTCACATTCCTTTCAAATGAGTACCTGTCTATCATAACACAAAAAAAGCCCTCTCGGGCCTATTTAATAGAACTGTCTATTCCTTGTAACAAACTCGATTACTTGAAATAGTTTGTTAGGTTTCTGTCACAAAAATGACACAATTTTCTCGTCACTTATCCTCAAAAATATAAGGAATATTTGCTAGCGCTTGAATCTTCTGATTCCCTTCATAAGACGACTCTAGAAAGTTAATGCTTTGAATGCTGCTATTCTGGGCAAATTCCACATCCAAAATCCGATCCCCTATATAATAGGTATCCCTAGGATCCAACTTATACTTGTCTAGCAGATATGTCGCCGCTTCTGGATTAGGCTTGCGCGCAAAGCCACTCTGACTGGTTAGAATCTCTGTAAAATAACATTCCAAACCCAAGTCTCTTAGAATAGCGAAAGCATTGTCCCCCTTATGAGTATAGACAAACTGCTGAATTCCTGCTTGGTCTGCCCAAGCTAGCACTTCACGCGCACCTGGCATCAAAACTACCTGGGCATTCTTCTCAGACAAGCTCTGGGCACGTACCTGATTGAGCACTTCCGCATCCAGATTTCTCTCTTCTGCCACCTGTTCCAGCAAATCCTGCACCGAAAATTTGAGGATAAACTCTCTCACTTTCTCCTTATCATAGGGAATAGCAAACTGAGCAAATGTCTCCTCAATCCCTGATAAAATCGCTTCGTAAGAGTCCAATAAGGTTCCGTCTAAATCCCAAATAAAGGCTATTTTTTGCATTTCCTATCCTTTCAAGCTCATATAACGCTGGTAACGGTAACGTAGAAATAACCAGCGAAAACCGTTATCCAAAAGTGTCCCTGCCCAAATACCAGGCAAGCCCCAACCAAGAACAAGCCCCATAAGATAAGCTGTGCCAATTCGGATACACCACATCCCAATACTTGTCGCATAAAAGGGGAGGCGAGCATTCCCCAATCCCTGCCAAACTGCCGTATATATAACTGTCCCTATCGCCATTGGAGTTCCTAGTAGAGAGAACAGTGCCACCAAAACGCTAGCTTCAACCGCTACAGGATCGGTCGTATAGAGATGAGTCAGTGGTGTCCCTAAGGCATAGATACTGAGAGTTAAGGGCAACATGAGAAGCAGAGAAAGCCAAAAGGTTTGCTTGCTCAAATCATCTACTCTTTCCCAGTTATCCTCTCCAACTGCTCGAGCTACCTGCATGACCGTCGCCGTGGCGACGCCAAAGGCAGGCATATAGTTAAACTGGGTCAAGACTTCTCCGACTGCATTCCCCGCTACTGCCTCCGTCCCAAAAGAAACAACCAAGGCAATGATCACTACATCTCCAGCTCGCATCATGAGACGTTCTCCTGCCGCTGGCAAAGCCAAGGTCAATAGTTCTTTATCTAAAGCAAAAGTCGGTTTCTCAAAAGGCAGCTTTAATTGCGACCACAAAATCACAAGACCGACTAAGCGAGACAAGATAGTCCCCCAAGCAACACCCGCTATGCCCATATCAAGGACAAAAATAGCTAGACTTGAAAAAAGAATATTCAAGGCATTGGATAACAGACTCACATAGAGGGGTAGACGCGGATTATGCGTTGCACGAATCAAGGCACCTAGACTCGTCATCAAGCCCAAGAGAACAATCAATCCACCCACCAAAGATAGGTAGAGCCCACCACTCTCAGCCACAGCCTGTTCAGTTCCCAAAAGTCCTATCATCTCTTGCCCAGCAAAGATGGATAAGGCGCCTAAAAATCCACTCAGCAATAGGGTTATCTTGAGAGCCTCTGTCACGTGATAAGCCAACTTGGACTGATCTTTCTGCCCCAAACTTTTTGAAATAACGCTGGAAATAGCAGCTCCCAGAGCGATAAAAATCGCCTGGTAAATCGTGATAATATTGCCAGCAACTGAAACACCTGAAATAGCTATCAGTCCCAAGTGAGCGACCAAGTAACTGTCCACCATGCCCATAAGCATCTGCAAAAAGTTTTCACCCATAGCTGGCAATGCAATATTAAGAATGTCTTTATTTTTCTTAAACAATCCTTCCTCCTGATGAAAAGAAACTCAGTTGATTTCCCAACCGAGTTTACTCCCCCTGTCTTAAAGTCCTAGATAAGCCTCCACCGCTGCTTGCATGTCAGCAGCTGCCACTGTTGTTTTATGACGAACTGGAGCTGTTTCAAGGCCATCAACCGCTGGTGGCACTGCCACTCCTGAGATTTCATGCAATTGAGCCAAGGCTTCAAAGTCTGTCAAGCCTGCTTTTCCTGTTACCGCTTCTACGGCAACCACTGGGAACTTGTATGGACTAGCTGTTGAAGCAATCACTGTCTTAGTCGCATCGCCAGTAGCCACTTGGTATTTTCTATAAACAGCTGAGGCAACCGCCGTATGTGGATCCTCGATATAGGCATCTGTTTGATAAACACGTTTAATTTCTGCCGCAGTTTCTTCCTCAGTCGCATATTCAGCTGCAAAGAGTTCCAGAATCGCTGCATCAAAGTCTGTCAATTCATATTGTCCTTGTGTATTCAAGGTGTTCATGAGTTCAGCTGTCTTAACCGCATCATTCCCCAAAAGATGGAAAATCAAACGCTCCAAGTTTGAAGATACCAAGATATCCATAGATGGACTAGTTGTTACTTTAAACTCACGTTTCTTGTCGTAAACACGAGTTTTAAAGAAGTCAGTTAAAACATTATTGTCATTTGAAGCACAGATCAATTTGCCAACTGGCAGACCAATTTGCTTAGCATAAAAGGCAGCCAAGATATTTCCAAAGTTTCCTGTTGGTACTGTGAAGTTGACCTTTTCTCCAGCCACAATATCACCAGACTTGACCAACTGAGCGTAGGCATAAACATAATAAACAATCTGTGGTACCAAACGACCAATGTTCATAGAGTTAGCTGATGAAAATTGCAATTTGTCGGCAGCCAATTTTTCACGAAGAGCCACATCGTTAAACATATGTTTGACGTTAGTTTGCGCATCGTCAAAGTTCCCATCAATGGCGATAACATGAGTATTGTCGCCAGTCTGAGTAGTCATTTGCAACTCTTGCACCTTGCTGACACCATCTTTTGGATAAAAGACGATGATCTCTGTACCAGGTACATCTGCAAATCCTGCCATAGCAGCTTTCCCAGTATCACCAGATGTCGCTGTCAAAATGACGATTTTGTTCTCCAAGCCATGTTTCTTAGCAGCTGTTGTCATAAAGTATGGCAAGATAGACAAGGCCATATCCTTGAAGGCAATGGTTGAACCATGGAAGAGTTCCAAGTTGTATTGCCCATCCAGTTTCACCAATGGCGCAATAGCTGGAGTATCAAACTTACTATCATAGGCATTGTTGATACAGTAGTCCAACTCCTCCGCAGTAAAGTCATCTAAAAAGGCTGACAAAACTAATTTAGCCACTTCTTGGTAAGAAGCATCTTTCAATTTTTCAAAGTCCAAATCCACCTTTGGATAAGTAAGCGGTGTAAATAAACCACCATCCGTCGCCAAACCTTGCAAAATTGCTTTGCTGGCAGTTACTGTATTGTTGGCATCACGCGTTGATTGATAAACTAATGTCATTACTCTCTATCCTTTATCTATAGTCTCTTTCATTATATCATGATTTTTCAGAAAATTCTCGCTTTATAAGAGAAATTATAGTCCCAATTCTTCTTTCAAAGGCTGTAAGTAGGTCATTTCATGCTTGCCTCTCTTCTCCAGTCCTTGCTCAGCTAGAAGGAGTAAGCCTTTAGAAAATTCTCGAATCGCAGCTTCCTCCTCATCTGTGAGTTGTTTTTTAGAAAATTGTCGCCTTAAAAACTTATAATTACGCCCAAATACTTTAAAGAAAGGTGCTGCTTCTAAGTAAGATTCCAGTTTGTCTAAATTAACCAACAATCCCAAGTGAAAGGCTGCAGAAGCAAAAGTCCTATCAAGCGGCTGAGTACAAACACTGCGAAACTCAACCGTTCCTCGAGTCGTTAAGTCTTGGTACTGGTAACTACGATGAGTTTGGAAATCCTCCTCCTGAGGATGAATCAATACCTCATCCCCATTAAGGGTGAATGCTTGGATTTCAGGTGTAGTCAAATAATCTTTTGCTCGAATTGGATAAAAATAATAGGTTTCACCATCCCGTTCCGCAGTAAAAATCGCAGAGTGATCCAGATAATCAAAAAAATCATTCTCATCTTTGAAGAGTCTGGCATTAACACCTACATTTTCAGGATAAATCCCATGCATAGACTCTTCCCAAAAAATATCCCTAGAAATCTTGGTATTCCAATCTTCCCCTGAAAACTCTGAATTGGCAAACAAATAAGCTTTGGCTGCTTCAATCTGAGTAAAAGCGTTAATGACCCGCAGAAAGTTAGACTTTGAAACATCCAGTTGAACTTGGCTCCCACAGATAAAAGCACCATATTGCAGGTAATCGTGCAAATCCGTTCTTGGAACGGTTCTGCTCAACTTCAAATAGTTCATCAACATCTGATAGCGTGCAGAAGCAACTGGTTGATTCTCATTCTTCTCCCAGTAGGGATGGATTCCAGAACCAACTATGGCATGATTTGTTTCACCCAACTTTTTCTGAATCAGATCCATGTAGTCTCTAAAACGCTCCTCAACCTCTTGAATGGATTTAGCCCTACCAAAAGCAAACTCAACGGTCGTATAAGCAACTTCAAATAAGATTGTATCCTGACTGACCGGATCTAGTAACTGAATTGGATTTCCAAAATCATCAACTTTCTCAACTGTAAACTTCAGAACAGAAGATAAATA